>SFGS01000013.1 GCA_004557565.1 Bacteroidales bacterium | reverse complement strand
ACAAGGAAACACCTATCCTATTGCTCTTCAAAATGTTAAATAAATATTAAATTACCAAAATCCCTTGGTTTACAACATAGAAGAACCGTCCCTTTGGTTACGTTTTTACGTTTTTACTTGCGAGAAAAAGGTGTATTTTGAGAAAAAGGTGTATTTTTGGAGAAAAAGGTGTGTGTTTGGAGAAAAAGGTGTATTTTTGTAGGTTGATAACTGTACAAAACCGAGAAAATGGACTTTCGCACCACTATACACATTGCCGACAATATGGGCATTATGCATCATAGCGACCGCTTTATGATGCTTGGCTCGTGCTTTAGCGACAATATAGGCGGTAAATTGCACCAAGCCATGATTGATGTGAATGTGAATCCTTTTGGCACGCTCTACAATCCGATGAGCATTGCCTCGAGTGTGAATCGCATCATCGACGCGGTGCCTGAGCGGGGTATCGACCTGTTTCAGGGCAGCGGTGTGTGGAACAGTTACAATTTCCACTCTCGCTACTCGCTTGCCGATAAGGAAGCCACGCTCACGCTGATGAATGAGCAGATTGCGAAGGCGCATGAGCATCTGAAGTCGTGCCACACGCTTGTGGTGACGCTGGGTACTGCCGTGGTGTATCGCCTGAAGGAGACGAACCTGGTGGTGGCTAACTGCCATAAGGTGCCGCAGCACAATTTCACGCGACGCATGGCGAGTGTAGATGAAATCACCGAGGCACTTTCCGCCATGGTGGAGCGGCTGCACGAGTTTAATCCGCAGTTGCGCATTCTGTTTACGGTTAGCCCTATCCGTCACATTGCCGACGGACTGGAGGTGAACTCGCTGAGCAAGGCCACGCTGCGAGTGGCTGTTGCCAATGTGAACCGTGTGTATCGCGACTTCACCGCTTATTTCCCTGCCTACGAGATAGTGATGGACGACTTGCGCGACTATCGCTTCTATGCCGCCGACATGGTACATCCCAGCGATGTGGCTATCGGCTACATTTGGCAGAGTTTTCAGGCGGCGTATTTCGACGATGCCTCCACGCAAGCCATCGCCCGATGCGAGCGTGTGATGAAGCGTCTCACCCATCGCCCCATGACGGCAAACCGTGAAATAGTGGAGCGATTCTACGCCGACACCAAAGCCGTGGTGACGAACTTGGTGAAGGAATATCCGTATATTGCAAATATTAAAGAAATCAACGATTTAATTTCTGAATGATGAAGTACTCAATCGTAGAGATAGCCGACATTCTGGGTGTTGACTACCACAGTATCAGCAACGAGGAAGCCACCGTGAGCCAACTGCTCACCGACTCTCGTTCGCTCAATAACCCCGAAGAAACCATATTCTTCGCCATCAAGACTGCCAACAACGACGGCCATAACTATATCGCGCCTCTCTATCAGAAGGGCGTGAGAAACTTTGTGGTGAACCGCATCGACAATGTGATGCGTGAAATGCGCGACGCCAACTTCTTGGTGGTGGCCGACACGCTCGAAGCGCTCCAGACTTTGGCAACGAGCCATCGCCGTCGCTTCAATATTCCTGTGATTGGCATCACCGGCAGCCGTGGCAAAACCACCGTGAAGGAATGGCTCAACCAGCTGTTGAGCGACGACTACAAGATTGTGCGCTCGCCACGCAGTTACAATTCGCAAATCGGCGTGCCACTCTCGCTCTGGGACATCGACACCAACACCACGCTCGCCATTATCGAAGCCGGCATTTCCACCACCGGTGAAATGGACAACCTGCAAGCCATGATTCGCCCCACCATTGGCGTAATCACCAACATCGGCAGCGAGCATAACGACGGCTTCGCCTCGATGGACGAGAAGGCGCAGGAGAAGGCAAAGATTCTGAACAGTTGCGAGAGCATCGTGTATTGCGCCGACGACCCATTGGTCACCGCCACCATTCGCCCACTGCTTGAGGTGGATGTGGCGCACGAATATGCGTGGTCCACTACCGACGCATCACGTTCCGTGCTGGTGACTAATGTGGAAAAAGACACCAAAGAAAGCCGCATCACCTACAAATACGAAGGCGAGGCGCACACCATCACCGTTCCGTTTACCGCCGACCGCGATTTGGAGAATGTGGTCACTTGCCTTGTGGTGATGATAGTGCTGGGCGTGAAGCAAGATGTGATAGCGCAGCGCATGACCACCCTCACCCCTGTGGGCACTCGCATCAATGTGATAGAGGGCGTGAACAACTGCACCGTGATAGCCGACGGCTACACCAGCGACTACAATTCGCTCACCCCCGCGCTCGACTTCATGATTCGCCGCAGCAACCCTGCCCAGTCCAACACCGTGATTTTGAGCGACCTGATGCCAGAGGCATTCAGCGCCGACGAGTTGTATATCCGTGTGAGCGAGTTGCTCAAAAGCAAGCATATCAAGCACTTGATAGGCATTGGTCCCGACATGTGCCGCTACGGACGCTACTTCTCCAGCATCAACGCGCAGTTCTACGCAAGCGTGGCAGAATTTCTCGACAAGAAATCTACTGGCGACTTCGAAGACGAGACCATATTGGTGAAAGGCGCACCCGAATTTGAGTTTGAGCAAATTCTCAACCTGCTCGAAGCCAAGCAGCACCAAACCGTGGAAGAGGTTGACCTCAATGCCTTAGCGCACAACTTCAAATTCTTCCGCTCGTTCCTCAAACCCGAAACCAAGGCTGTGGGCATGGTGAAGGCAAGTGGCTACGGCGCAGGCAGTTACGAAATAGCCAAAACACTGCAAGATGCCGGCTGCGACTATCTGGCTGTGGCAGTGCAAGATGAGGGCGTGGACTTGCGCAAGGCAGGTATCACCATGCCGATTATCGTGCTCAATCCATCGGTGGTGAACTACAAGGCAATGTTTACACACCACCTTGAGCCTGAGGTTTACAGCATAGAAGAATGCAGCGAACTCATCAAAGAGGGTGCAAAATACGGTGCGCACGAATTTCCTGTGCACATCAAACTCGACACCGGTATGCACCGCCTCGGCTTCACCAAGGAGCAGATTCCAGCGCTTATCAAACTGCTCAAGAGCCAAAGCGTAATCAAGCCAGCCTCCATGTTCTCGCACCTGTGCGTGGCCGACGAGCCAACGCAAGATGCCTACACCATGCAGCAATTCGCATATTTTGAAGAATGTACGGCAATGATTCAAGCCGAATTCAGCCACTACATTATCCGCCATATCCTCAACACCACAGGCATTGTCCGCTTCCCCGACAAGCAGTTCGACATGGTGCGCATAGGCATCGGACTGTATGGCATTAAGACGATGTCCGACCACTCGGAAGACGCCCTCAAGCCTGTGTCGTCGCTCCATTCGGTGGTTATCTCCATCAAGGAGTGGCCTGAAGGCACCACTATCGGCTACGGTCGCCACGGAGTGCTTCACCGCCCATCGCGCATCGCCACCGTCACCATCGGCTATGCCGACGGCTTCGACCGCCACTTCGGCAACGGCCACACCAACATGTGGGTGAACGGCACACTCTGCCCGACCGTGGGCAACGTGTGTATGGACGCTGTGATGATTGACGTGACCGACGCACAATGCGAAGTGGGCGACATCGTGGAAATTTTTGGCGAGCACATTCCTGTGGAAGCCCTGAGCGAAGTGCGTGGCACTATTCCTTACGAAATTCTCACCAGCGTCTCGCCACGAGTGAAACGTGTGTATTATCGCGAATAATTTACTATTCTATATATCAAAAACATGAAAGTCAGAAACTTATTTTTCACAGTAGCCGCTTTGAGTGCCATTTGCACCCAAGCAGCCACTTTTGAATGTGGTGGACTCTACTACACCACCACCAGTGCCAACTCTGTGGCTGTGGCACGTGTGCCAGCCGAAAAAGCTACCAACAACCCCTACAAGGGCGTTTACATCATTCCAGAGCAGGTGTTCTACGATGGTGCCAACTATCAGGTGACCGCTATTGCCGACAGTGCCTTCTTCCAGTCGAAAGCCACCGAGGTGCAGGTGCCAAACACCGTCACCACCATCGGCGAGTGCGCTTTTGCCTATGCTACCGACCTTGCCAACATCACGCTGCCGCTGCATCTGAAAGATGTGTCGAAAATGCTGCTTGCTGGCACTAACGTGGTGAATGTGGCTGTGCCAGAGGGTGTGAAAACCATTGGTTGGGGCGCGTTCCAGTCTTGCCCAATGCTCCACACCATGCTTCTGCCATCTACCACAAAGAGAATCGACGCTTACGGCTACAACAACTGCCACAACCTTTTCGAAATCTACTGTGCCGCTCCCACCGCTCCCGAAGCCAGTGGCTGGGCTATTTTTATCGGCCTCAGTGGCATTGACGTGATTGTGCCCGACGACGATGCCGTGGCAAAGTATGCCGCCAATGCTGTTTGGGGTGATGAAAACACTTTCAAACTCTACCCAAGCGAGGAGGTATCAATCAGTATGACTGGCGAAGTGGAAAAATACAACGACCACTATATGCGTTTTGCCTTGGGCAACAATTTGGCATACAAAATCTATAAGGGCGACGAACTGATTGCTCTCACTGCTGCCGACTTCTATTATGTGCCTATCACAGCCGAGGGAGCAGAATACTACATCGTGCCTACAAATATGATGAACGATGCCGAAGCCACCAAGGTGGTGATTGCACCGTCGGCAGTGAAGAATGTGACCGACGACCTCGATTTGCCTACGGTTTACGGTCGCGACGGATCTATCTATATCCACGGCAATACCCATGGCGAGATGGTTACCGTGTTTGACATGTACGGTCGCCTTTGCTTCCGCCGTGCCACCAATGGCGATGAGGTGATCACGCTCGACCGTGGCATCTATGTGGTGCTGGTGGGCAATCACCCAACCAAAGTGCGCTTATGATTACAGCCGACGACGAGAAATATATGCGAATGGCGCTTCGTGAGGCTGAAGCCGCCATGCAGGCCGATGAGGTGCCTATCGGTGCGGTGATTGTGTGCCGTGGGTGCGTCATAGCCCGTGGGCACAACCTTACCGAAACCCTCACCGATGTCACCGCCCATGCCGAAATGCAAGCCATCACATCGGCGGCTTCGTTTCTCGGCGGTAAATACCTCACCGACTGCACGCTATATGTGACCGTGGAGCCTTGCCTGATGTGCGCTGGCGCATTGGGATGGAGCCAGATTTCTCGTATCGTGTATGGCTGTGCCGACCCCAAACGTGGCTACCACACATTCTGCCAAAAGCCCTTCCACAAAAAGACGCTGGTGGAAGGCGGTGTGCTCACCGAAGAATGTGCAGCCCTGATGACTGATTTTTTCTCCAAAAAAAGATAAGAGAGAAGTTAGAAATTAGAAGTTAGAAATTAGATTTTTAGAAGTTAAGGAGTTAAGAAGTTAAAGAAGTTAAGACGATAGTTCCGATAGTTCTGAGTGCTCCGATTTCTCCCCACGCCCCCTAAAAAACTTTACAATATGAAAAGAAAATTATTTGCGTATTTATTTGTGCTGTTTGCTGGAGCAATGACTTTGGCGTGCGCACAGCAGAACGTAGCCACCCAAGTGAAGGTGGTGAACGTGCAAACCGACACCGTGGAAGTGATGAGCCAGAAGATGAACCGTGGCATCAAGGCGGTGGTGGTGTTGCCAAATCAGCATTTCGACAATCCCACCGACAGTTTCCCCACTGTGTATGTGCTTCACGGCGCATGGGGCAGTTATCGCGACTGGCCCACAAAGAAAAATATGGAAGCCATTGCCACAAAATATGGCGTGGTGATTGTGTGCCCCGATGGTCAAGACAGTTGGTATTTTGATTCGCCCATCGACCCGAAATTCCAGTTCGAAACCTTCATCAGCAAAGAGTTGGTGGAATACGTGGATTCGCACTATCGCACTTTCCGCTCTCCGAAGATGCGTGCCATCACCGGTTTGAGTATGGGCGGACATGGTGCGCTTTGGAACGCATTTCGTCACCCCGACGTGTTTGGCTCATGCGGCAGTATGAGTGGTGGAGTTGACATCACCAAATTCCCCAACAAGTGGAAAATAGACCTGCGCATCGGCAAATACGAAACCAACAAGCAGGCATGGGCTGAGCACGCCGTAATCAACCTTGTGCCCACGCTCAAAGCCGGGCAGAACATCATCATCGACGATGGTTATTCCGACTTTTTCTACGAGGTGAACTGCAATTTGCACAAAGCGCTGCTCGATGCAAAAATCCCCCACGATTTCACCATTCGCCCAGGCGCCCACACATGGGAATACTGGACCAATGCCATCGACTATCAGATGCTCTTCTTCGCAAAAGCCTTCGCCAAATAGCAGTATAGAACACACTATTGGCATTTTGCCATTCCGAAAACTTAAAAATAGGGATTTTCTTTATTGGAAATCTCTATTTTTTGTATATCTTTGCGAAAGACCGCTGTAACAAAAATCCTATGCACTGGTGTGGCATACATAGGATTACAGGTCCAATACCATCTACTATCAGATGATTCACCAAACAAATAGTATAAAACAAAACACTTAACAAAACTTTTACATCATGAATAGAAAACTATTACTACAAATCATCTGCCTTGCTTGCGTGATTAGTTCATTCGCCCAAGGCAAACTTCTCCATTCGTCGCAATATGTGGTTAACTCATGCTGGGCTGTCACATTTGGGCAAATCAACTATTACCCAGTTACTCCAAAAGTGTACGATGTCAAGATTTATGAAGACTGTCTGTATATGGGGAATGCGAAATTCCCTTTCATCGGCAAAAATTCACGAGACAATACCCGCATCTACAAAGTGAGTGAAAATGTAAATTATGTTGTAGGTGAAAACTATTCTTTAGAGGAATTGGCAGCACTCAACATATTGGGAACTACAACATATATGCACACATGCTATCAACAATCTGCTGTTGTTCCCCAAAACAGCGGCACTTCGGTAGGAGGTAATTATTACGACAGAAGTTCTGGCAACAGTAATAATTCCAATCAACCAACTTCTGTGAGTTGCCACAATTGCAACGGAACAGGACGTTGTGGAATGGCATATTACAAAGGGTACTGTCACGGAAGTGGTTATTGTCAATATTGCAGCGGTGGCATCATCTACTCTTATGGCGTAAAAACTGTGTGTCAAAATTGTATGCCAAACGCACCAGGCAAATGCCATTACTGCAATGGCACTGGCAAATGCCAAACTTGCAACGGCACAGGTCGCATCATGCGATAATGCCTATTATTTTAAAGTAGCGAAACATTTAGAGTTCTATTTGCAAAAGTCATTTTTGTAAACTGAACTCTAAATAGCTTCTTTGTTTTGTGCCTAACCGAAGCAAAAGCTGCTTATTCTACTTTCTTCATTTGAGTCAATAGCTGTTTAGCGTCCTCGTGTCCTTGACTTGCGGCTTTATTAAGCCAGTAAAAAGAGGAATCCAAATCTACTGAACACCCGAAACCATTACGATAACATAGTGCCAAATTATATTGTGCGTCGGCATATCCTTGGTTTGCCGCCTTTAGATACCATCCAAGAGCCTCCTTTGGGTCTTTCTGGCATCCAACTCCCCAAACATAGCACAAAGCCAGATTATACTGCGCCAACATATACCCTTGTTCTGCCGACTTTTTTACCCACATAAAAGCGGAATCAAGACTCTTTTCACAGCCATAGCCATCTTTATAGCACAACGATAAATTGAATTGTGCGTCGGCAAGACCTTGTGCGGCCGATTTTTCGAACCAGTAGAATGCTGAATTAGGACTACTTACACACCCAAATCCTTTTCTATAGCACTGTGCTAAATTAAACTGCGCGTCGGCCACGCCTTGTACAGCCGATTTCTCATACCAAAAGAAAGCAGAATCGGCATTTGCCGCACATCCTATACCATTTTTATAAAAAAGGGCTACATTATACTGCGCCTCGGCATCGCCACCTTGAGCAGCCATATTATACCATTTAAACGCATTGTCGACATTCTTCTCACATCCTATCCCTTTTTCATAAAGTATGCCTAACCTATTTTTAGCCATATTCATTCCTTTTTCCGCCGCCAATTTGCACAACGAAAATGCAAGTTCCTGATTACGAATGCACCCATGTCCTTTCTCGTAGCAAATCGACAATGCATATATTGCTGGATAATAGCCTTTTTGGGCAGAACCATCAAACCATTTAAAAGCAGATTCATAGTCCACATTACAGCCATAACCATAATAATAGCACAACGCCAAATCATATTGAGCCTCCACGTTTCCTTGGTTGGCACTGTTCAGCAACTCCGTAGAGAAAGAGATTTTCGCGAAAGCCATTTGGACTGTAATGGTCACGAGAATGATAAGAGAAAGCAAACGTGTCATAATTCCATCCATTTTAAAAAAAACACACAATAGCAGGATTATTCCTTATTACCTGCGCTCTACAAAGATACTAAAAAAACGGCATTACCACACAGAAGAAATGAAAAACAGCAAATTGCCAATAAATTTTCACACTTCTGAAAATTTTCATTTGAATTATCATTGTTTTTTACTTATCTTTGCGAAAGAAATTATCATTTTGCCAAATTCTCAAAAACTTTTGTGCATGGAAAATAATCGCCCTAAAATTCTCATCATCTACACTGGTGGCACTATCGGCATGATAGAGAATCCGGTGACACGCACTTTGCTCCCATTCGATTTCTCGCATTTGATGGAAAATGTGCCTAAAGTGAAGTTGCTCGACTACGACATCGATAACATTCAGTTTAATCCGCCAATCGATAGCAGCAACATGAATCCTACGCACTGGCGCGACATTGCACAAGCCATTGAATGCAACTACGATAAGTATGATGGATTTGTGGTGCTTCATGGCACCGACACGATGGCGTTTACGGCTTCGGCGCTGAGTTTTATGCTGGAGAATTTGAGTAAGCCTGTGATTATCACTGGCTCGCAACTTCCTATCGGCGAGGTGCGCACCGATGGCGAGGAAAACCTGATCACCGCCCTGCAAGTGGCTGCCGCTACCGATAAGGCTGGCAATGCTATGGTGCAGGAGGTGGCAATCCTCTTCGAGAACTATCTGTGGCGCGGAAATAGAAGCACGAAGATGAGTGCCGACAACTTCAACGCGTTCCGAAGCAACAATTATCCGGAGTTGGCAACTATAGGATTGGGAATCCAGTTCCATGAGGAGGCACTGTATCGTCTGCCGTCGAAGCGTCCGTTGAAGGTGCGCTATGCGATGGACCCTAATGTGATGTTTATTGAACTTAACCCAGGCATGACTCCCGAAACGCTTGAATACCTGCTTCGCACACCGAAAATCAAGGGCATAGTGCTGAAAACATACGGCGCAGGCAACAGCCCAAGTGAGCCATGGTTCACACAACTCATCAGCGATGCCAATCAGCGTGGTATCGTCATTCTCAATGTCACTCAATGTGTGAATGGTGGCGTGAAGCCGCTTTACGAAACGGGCAACTGTCTGAGCAAGGCTGGTGCTGTGAGCGGTTACGACATCACCAGCGAGGCGGCTATCACCAAGTTGATGTATCTGTTCGGCCTCGGTTTGCCACCCGAAACGGTGAAAACTTATCTCCAGAGCGCCATTTGCGGCGAAGTGACTATTTCATAGCCACGTCGCTGTTCATTCGGTGCATGTCGTAGCGGTAGCGCAGGTAGAAGAATATGCCGGCAAGGGTGAGGCCAATCGGGAAACCGAGCCAAATGCCATGAATGCCCAAGCCTGCTTTGAAGCCGAGGCAGTAGGAGCAGGGAATTGCCACCAGATAGTAACTGATAAAGGCGCAATACATGATGGGCTTCACGTCCTGTATGCCTCTGAGCACGCAGGAATAGCATAGTTGCAAACCATCGCCAAACTGGTATGCGAAGAGCAGGAAGAACAGCGACACCGCAATCGAAGCCACCTCTGTCGAATCGGTGAAAATGCCGGCGGCAGGGAATCGGAATATGTAGAGCAACGCGGAAAGCGTGGCAGATATGGTCAGCATCATCAAGAAACCCTTCTTGGTGTATTTTCGCACGCCATCAAAGTCCTTTTTGCCGTAGGAGTTGCTCACGAGAATGGAAACGGCAAACGAAAGTCCCTGAAGCAGCAAGAAGAATAGCAGCGATATGGTGGTCACCACTTGGTGGGCGGCAAGTTCCACCACGCCCAGCCAACCAATCATAATGGCTGAGAATGAGAAAGTGGAGGCTTCAAGTCCGTTCTGTATAGCCACTGGGTAGCCGAGGCTGAAAATGTGCTTCATTCTGCCTTTCGACAAATGCGATGCCTTAAATGCAGCCACATGCTGGCTGAATTTCTTTCCTTTAAACACATAGAGCGCAAACATGCCGAGCATCAAGGTTCGTGCCAGCAGCGTGCTGAGGCCTGCGCCGTTCAGCCCCAATTCGGGGAAACCGAGTTTGCCGTAAATCAGCACCCAGTTGCCGAATATGTTGACCACATTGCCGATAATCAAAAACACCATCGACACCACTGGTTGGCGCATACCGTCGGTAAACTGCTTGAGCACATTGAAGCCCAACTGGAAAAACGACGAAATGCCGATGATGATAAAATAAGGGCGTATAAGAGGCAGAAGTTCAGGTGCTTGACCGAAACTGTCGAGAAAGCAATAGATGACCGACAGTACCACAAGGCTCACAAGCCCGATGGCACCGTTCACCAAAATGCCGTTCTTCATGGTGGAGCCAATGCTTTTCACATCGTTCACACCATTAAAAGCACCAATCATAGGAGTCAAACCAGTGGAGAATCCTAACCCCATCAAAATAACCAGGTTCAGCACATTATTCACAAACGACGCAGCCGCCAGTTCATCAACATTGTGCCACCCAATCATAATGTTGTCGGCAAAGGCAACGATAATCACGCAAGCCTGCCCCAACATGATAGGCACCCCAATCTTCAATATCTCTTTAATCTGCTTCATATTTACCAGTCAAGCGAAATGACTGCAAAGGTACGCAACAAACTCTACAAATCCCCAAAAATCCCCCAACATTTTCACCCCATCCTTGAGGAATTGGGGAGGATTTTGTATTTTTGTGGGGAAGTAATATAATTTTTTGAAATGATAACGAAAGATGATTTGGCAGAATGGTGGTCGGGTTTGGCCATCTCTGAAAAGGAGAGGATTGCCTCTAAGATTGCGTCGAAAAGGGCAGGGAAGGCGAAGAAGGTGACTTATCCCGAATGTACGGTGGTGTGGAACTCGCTCGACCAGGAGCTGCAGGAGAAGGTGTATGCGCATTGCACCGACGACCATGGCTTGCTACTTGCCGAATACAAGGCAGGCGACACCTACAGTTTCTAAAAAGCCCTCTACACACTGCGCCACAATACGGTGCGCTCCACGAATTGACTCTAAACAGTTCGTGTGGGTGGGTGTGTGATTTTAAAATTGGTGATTTCATTCGTGTGGTGGGCTTCGTTAGTTCTGAAAAAATATTCGTAACTTTGTGGAATATTTACGACGAAAGAAATTAATGGATAAGAAAATGATAAACGTTGCCATCGATGGAACTTCTTCGAGTGGCAAAAGCACAATGGCAAAAGCACTTGCCAAAAGCGTGGGTTACACTTATATTGACACTGGCGCCATGTATCGCAGCGTGGCTCTGTTTTGTTTGCGTCACGGTTTGATTACCGATGGCAAGGTGGATGTGGAGCGGCTGCTTCCCATGTTGCCCGACATCAACATCAGTTTCAAGATTGAGGACGGCAAGCAAATCACCTATCTCAACGGTGAAAATGTGGAGAATGAGATTCGTGGATTGGAGGTGTCGAACAATGTGAGCCTTGTGGCTGCCATTGCTGAAGTGCGCCACGCCATGGTGCGCCTCCAGCAGGACATGGGCAAGAACAAGGGCGTGGTGATGGACGGCCGTGACATTGGCACTGTGGTGCTTCCCGATGCTGAAATCAAACTCTATGTGACCACCAGTCCTGAAATTCGTGCCAAACGCCGCTTCGACGAGATGCGCGCCAAGGGAGATACCAGCGTTACGCTCGACGACATCATCGCCAACGTGAAGATGCGCGACCACCTCGACACCACACGCAAGGAAAGTCCGCTTCGCAAAGCCGACGATGCAGTGGAGGTGGACAGCGGCAAATTCGCTACGGCTGAAGAACAAATAGCATGGGCGGTTGACTATTTCCACCAATTCATGCAAGGAAAATAATTTTTTAGAAGTTAATTAGAAGTTAAGGAGTTAAAGAAGTTAAAGAAGTTAAGACGATACTATTGTCTTTTGGCGAAATCTTTTTAGCCTGTTAGACTTTTTTAAAATCTGTGAGATCCGTGAGATCTGTGTGAGGAGAAATAATATGGCTATTATCGAAATTGACCAGTATTCGGGATTTTGCTTTGGCGTGACGCGCGCCATCAATATGGCAGAGGAGCAGTTGGCAGACACAGGTCACCTCTACTGCCTGGGCGACATTGTGCACAATAGCAACGAGGTTGAGCGCCTCAAGCAAGAGGGGTTGGAGACCATCACCCATGAGCAACTGAAGGAACTCCACGATGTGAATGTGCTGCTTCGTGCGCATGGCGAACCGCCCGAAACCTACGAAATAGCCCGACGCAACAATATAAAAATCATTGATGCCACTTGCCCTGTGGTGCTCAAACTTCAGCAGCGCATCAAGCACACCTACAACGACGAGCCCAACGAACCGCAAATTGTGATTTACGGTAAGCGTGGTCACGCAGAGGTGAACGGACTGGTGGGGCAGACTTCGGGCAAGGCACTCGTGATTGAGAGTGTCAACGAAATCGATAAGATAGACTTTAGCCGCAACGTGTATCTCTACAGTCAAACCACCAAAAGTGTGCAGGAACTGAAGACGATTATCGAGGCGGTGAAGCAGCGAATGACTGGCGGGGCAGAACTGAAGAGCTACGACACCATTTGCCGCTCGGTGGCTAACCGCATACCGCAAATCCGTGAGTTTGCCACTCGTCACGACCTCATCCTTTTCGTGTGCGGCAGCAAAAGCAGCAACGGCAAGATTCTTTTCGGAGAATGTCTTGATGCCAATCCCAACTCGCATTTGGTGAGCAACGAATCGGAAATCAATCCCCAATGGCTTGTCGGCAAGAAGTCGATAGGCATTTGCGGTGCCACTTCCACCCCTATGTGGCTTATGAACAGTGTGAAATCGGCAATAGAGCGGATAGTTTGTAACGAAGAATAAAGATTATGACCAAGCGCACCTATATCATTATCATTGCTTTGCTTGTGGCTCTCGACGTCGCTACGGGTTTTTGGTATATTGTGAACCATATCAATACCGACGGCAAAAGCGACTTGTTTGACCGTAGAAGTGAGTTGATTGCCGCTGCCGACACCATTGCCGACACCTTCGTGCCCGACAAGTTTGAAGTTCGCGAAAACAATGCTTACTTTGTGTCGAAGGAACCAGCCATCGACGATGACGCACAGACCTACTACGCCAGTGTTAAGCGCATTAAAAGCAAACTCCCAACTGAAATCAACGGAAATAAGAATATAGATGCCATTTTTGCCGCCATCGCCGACAAGGCATTCCCAAAAAGCCACTCCAATTATCAAAGCGGCATTCACGCGTTTTTGAAAACACCGGTGTTCAATGCCAACGGCGTGGATTATAAGGCACTCGACACGGAGCCAACTATCACGCAAAAATATGGCAATGTGCAGGGCGTGAAAATATATCCTACATTCTCAAGTCGAGGCTATTTGGTGATGGCTATCAGCCTTACATCGTATGACAGCGGAAAAAAGCGTGAGAAAATCTATTATGTGAACTACAACCGCCGCGGACAGTCGGTGCTCTCGTTCAACTCCATTTTCGCCTCAAACTCCGAAGACGCCTTGCTCACACTTGTGAATAATAAGATTGAGTCGCTTGCCGACGATGAGGGTATGCCACTTCACAAGGCCACACGCCTTTCTGCCAACGTGTATGCACGCAAACGCGGTATCTTCTTCGTGTATCAGGCTGGTGAAATAGCCGATGAGAGCGAAGGCATGATCGAGATTTTCCTCTCCTTCAAAGCCATCCAGAAGCACCTCACTTCCTCATTCCAAGCCCTCGTGAGCGAAAACGGCGACTACCAAGAATACAAGCCCATCACCTTCAAGCAAGGCTAAATCCCATCCCCATTCATCGCCTACCAACCGCTATAGCGGATAGATATGTGGTGAGGGGGGATTGGTTAGAGGACGAACCAGGTGCTGGTGTCGTAGCGGGGGAGGGCGTAGAGCTGCACGTCGCAGTTGGCTTGGTCGGGAGCGTAACTGGCATCGCCCACTGTCGCGCCTTTTGCTTCGAGTGCGGAGCGTGTTTCGTGTAGGGCAATCTCTGGGGTGTTATTGTCGTTGCTCAGGTGGTTGAGGAACACGAATTTCAATTCCGGATTCCACATATCAGCCACAAATCGTGCCGTCACCTTATTGTCGAGGTGTCCTTTATCACCTTCCACGCGCGCCTTCAGATATGCAGGGTAGGAGCCTGCGGCGAGCATGGCGTGGTCGTAGTTGCTCTCAATCATCAAATATTGCGCTTGGCGCATGTAGAAGTCGGCGCGTGAGGTGATTTCCCCTTGGTCGGGCGAAATCACAAACTTGCGTCCGCCACCCTCAATCATGAAGCCGCTGCAGTCCTCACTGTCGTGCGACTGCTTGAAAGCCGTAATCTTCATTCCTGCCAAAGTGAAAGGGATTTCGTGATAGATGGCTTTGTGATATTCCTTGATGCGGTTAGAGATGCTGTGCTTGCGGAGCATACCGTTCAGGCAGCGGTTAGTGCACCAAACGCAAATTCTCGGATTCTTATACTTGCGCAAAATCTTGTACACATAGCGCACATGGTCGGCATGGTCGTGCGTGAGGACAATGCCTTTTATTTTCCCCATTTTTATGCCATTGCGTTCAAGTTCCTTGAACACATGGTCGGGTTCCACACCGCAGTCCACCAATATGCCCTCGTGCTCGTTGCCGATGTAGGCGCAGTTGCCACTTGAGCCACTGCCAAAACTGGCAAAGTGCATACGCCACTCCTCGTTGCCGCTCGCAGTGGTGGGCTTTTCGGCAGGCTTGGCTTGCTGCACAGGCTCAAACTCATCGTCGTCGAAGAATATTGACCCTTGTTGTGGAAGTTTAGTCGTTTTATAGTCGTTCTTGTTGTTCATTTCGTGTAGTGCTCTGTGTGTGTTAGCGTGCCGAATTATTTGTAGAGAAGGAAGATGGTGGGCACCTTGTTCAGGTCGATAGGGTGTTTTCCCCATTCCTTTACCCCTCTGGTGATAATTTGTTCACGTTCGCCTGTAATGTCGGTGGCGATACACAATTTCAAGTTAGCGGGTAGCGATTTCACCATTTCCGCCAGCAGCGAATTGTTGCGGTAGGGAGTTTCGATGAAAATCTGAGTTTGATTCTCCTTCACGATGCGCTGCTCCATTTCTTTCAGCTTGCGTGCTCTTGCTCCAGCCTCGATAGGCAGATAGCCAATGAACGCAAAACTCTGTCCATTGAATCCACTGCCCATCAGCCCCATCAATATGCTCGACGGGCCAACCAGCGGACGCACCTTCAGCCCTTTGCGCTGTGCGATAGCCACCACATCGGCGCCGGGGTCGGCAATGGCGGGGCAGCCAGCTTCGCTAATCACGCCCATCGGCTCGCCTTTTTCCAGCGCGTCGAGGTAGGTGCTCACTTGTCGTGGGTCGGTATGGCGGTTGAGTTCGTAGAAAGTGAGACTGTCGATGTCGATTTCCCTGTCGCATTTTTTCAGGAAGCGACGTGCCGAGCGCACATTCTCTACAATAAAGTGCTTGATGTGGCTCACGAGGGCGATATTGGCTTGTGGAAGCACGCAGTTCAGTTCGCCATCGCTCAGTTGCACAGGAATAAGATATAATGCAGTCTCAATCATGATGTGTGATAATAATTATAAAATGCAAAGTTACAAAATTCCATTCACATACCACACCTAAATAATGTCAAAAACGAGCACGCCGAACCCCCTGCTGCCAAAGGGAGGCTGCAGGGGGGATTGAAGCAGGAAGCCGTGGGTGGCTTATTCTGATTTCACGAAGTCGATGATGGCGATGCATGCCACAGCCGTAGTGCCGCAAATCATGCCGGCGAGTGTGAGCAGGTCGCGCACGGTGATCACGCTCGTGTCGCGCGAGTGCAGGTACCACAGCCAGCACCCAATCACGCCACCTATCACCACGGCGTAGATAGCCACTTTCAGCCATTTGCTGGAGCGTGGCTTTTCGGGCAGACGGTTGAGCACTCGCGGAGTGAACCACTCGTTTTCGTCGGCTTGATAGCCGTCTTTCTTTAGCAATTCTGCCAATTTTATGTCGTCGTCGGTTCGTTTCATTGTTTTGCTGATGTTTTTATTGCTGATATTTGATTACTTCACACATTTTCGTCTTGGCACGGTGGATTGCAGATTTTATGGTGCCTTCCGACAGTTGTGTGATGGTGGCGATTTTCTTCAGCGGAAGGTCGTCGATGTAGAAAAGTGTAATCACCGTTCGCTCTACCGGGTTGAGCACTCGCATAGCGGCCTTCACGTCCATTTTCGCTTCGGTGCTGATGCTCGCTTGTGCCGAGGCATCTTGCATGGATTCGGGAATTTGGTCGATATGTTCTTCGTGTCGGCGGCGTTTCTCGCTGTAGAATTCGTTGTAGGCAATGCGGTAGAGCCAAGTGCCAAAGCCCGACAGCCCCTTAAAGGCACGAATGCCAGTGTAGGCCTTGATAAAGGTTTCCTGTGCCAAGTCGTCGGTGAGGTTCTCGTCGCCCATGGTGAGGTTGAGCAGAAATCTGCGCAACTGGGGCTGGTATGCCTCTACGAGCTTGCCAAATGCGCCACGGTTGTCGCCGAAAGCGCATTGTGAAACCAGTTTTATTTCTTCGAGTTTGCTAAGCATTGTGTAGCTCTATAGTTTGCTTACAGTAGGGTGGGGGAATATTACCTGATGATTATTTATTGTCGGTGGAAGGAGTGAACACTGGGGGTTGCTCGGTGGCAGGCTTTTGCTCGGCTTGTGGCTGCTGTGGCGCTTGAGGCTGAGGTCGTGTCTGTTGTGGAGCGTAAGGAGGCTGTGGTTGCTGCTGTTGCATTTGCCATCGCCAGTAGTCTTGGTCTTGCTTTTGCTCCTTGTAGATGACGAAGCCCTTGCCCAAGCCCAGAAGCACTATAATAAACGACAGGAATACCATAGGCGATGCTCCAGCCGAATCGAAGAACATGGCCATCATAAATCCCACACACACCAGCACAAAACTTTTCTTATACGCCATGTAATTCACGCGGTAAGGCATATTGGGCTGCATAGGCGCGTTCATGCCTTGCTGGTAGGGTGGCTGCTGCGGTTGTGGTTGCGCTTGTGCTTGTGGCTGAGGCTGTTGAGGCTGTGGCTGTGGTTGCTGTTGTGGAGCATAGTTTCGCCAAGCGTCGGGGCGTTGTGGTGCCTGCTTGTAAGTGGGAGTTCCGCCCAGTGATGGAGGCAGAGGATAATTGTTCTCGATAGCCTTCTCTATCACTCTATATTTTGCGCGACGGTGAAGCAGATAGAACAAAAGGCTCAAAAACACCACAACCATGATACAAAAGCACATAGAAATCGAAATTTGTTTTACTGTAGAACTCCACATGCTCGCCTCTTTAAGCCTTGCGTCGTTATCTAAAGCCATGTAGTTGTAGGTTTCGTCGTCGTCGGCAGTTTCAGCCTTTTCACTCCAAAGCGTGTCGTTGATAGCCTTACTGATAGTTTTTTTCACCTCACCGTCAGTTACCCTAACGGTGTCGCCATTCATCACAATGGTGGTGGTATCGCCGGAGCGATTGATGTTAGCCTTTCTGGCTTGCGATGGCAGTGCCGCTGCGAGCGTCAGCACCAGAATTAATAGAATTTTTTTCATATTGAGCGAATTTTAATTGTTCGTGTAAAAATATTCGTTTTTAGCCGCCTTTCGGCGGGCGTTCATGTATTAGACGACAAAGATACCCCAAAAGGTTGCATCAAAGATGAAAAAAGTTCTTTTTTTTTGAGTCAACGAGTCAACGAGCCAACAGGTCAACGAGATTTTGGAGTCAACGAGTCAACGAGCCAACAGGTCAACGAGTTTTTTGTCAATAAGAAGGCTGAAGGCTATACTATCGTCTTAACTTCTTAACTTCTTAACTTCGAAAAAATCTATCCACTAATTTCTAACTTCTAAATTTTGCATTATCTTTGTAGTGAAATTACAATACTACTATTAAAACCTTTTAATACAGAATTATGACAAGAAGACTACTCGCTTTAGCCTTTACGGCTTTTGTGGCTCTGACGCTGTGGGCGCAAGAGGCACAAAAACGCGAAATGCGAACGGTATGGATTGCCACAGTCAGCAACATCGACTGGCCACAAACCCGTGGCACTGGCACCGCCACCATCAACAAACAGAAAAAGCAACTCACCGACTTGCTCGACGGCTTTGTGAAAGCCAACATGAACTCGGTGTGCCTGCAAGTGCGCCCTATGGCTGATGCACTCTATAAATCGAGTTACGAGCCATGGTCGAGTTATCTTACAGGCACTCGTGGTCAAGACCCCGGTTGGGACCCTCTGGCGTTTGCCGTTGAGGAGTGTCACAAGCGTGGTTTGGAAATCAATGCGTGGGTGAATCCCTATCGCTTCAGCAATAGCAGCGGCAACGACTGCAACACCGCCATCGACCAAAATTTGAAAAATTCGGGCATACTCATGCAGGTAGGCAACCGCATCGTGTTCAACCCTGCGCTGAAAGCCTCGCGCGACCACTTGCTGAAGGTGTGCAAGGAAATGATTCAGAACTACGACATCGACGGCATCATCTTCGACGACTATTTCTACCCAGGCGGCGGCACTCCAGAAGACAGCTCCGCCCCCGACTATCAGCTCTACACCCAAAGCAATTCGGGCATGAGCATCGGCGACTGGCGACGCGCCAACGTGAACCAGATGGTGAAAGACATGTGGGACATGGTGCAAGCCACCAAGCCTTATGTGAAATTCTCGATCGGTCCTGCTGGTGTGGCTGGTCAGCGTTCCACATCTGCCACCAAGCATGGCGTGGTGCCTGTAGATGAATACTGCCGCGCCAGCGACTGGCAGTACACCACCATCTACAGCGACCCTTTGGCGTGGCTCGAAGAGGGCACCATCGACTATATCTCGCCACAGCTCTATTGGAAAACCAACCACACTACCAATCCATTTGGTCCGCTCACCAACTGGTGGAGCTACATTGCCGAGCATTTCGGCCGTCACCACTATGCGAGCCATAACATTTATTTTATGGAAAAGACCAACACGAAAGCCGATTGGGACGAGATTTTGCAACAAATTCGTTATAGCCGCCAATATAACCGCCAAAACGCCCCTGGCGTGAATTTCTATTCGGCGAAATATATCGACGGCCCCACTTGCAAGGGACTTGCTGACTATCTGAGCCAAACGCTCTTCACACACAAGGCGCTGGAGCCTGCCATGCCTTGGCACAGCAAGACCAACTACGACGCACCTGCTAACCTCGCCTACAGTGGTGGCACCCTCTCGTGGACGGGCGTGAACAAGAAGCTCGTGCGCTATTCGGTGTATGCAGTGCCACTGAACGTGACGCTCGACGAGGCGCAGAGCCAAGCGTTCGACGGCATCAAGAGCGATTATCTGGTGGGCGTGACCTACACCCCAAGTTTCAAACTCGATGCCTCGCTCCAGTCGGGCTACTGGTATGCCGTGTGTGTGGTCGATGGCTGGAACAATGAGTTTGCCCCAGCGTTCTACAACCTCGCCACCGAATATGCCGACAAGGTGACGCTCGTTTCGCCAATCGCTGGCACAGCAGCCACTTGGAATCAGCAGTTTGCTTGGACGGCTGCCGACGATGCCACCTACGAGCTTCAGATTTCCGACGATGCCACCTTCGGCAACGTGCTCATTCAGCGAAAGCAAATCATCTCCAACACCACCACCATCGACCTCGGCGACCTTGCTTCGGGTCAAACCTACTACTGGCGCGTGGCTACACTCCAGCCCAACCGCATAGTGATGTGGAGCGATGCTGCCACCTTCAAGGCTCCTGTCCGCACACCTGCCGAGGCTGTCGCGCTCGTTAGCCCAGCCAATGGCGCTTCGTTTGACGCCGACTTCGTGTTTAAGTTCACCCCAGTCACCGCCCACAGTTTCAAGCTGCAAGTGTCGAAAACCGCCGACTTCGCCCATGTGGCTTACGAAACCACCGACTTTGCCACCGCCGGCAATCAGCTTTCGGCAAATTGCGTGGTGTCGGTGCTTGGCAAGGGCACGTTCTACTGGCGCGTGGTGAGCTCACGCAAATACTATTCCGACAAGGCTTCGGAAGTGCGCCGCTTCACCGTCACCAAGGTGCCAATTGGCGAACTTGAGCCGGGTTATGTGATGAAGCAAGACATCGATGCCAACGCTTACGATGCCGTGAATGGCTACCGACTAACCAACAAGTGGGTGCGTTCGGTGAAGAGCGAATATGGCAATATCACCTTTGAGAACAAGGGTCAGCTCAACCGTGGCTTCGCGGTGGTGGGCGACACCATCTATGTGTCGGGTCGTGAGAGCGCATCGACCACAGCTCCTGCTTACCTCTATCTCTATAGTGCCGACACAGGCGAACGCATCAAGCGTATGCCGCTGGGCTACGAAGCCACCGTGCCTTACTATCCTTGCAACGATGTGCAGACCGACCATGCCGGCAACCTCGTGATTAGCAACCTCACCCTGAATGTGGGCACCACGCCATTGGTGCTGCTGAGTGTGGACAAGACCACTGGCGCGCTCACCAAGGTGGCATCGGTCACCTTTAGCGGACTTGAAGAGTCGCGCATCGACCACTGTGCTGTGGCTGGCGATGTGAAGAGCGGCGATTTCTGCGTGTTTGCGTGTCCTCGCTATAGCACCAAGTTGCTCCGCTGGCAGTTCCGTGGCGGCAAACTCGCTTCGCAGCAGAGTGTGACTATGAAGGGCTATGCGCCATCTCATGCCACCACTTCTGGCATCGCGCCCCAACTCTATGCGCAAGACGAGAATATCGTGTATATCAACGGTAGCGGCATCTATTTCACTCGCTACAACTTCGGCACAGGCGCTATCGACGGTGCGTTCAGCACTGGCTCGCCAATGGCACCCGAAGGCACTAATGGCAACGGCGGCACGGCGTTCACCCTCGGTGGCGCGCACTATATGCTCTATCCAAGTGGCGATTTCAATTCATCGTTCAACTTCAACCTCGTGCAGAACTCCACCGACGCTTCGTTTGACGGTCATCAGCTGATGTGGTGCTTCCCGAAACGTGGTTTGGGCAATGTGAACAGCGACACATGGAGCGCTCAATGCACCGCGGTGCCTGTTTCTGCTACTGATGCAATGCTTTACCTCTATGTGCCGGGCAACGGCATGGCTGCCTACCAGCTCAGCAAGAATGTGAAGTTTGGCGATGTGAACGGCGACGGCATCGTTGACGTAAGCGATGTGACTGCCCTCATCAACATGATTCTCGGCACCACTCCCGCCGACCTCGAAGTGGCAGACATCAACGCCGACGGCATCCTCGACGTGACCGACGTCACCGCCCTCATCAACGCAATACTGTAACACCGAGGCTCACACAGATCCCACGGGTTTCTTAGGGCTCACACAGATCCCACAGATCTCACTGATTTTGCACGCCTGATGTTAAATCTCACAGATGCTCCACACACCTTTTTCGGGAGTTGCTTTGGGGACTGTTAGGGGCTGCTTGGGTCTGTAATGGGTCTGTAATGGGTCTGAAAAAATCACACCGATTTAATCCATTAAATCCTATTTACACCCTATTTTTATTTTTTTAGGTGTTAATGGATTTAAATGGATTAAATCGGCTTTTCACCATCACTCACACATCCGTGAGATTTGACACTATCCAACGCAAAATCAGTGGGATCTGTGTGAGCCCTAAGAAGCCTGTGAGATTTAACATCAGGCGTGCAAATCCTGTGGGATCTGTGAGATCTGTGTGAGGCCAGCCGTTATAAATTGGGAGCTGGCGTGTATTCGAAGTTGGTGAGTTCGCCGCGGAGGTATTGGTCGTAGGCACTCATGTCGATGAGGCCGTGGCCAGAGAGGTTGAACAGGATAGTGCGGCTCACGCCCTCCTCCTTGCACTTCAGTGCCTCGGCGATGGTGGCGGCGATGGCGTGCGACGATTCAGGGGCAGGGATGATGCCCTCGCTTTGGGCAAACATAGTGGCAGCCTTAAACGTGTCGAGTTGCTGAATATCCACTGCGCTCATCAGTCCATCTTGCATCAACTGGCTCACCACCGACCCAGCGCCGTGGTAGCGCAGACCGCCAGCGTGGATATGCGCAGGGGCAAACTTATGGCCCAGCGTGTACATCGGAATCAGCGGCGTGTAGCCAGCCTCGTCGCCGAAGTCGTATTGGAATTTGCCACGAGTGAGTTTTGGGCAAGATGCCGGTTCGGCGGCAATGAAGCGAGTGTTCCGCTCACCGCTCAGGTTGTGGCGCATAAATGGGAACGAAATGCCCGAAAAATTGCTGCCACCGCCAAAGCACCCAATCACCACATCGGGATATTCGCCAGCCATTTCCATCTGCTTCTCCGCCTCCAAGCCAATCACGGTTTGGTGGAGTCCCACATGGTTGAGCACCGATCCAAGCACATACTTGCAGTTGGGCGTGGTGCGCGCCAGTTCCACAGCCTCCGAAATGGCGGTGCCGAGCGAACCTTGATAGTTGGGATTGTTGGTAATAATGTCCTTACCGGCGCGAGTTGACATACTTGGCGATGCTATCACCTCTGCGCCGTAGGTCTGCATGATAGAGCGGCGATAGGGCTTTTGGTGATACGACACCTTCACCATATACACAGCCAGTGCCAAGCCGAAGTGCTTCGCCGCCAGCGACAGCGCCGCGCCCCATTGTCCTGCGCCAGTTTCGGTGGTGATATTCGTCACGCCCTCCTGCTTGCAGTAGTAGGCTTGTGCTATTGCCGAGTTGAGCTTATGCGACCCCACCGGGCTTACGCTCTCGTTCTTAAAATAGATATGTGCAGGCGTGTCAAGAAGTTTCTCCAGTCCGCGTGCTCTCACCAGAGGAGTAGGGCGCCAAATCTTATACATTTCGCGCACCTCCTCCGGAATTTCAATCCATTGGTCGGTGGTGTTGAATTCCTGGTCGGAGCAAGCCTTATTGAACAGAGGATAGAGGTCCTCCGCCTTCATGGGTTGCTTATTGGCAGGGTTAAGCATTGGGCGAGGCTTATTTTTCATATCAGCCATCACGTTGTACCATGCAGTGGGAATATCTTTTTCCTGAAGGAGAAATTTCTTAGAAGAGTCCATAGTTGTAAATTTTAAAAATGAATATAAATGTAATTACAATGCAAACATATACACAAAATCTGAATTACGCAAGAAAAAATATAAATTTTTTGAAATTAGATGTTAGAAATTAGAAATTAGAAATTAGATTTTTCGATTCTTCGAGATTTTCGAGATTTCGAGATTTCAAGATTTCGTAGCCTTGTTGACTTTTTTGTTGAATTTGTTGAATCTGTGTGAGCTTTTTTCTGATTTCTCGAAATTTTGTGTAACTTTGTGGAAAATGGGGTGGCTGTGCTCTGATGAAAAACTATTTTTTATGAATAGAGAGTTGCCAAATTCCCTTTTGCGACTAATCAAAAAACTAATAATTTTAAAACATTTTATGAATATGAAAAAGCAATTACTATTTCTGCTTTTCGCCCTGCTGGCACTGTGTGCCTCGGCGGCACCAAACGATGTGTTTTCGGTAGGCGACATCACCTATTCGGTGACATTGGATTCCTATAGCGGAAAACCAGGTATCGTGGCGGTGAAAAGTCTTAGCGCACAAGGAAAAGCAAAGACTTCGCTCAAACTCGACATTCCTGGCGTGGTGTCGTATAACGGCTACAAGTATAAGGTGGGGGTGATTAACTATGATGCGTTCAAAGGACAGTCAAACATTTCGGTGGTGCAAATCCGCTACAACATCACCCGAATTGCGCAATCGGCGTTTGAAAACTGCACCAGCCTCACCACTGTGTATATGCCAAGTTCATTGACCAATGTGGGGTATCGTGCGTTTGGGGGCTGTACGGCATTGAGATCGGTTTATTACGCCAATGCTACGCCAAGTTCCACTTCTGTGGTGCCTGGTTCCTTCCCGGAGAACTCGGGCATGACCCTATACGTGAGCAAGGCTCACCCCAACTCAAAGGAGAACGCCCGAAAAGTGACTGCGTTCGACTATTTTTCAACAATTAAGAAGCATGAGTATGCCTGCGACTTCATTCTTGGCGAACACGGATATTTCTGCGTGACGAAAGCACCATTAAGCGACGGCTCAACCAGAGGCGAAATGTCGCTTGTGGGTGTTTATGCTGATGATAATTTCAATTACGCCTGGTCGGGTGCTTATAATAATGGCATCCTCGATTTTGATGTGGTGGAGATTGCCGACAGTGCGTGTTTGGGCAACACCAACATTAAGAACGTGTATTTGTCGAGTTATTCAAAGTTGAGAAGAATCGGTGATTCTGCTTTCAATGGGTGCTCGTCGATAGAGTGGGTGCAGATGGCAACTTCTTCACTCCAACAAATTGGAAAGTATGCTTTCAAGGGATGCAATCTTCTGACTACAATCAAATTGCCAGAAAATGTGTACTCCTGTAGCGCATACTTTGTGGACGGTTGCACGAAACTTGGATACATCTCTGTTGATTCCAAAAACACAAACTATACCTCTTATAATGGACTTTTGTACGACAAAGGGCTCACATATTTGTACCGATGCCCAGAGGGCTACACCTATAGAAAAGTGCTCGACTCCAACTCGCTTCCTCCCACTCTCAAGAAGGTTGGCAATTACGCCTTTGAGTACTGCAAGTATGTTGAGGAAATCTATTTCCCCTATGGCCTCACCAGCTTTGGTATAGGCACATTCCGATACTGCTCTGGATTGACCACGCTTCAGCTTCCAAGCTCCCATACAGGCTGGGGCGAGGGCTCTTTCGTAGGAGCCACTGCACTTGATGTGCTGTATGTCAACCAAGAGGACGCTTATGGGTTAGAAGTTTCACGCAGAGTAAATGAGTTTGATGATTGCAAGAGAGGCACACTCTATGTTGGAGGTTGGATTACCAGTTTTAATTGGGGACCTTGGGCTAAATGGAAGAATTGCAAACGAGAGGCGTATGATTATCTCGGCACCAACGGCTTGCGATACACAATCATTAACGGCTATGCTCAAACTGTGGATGGCGAGAAATTTGACGGCAGTGCTAAGCTGTTTTATGCTCCACACAACACTGGTAAGTCGGAAATTGTAATTCAAGATTATATCACTTTGCCTGGAGGCAAGAAGTATGCCGTCACAAGTGTTGGCACTCATGTGTTCGGTACTGGAAATACACTCAGCGTCAAAACCAATCTTACGCTCGGAAAGCACGTTCGAACGATTGCAGAACAAGCGTTTCTGGATCAAACCAATTTGGTGGGTCTTAAACTCAATCCAAACTTGAAAGTGATTGGAGTTAACGGTTTTGGCAACTGCCGCATTGCCACCGACGTGATTCTTCCATGTGGCTTTACGACATTGGAGTCGCATGCATTTTACAACAACTCGTTTAAGCGAATCCTTATCCCCTCGTCAGTAACTAAAATGGATTCGAAATGTATAGCAAAGAATAATTATCTTCAAGAAATCATTCTCAACAATGCCCAATTTGCATATAATTACATCGACTTGGAAAATGTTCCCAAATCGTGCAAGTTCTATGTTCCAGCGGGCAGCGAAGAAGCATTTAAGAAAAATCAATATTGGAGCACACTTCAGGTGATGGAAGGAGCCTACGACTTTACATACCAAGATGCCGACCCATACAATACGATATATCACATGAGTGTAATCTCCCATTCGCCGTTTACAATAGATGGTGTGACCTATGCTGGCAGGGCGAGGTATGTATATCACCCTGCGAATAAGGAACGCACTAACATCACCCAATTCACAGCAACCTTTTCAGAGACAGATTACACTCACGGCGCAAACAAAAAGTATATGATGACCGGTTTTGGTGACCGAGCACTCGATATGTGTACCCAGATACAAAATGTGGAAACTGGTAAGATGAAAGCATTTGTGCACATTGGGCGCAGAGCTTTTGCCAACACAAGCATCAAAAATTTCGAAGTGCCTGACACTTGCGTATATCTTGGAGATGAAGCATTTGTTGGTTGCAGGCAGCTCTCTGAACTGGTAATCTGGAGAAACAAGAATTGGACGCGTAAATGGGGTAAACAGCTCTACGGGCAAAACGCCAAAGATTTCTATTGCTATGTTCCGCTGAGAGAATACAATACGTATAAGGAGGGTGTTCTTGATTGGGAAAAGTTGGAGGGCGAAACCATCTTCCCCGTTGACCGACTGAATGCCTACATCGAGAAGAGTTCAATAAGCGACGACCGAACAATCTCGGTTGATTATCCGGTGGATTGGAAAGCATCGGGCTTGAAAGCCTATGTCGTACACCAGTTCGACAATTCGGAGCAGATGGCATACACCAAGCAAGTGGCATCGACGCCTGCTGGCACTGGCTTGCTGCTTAAAGACTTCGATAATAAGTTGGATATCAAACTCAAACGCCCCAGCACCACACCCAGCACCCCCACTAATTTGCTCGTGGGCACCCCTCGTGAAAGAGTGGACGTGTACAGGCAAAGCGTGGGCTATGTATTTGATAGCCGTAAAAAATTCTTCTATCGACCACGTATTAGCGAGTATTCTGAGGTATACTCTGCCTATCTGAAACTATCGAGCTTCCAAGCCGGCAGTGTTACTCATATTAATATTGACCTCTACTCGCAAATCACAGGCGACATCAATGGCGACGGCGAAGTGAACGTGAGCGATGTAACCGCCCTCATCAACAAAATCCTCGGCAGCAGCACCTACTCCGACGCCGTGTGCGACATCAACGGCGACGGCGAAATCAACGTGAGCGATGTAACCGCCCTGATTAATCTGATTTTGAAGTAAAAAAACCTTCCCAAACCCTCCGACCCTCCCAAACCCTCCCTTAGGGAGGGCTTACTGGGGGTGGAGGAATATACATGGTAGGGACGCGATATTTCGCGTCCGCCGCAAATGGTTAATTTTCAATATTACCATTTTGCTGGGCGGACGTGAAATATCACGTCCCTACCGCATTAATTTTCACCTCTTTCATCCATTGAAATCCGATTCGCACCTTATATATAAATAGGTGGAAATAGGATTTAATGGATGAAAGAGGTGTTTTTTTCAGCCCCAAGCAGACCCTTCGGACCCATTACAGCCCCAAGCAGACTTGGCGGACGCCAAACTTGTGCACTCGTTGACCTGTTGACCTGTTGGCTCGTTGACTTGCAGACTCTGAGGCAAAAAATGTGTATTTAAATCTTAAATAATATAAATGAGTAGAAATGATGCGTTAAATTCTTTTTACATTACAAAAAAAAATGCTTACTTTGTAGTTGCTTATTATGCACACGAGTGCGAATGAGCGTGGTTGAGATGTTGAATTGCTTAACTTTTAAGTAGATAACAATCCATTTAACAATAACTAACAAACAATTAATTATGAGAAAACAGCTATTGCTTCTGTTTTTTTCCCTCTTTGCGGTGATGGGATTTGCCCGCACTGTCACGGGTGTTGTGAAGCAAGCGTCGGACAAAGAGACCATTATTGGTGCTTCCGTGCGCGTGCATGGCACAACTCGTGGTGTGACCACCGATATTGATGGAAAATTTCAAATTGATGTGCAGGACGGCGACGTGCTCGACATCACTTATGTGGGTATGAACCCTATCTCGGTTAAGGTTGGCAAACAAACCGTTATCGAAGTGGAGATGACCGACAACTCTCAGGTGCTCTCTGAGGTTGTGGTTACCGCAATGGGTCAGACACAAGAAAAGAAGAAACTGAACTTTGCGGTTCAGAGTCTTAACTCCGACCAGGTGACTGCCGGTAGTGCTTCAAACTTCGCAAACTCACTGCAAGGTAAGGTTGCTGGTCTGCAAGTGTCGACGGGTGGTGGTTCACCAAACTCATCTACCCAGGTGATTATCCGTGCCATTTCATCAGTTAACACCTCACAGAACAACGAGCCTCTCGTGATTGTGGACGGTGTGCCTGTTCGTGGTCACGGTTCTTCATTGGGCGACATCAACGCCAACGATATTGAAAACATGAGCGTGCTGAAGGGTGCTGCTGCATCTGCGCTTTACGGTCAGGAGGCTGCCAACGGTGTGATTATGATCACCACCAAGAGCGGATCTAAGGACGGTAAGGTGACTGTGAACGCATCGGCTTCCCTCGAAGTGAGCAACGCTATGCGTGTGCCTAAGCTCCAGAAGGCGTTCACCCCTGGTGTGCGCGGCATGTATAAGGAAAACAGCTCAACTGGTGGCTGGGGTCCATACATGAGCGAAAAAGACACTTAC
Source organism: Bacteroidales bacterium (assembly GCA_004557565.1). Classification (GTDB taxonomy): domain Bacteria; phylum Bacteroidota; class Bacteroidia; order Bacteroidales; family Muribaculaceae; genus Sodaliphilus. Next base: position 13,653 of record SFGS01000013.1, on the reverse strand, counting down.
TACGACAACTTGGGCGGCTTCCTCGGCACCGGTCTGCTTCAAAAGTACGACATGTCGGTATCGGGAGGTGGCGAAAAATTCAACTCTTACGCATCAGTGTCATACACCGACAACCAAGGTATCGTGCCAAAAGACTACAAGAAGCAACTCACTGTGTTCTTGAAAGGTAACTATAAGCCAAGCGAACAAGTGACCGTGCAGCTCACCACCAACTTCATCAACAGCAAGAGCCGTGGCTTTGGTAACTCGATGAGCAGCATCTACTCTTACGGTATCAACAAGGACATGAAGGACTATCAAACCCTCGAAGGCCACGTGAACTGGGCTGCCCGTTACGACAACTGGGACAAGCTCACCGACCTCGAACGCTTGAACTGCGGTCCTTCTCCTTACTACGGACGCTACAACGACAAGAGCAACACTGAAAGCAACCGTATCGTGATCAACGGTCAATTGACCTACGAGCCTATCAAAGACCTTATCTTCAACGGTAAGATTGGTTACGACAAGGGCTACAGCACTTACGAAAGTTATAGCATTCCTCGTATCTATGAAGGCGACCTCCAGAACCCTGACGACGATAAGGTGAAAGACGTGTTGGCTAAGAACCAAAGCCTCTACGGTGCTTACTCATTCCAGCCTTCACGCAGCGAACAGTTCACAGCTTTGGCTACTGCCACTTGGAAGAAGACCTTTGCTGAAGACTTCACATTCAACTTCCTCGTGGGTGCTGAATACAAGGAAGTGAGCAGCTACGAAGCTTCAATCTACGGCGAGCACTTCCAGCTCGGTGGCGACTACTACAGCTTCATGAACACCGACTTCACCAACGGCGACTTGCTCAAGAGCAACCGCCCATCACTCTACCACTCATCTTGGAACAAGTATGGCTACTTCGGCGAACTCCGTTTCGACTACAAGGGTATGGCTCAATTGTCAGTGACTGGCCGTCTCGATGGTTCTTCACGCCTTGTGCAAGCAGAAAAGTGCCAATACTTCTACCCATCTGTTACTGGTGGTGTGATCTTCAGCGAACTCTTCCACTTGAGCAACGAATGGTTCTCTTACGGTAAGATTCGCGGTAACTGGGCAAAGGTAGGTAAGGACTGTCCTTCATACCTCTTCACCGACACCTACAAGCAATGGGTTACCTTCCCTGACGGTGGCTACGGTGTGGACCCAACCACTTCACGCGCTATCACCCTTGAGCCTGAAATGGACTCATCATGGGAAATTGGTGCTGACTTGCGCTTCTTCAACAGTCGCACTCGCTTAGACGTGGCTTACTACTCAACCACTGCCGACAACCAGATTGTGTCGGTGCGTGTGTCACCTGCTTCGGGTACTATTCTCCAAACCCGTAATGAAGGTACCGTGCTCAACCACGGTATGGAAATCACCCTCGGTCAAGACATTATCAAGACCGAAGATTTCGACTGGACTGCTAACGTGAACTTCTCATACAACCGCGGTAAGCTGACCTACCTCCCAGAAGGTGTGTCGGAAATCAACGCAGGTCAGTATGGTGATATCTTCTCAGTTTCTTACCTCGGTGGCTCTACCACTGGTATCACAGGTAAGGACTATATGCGCGACCCTGACGGCAACGTGATCTGTAACGAAAACGGTTATCCAGTAATCAGCTCTTCAAAGGGTACGCTCATCGGTAACCGCGAACCTGACTTCTTGCTCGGCTTCGGATCAACCCTGCGCTACAAGAACGCATCGCTCTCATTCCTTATCGACGGCCGTTGCGGCGGTGACGTGGTGAATGTGACTGGCCGTAACCTCATGGGCAACGGTATGGCTCACACCCTCGAAAAATATCGCAACCGCGAATACATCTTCGACGGCGTGGTGGCTAACGGAGACGGCACTTACCGCAAGAACACCACTCCAGTGGTATTCGACTACAACTTCATGAGCACCTACTTCTATGCAGTGTCATCTAACTTCATTGAAGATGGCTCATACATCCGCTTGAGCTATGTGACTTTGAACTACGACTTCACCTCACTGCTGAAGAAGACTTGGCCAATCAAGGGTTTGACCGCTACCGTCACTGGCCGTAACCTCTTCTTGCTCACCAAGTATTCAGGCAACGACCCAGCTGTGCTCGCCTCTACAGGTGGTGGTGCTGGTGGTTCTGGTATCGACAACTACAACGTGCCATCTACCCGCAGCTTCAATTTCACACTTAAAGCAACATTCTAAACTCAGGCAAAACTATGAACAAGATAAAATTAATAGCATTATCAGCATTGGTGGGGTTGACTACCGTGAGCTGTAAAGACGTGCTCGACGACAACGTAAACCCCGACAAGGCACACGTGATTGATGCCAAGAAGGGCTTGCCAGTGCTCGTGTTCTATGCTCAGCAGATCAACTACGACAATGCCGAGTATAACGCATACTTCACTCAGATGCTCACCACCACCGACAAGACCAAGCTCAGCTCTGGTTACTCTTACAAGAGCGAGTGGGAACTTCTGACTATGAACCGTCACCCACAATGGCGTCGTCACTTCTACGACATTTGCAAAAACGGTCAGAACTTGATTGCCAACTCACAGGCTATCAAATCACCTAACTACGAATTGATTACTCGCGCCATTCGCTTGATGTCAACCCAGTTGACCACCGACGAATTTGGCGATATGCCACGCTCACAAGCGCTTATGTCGAACTCACCTCAATACGACACCCAAGCTTCAATCTACGCTTGGATGCTCCAAGAGGCTGATGATTTGATTAAGATGTTCGACGACCCTTCAATCGTCGACAGCCCAGATAACCAGAAGATCGACTTCAGCACCGACCGCATCTACGGTGGCGACCTCAACCGCTGGAAAGGCTTGGTGCTCGCTATCAAGGCTCGCTTGCTGCTCCGCAACATTCCTAACATCGACCACAGCCCAGCCACTTGCCAAAAGATTGTTGACGCTGCTGATGCCGCTATCCAACAATGGCGCAAGGGCGACCTCCTTTACGGCGCATGGTTTGGCAACGAACCTCGCTACAACTTCACCGGCGGTACTGGTGAACAAAGCTGTGTATGGAGTGTGGCTCAACCAAAGATCAACTCATGGGAATCTCGTCCAAACCTCTTGAGCGAAGCAGTTCCTACCAAGTTCTTCATGGTCGACCTCCTCGGTATCGGTAAGCCCGACGATGAAAAGCTCTGCGGTCAGTTTACAGCAGAAAGCCAGCACGACGGTTGGGCTAACGACCCACGTTGCGGCCTCTTGATGCTTGCCCGTACAGGTCCAACTTCATCATCAATCGAAGCTGCAAAGGTGAAGATGCGCTACCTCGATTCTAACATCGGTATGGGTTCATCTTACAAGGCAGTGAACTTTCCTGATATGTATATGGGTGCTTACGCTGGTGCTACCACCGGTTACAACCCACTCTTCACTATGGAAGAACTCTACTTCATCAAGGCTGAGGCTCTCTACTGGATGGGCGACAAGACCCAAGCTTGCGCACTCGCTAAGGAAGCTACTGAGCACAACATTGAGCGTCACCTCGAATTCTTCTTCCAGAAGTATCCTAACCCTAACTACAACGAAAAGACCGACAACAAGTATCCTGGCGACGCTGCTTCAAGCGACGTTCCTGGCTATCAGGCTAAGAAGTGGTGGGATTTGCAAGTTGACGCATTCCTCAACAACACTGAAGATTACACCGAAAAGACCGTTCACGGTCAAGTGCGCCGCACCTACAACGTGCACAAGGTGACCGAACGCGGTAACAAGCACTGGTTCTTCAACCCAAGCGAATTCTCATTGAGCGACTTGATGCAACAGAAGTACATCGCTCTCTATCTCCAAGCAGAGCAATGGACCGACATGCGTCGCTACCACTACAGCAACAACCGTAACAAGTACGGCATTGGCGATAACCAAGAAATTATCTACCCAACTCTCCGCCGTCCTTACAACCTCTACGCTGCTTACTGGATTGATGGCTTGACCGAGGCTCAAAAAGAGAACACTTGGATTCAACGTATCAACTACGACCCTGAAACTGAGGAAAAATACAACCGCTCCGAACTTGAACGCCTTGGCGCTTACAAGAACTACAAGTGGCTGCAAGAACCAATGATTTGGGCTAAGAAATATGGTGAAGTGACATCGCTCACCGGCGAATAATAAGTGAGAACTCGTTATTAATTAAAAGATTTATTACACCTAACGATTATGAAAATATTAAATATTATAGGTTCTTTAGCTTTGGGAGCGTTGGTGCTTACTTCTTGCGCCAATCACGACCTCATCGCCGACAAGGGCGAGCTTGGCCAAGTGCTGCCTACCGTAGACTGGGAACAAAGCTCCAAGGTGGTGAAGTCGGGCAACTATGCTGGCTTCAAGGCTAAATACTACACCTCGGCTGACCGCCAAATCGACCATAGCGAAGTGTGGGTGCAGGTGAAGCGCGAACAAACCGCTTCTGCCACCGCTAAGCTCACCACCGCTTTGGCTTACAACAAGTCGTATTCAGTTACCGACACTGTTCGCAGCGCACAAAGCGTGGCGAAATATGCTCACTCTAAGGCTGAATGGGACGGACACGAATTCGTGCTTACCGACTCATTCCCAACCTCACGCACTCTCGCTCCTGTGGTATGGAAAGCTCCATCACAATGGGACGAAGATAAGTTTAAGAGCTACTATCCAGAAGGCTTCGACACTGAGTTTGTGGAACACATGATTACCACTCTCACCAAAGACAGCACTTACTACAACGACCTCCGCAACGTGTATGTGAAGTACGACTTCAAGAAGGAAACTTTTGAAGCCCTCAACGCTAAGTATGGCGTAAACTTCCCAACCGAAACCGAGAGCGACAAGAAGAGCGACGCTTGGTACACTCAGGTGAAGAACAGCAAGGGTGAGATGGTTGACGAAATCGACCACTACTACTACATCACCGTAGTGGACGAAAAGACCACTTACAACGAAATCGCCACTCCAGAGGCTGCTCCTGAAGGCGTGAGCGTATTCCCTGTTTACAAGTCATCACCATGGCTCTTCAGCCGCTACAGCGATGACACCGGTGGCAAGATTACTACCGTGCGCGCACAGTATATGCCTTACTGGAAAGACCTTATCAGCACCATTCCATTCATCGACTGGATTTATGATTCTGGTAACAAGGTTTACAACGTAGATTTTTCACGTACCTACTATTTGCAGCCAACTTACCGTGTTTACGACACTGAAGGCAAGGTGGGTATCACAAGTAACAATGAAGAAATCACACTCAATTAATACGAAGCCGCTATGAAAATGATAAAGAATTTTGTACTCTTGGCCATTATGATGCTGGCTGTAACCTCTTGTGTGGACAAGGAGCCAAACTATGGCAACTTCCCATCAAAGGACGTGGATTTCACTTACCAGGTAGATGGCGATGAATATGCGCTCGACTTCTATGTCGTGTCAACTGTCCAATTCACCAACACTTCATCAAAGAGTGGCAACGTGACTTGGGATTTCGGCGATGGTCAAACTTCTAACGAAGCCAATCCAAAGCACAAATATGAAAAGGCAGGTGTTTACACCGTTACTCTCACCGTCGACGGTGCCGGCTCTAAGTCATCACCTTTGATGATTTACGACATCGCTCCAGTATTGAGCGTGACCAGCCAAACCGAACCAGTGGTGGTGATCAACGATGTGCAAGTGAACCTTGGCATCGAGTTGCCTAACCCTGAAAATTTGATTTGTAAGTATGTTTGGAAGTTCCCAGAAGGCACCAAGACTGCCGATGGCACCGAACTTACTGAATTTGTGGGCTACTCTCACGAAGATGGCACCATCGACAACCCTGGCGCACTCAGCTTCAAGAACATCGGTTCACAGAAGATTGAATTGCAAACTTGGTTCGACGTGAACGGCGAAAACCGTCGCTTGGAGGACTCTTATGTGAATGTGCAAGTGGGTACTTCTGACCCATGCCCAACCATCTACTACGCTGAACTCGGTGGCAACATCAAGGCTTACAAGCTGGTGGATATGAGCAAGCTCCCTAAGGGCACCAAGAACCTCCCATTCGATATGGGTGTGAACTCTGGTAACATGCCTACTCAACTCGTGTTTGCAACCGAAAAGACCGATGCAGGTGCTGAACAAGACAATGTTTACATCCTCGACTGCGGTAAGCAATACTACTATGTGAACGACGAAGACAACACTCTCGGCGACGGTAAGATTACCGTGATGGCTGCTGATGGCTCTAACGTGAATGTGATGATTACCAACGTAGGTGGTCAGGCGTTTAACGACCCATTCCAAGGCTGCACCGATGGCACTTACCTCTACTACACCGACCGTAACACCGGTATCCGTCAAATTCCTTTGAGCACTCGTGGCGCTCGCGAAAGCACCATCTACTCAAGCACTGCCGGCTACTTCGTAGTGAACAACCAACTCGCTTACTACGGTCAAGGTATCGCTTACGGTGCTATCCACACTGGTCTTTACATCGACAAGAGCGGTATGTTCTGGTGGGGTAAGAACTATTCTGGTAACGGTATCTACCGCTTCAAGACCAGCGACATCGGTAAGACTGGCGCAGGCGTGAAGATTCCTCACCCAATCGTGCTCGAAACCACCCAACCTCGTGCCTTCACCCTCGATGAGGACCTTGGCAAGCTCTATGTTTGGATGACCAATGGCAACACTCCTGGTGTTGGCTTCTGCGAATACGACATTCCAGCTTCTGACAAGACTGTGGAATACAGCAACTACAATAAGTTTATCAATATGGACGCAGACCCAATCAACAGCACCGCTGCTGAAGGTGTGTTCACCACTCAGTTTGCTGTCGATCCAAACACTCACTATGTGTACTTTGGCTTCCGTGCGCTCCCAAGCGATAAGACTTACACTACTGGCTTGATGTACTACGATCCAGCTACCAAGACTGTTCATAAATTCATGGACAACAACGACAAGATTCTTGGTGTCTGCATCAACCCACGCAAGACAGCATTGTTTTAATCCACCTCTCTCGACTGTTTCTTAACTGAAATATGACAGCAGGGGACGCTAATACCAAATTCAGCGTCCCCTGCTTTGTTTTTAACCAGAAGTTAATTTCAGAAGTTAAGAAGTTAACTTAGAAGTTAAGAAGTTAAGAAGTTAACTTAGAAGTTAAGGAGTTAAGAAGTTAAAGAAGTTAAGACGGCACCAATGCCAATAGAAAAGCAATTGTCTTAACTTCTTAACTTCCCTAACTTCTTAACTTCTAAAAAATTCTTCTTAAAAAAATTCTTCCAAAAAATACTTTTTTATCATGAATTCTATTTTAAAATTCGCAATTTGTGTGGCTTTGCTCTTTGGGGTGGCTACGGCGCAGGCGCAGCAAAAGCGTGAGCAGCGCGCCGTGTGGATGAGCGCCTATGTGAGCGACTGGCCCTCCAGCACCATCACCGAAAGCAATGCAAACACCATGAAGGTGGCGTGTCAGCGTATGCTCGACACATTGGCTGCCAACAATATGAACGCCGTGTATTACCATGTGCGCGCCATGTGCGATGCCATGTATAATTCGGCTTATGAGCCATGGTCGAGCTACATTGTGGCAAAGCGTGGCGATGTGCCTGCCTTCGACCCTCTGCAATGGATTGTGCAGGAGGCGCACAAGCGTGGCATCGAAATCTACGCGTGGGTGAACCCCTACCGCTATTCTCCAAAGTCAACCAAGTGGGGTCAGAGCGACCGCGACTATATCCACACTCACCCCGAATGGCTGCTCACCACCGACTACGAAACGGTGCTCAATCCCGGTATTCCCGAAGTGCGCCAGCGAGTGGTGGACGTGTGCCAAGACATTATCAGCAAATATGATGTGGACGGCTTGGTGTTCGACGACTATTTCTATAATCAGGGCGGTTGCGACTTCTCGCTCGATGCCGACCTCTACAATGCTTACACAAACGGCGGCGGCACGCTCAGCCAAGGCGACTGGCGACGCGAAAACGTGAACCAGATGGTGGCTGATGTGAATGCCATGATTAAGCAGACCAAGCCTTGGGTGCGCTTCGGCATCGGCCCAGCCGGTGTGGCTTGCTCATCGCCAGCAGTGGCTGAAAAGTATGGCGTGGAACCAAGTCCAGGCTCTGATTGGCAGTACAACCAAATCTACAGCGACCCTATGGCGTGGGTCACTCGCGGCACCATCGACTTTATCTCGCCACAGGTGTATTGGAACACCACCGGCAACTTCGACGAAGTGACCGATTGGTGGGGGAAAATAGGCAAGCGATTCAATCGCCATGTGTATATCAGCCAATCTTGCTCCAACTTTGGTAATGAAGGCTGGGATTTGGCTGAATTTGTGAAGCAGGTGAATGTGATGCGCGACGCTGGCGCACAAGGTATGGTGTATTTCAAATACAGCACTTGGCGTAACAACAACGGCACCATCAACGGCAAAACTTGGGGCTTGCGCCGCTGGCTCAAAAAGCAGGTGTTCACCACTCCTGCGCTTAGCCCAAGCACCGAGTGGATTGCTCCACCGCAGCAGTATGGCACTGTGGCAAACTGCCGCCGTGAGGGCAACACCCTCAAATGGGACGCAGTTGACAATGTGCGATACGCTATTTATGCCATTCCCGACAGCGTGGACGATGCGTCGTTCCGCTGCCAAGTGCAATATCTGCTCGGCTTCACCTATCCCAATAGCTACGACATCAAGGAAGCTTACGCCACTGGATATCGCTTTGCTGTCACCATTCTCGACCGTTGGGAAAACGAGTTTGCCCCGGTGCTTGCAGGCAGCCAGTCGCGTCCGGCTCAAAAGCCCGTCATCACCAGCCCAGCCAACGGTGCCACTGTGCCTATGCTCTCCAACCTCGCTTGGCGCACCGACGGCACCATCCACACCGTGGAAGTGTTTAGTGATGCGGCTTGCAAAAATGCTGTGGCATATATCGAAGTGCCCGACACCGCTGTGGCAATCGCCAAAATCCCAGGTATCACACCTGGCACCTACTATTGGCGAGTGTCGTCGCGTGGTTTGAATCTTTCCAGCACCACCAGCGATGTGGCTTCGTTCACTTGCGAAAAGATGACTGTCAAGACCCCTGCAAATGGTGCTGCTGATGTGGAATTGATGCCCGAAATCAGTTGGGACAAGGCAGCCGAAGGCACCGTCTACACCCTCAGCATTTCATCGAATGCTAAAATGACCACGCCAGAATATACGGTTGAGACCACCGAGGCATCGGTGCGTGTGCCACGCTTTGCATTGGCTGGCGGCACCACCTATTATGTTCAAATCACCGCTCGTTTGGGCGATGCCACCGACCAGAGCGAGGTGTCGTCGTTCACCACCATGAATGTGGTGCCAGCGGCTCCTGTTTTCGTCACTCCAGCTGCCGACGGTATTACGCTGCGTGGCAATCAGCACATCGACGTTGTGCCACAGGAAGGCGCACAGTCGCTCCGCATCGAAATCAGCACATCGAAGTCGTTCCCTGTTCGCACATCGTGGAAGACCACGCTCACAGGTGGCCAATTTGCCACCATTGCGCTTAATGAAATGACTGGCACAGGTCGCCCTGTAGATGGCAAGTCGTACTATGTGCGTGCGCGCTACGCCTACGGCAAAGCCGGCTCCACCACTGTTCTCTACACCGACTATTCGCCCATTCTCCAGTTCCACTATGTGGCAGCCCCACTGCCAGGCGACATCAATGGCGATGGTGAAGTGAACGTGAGCGACGTTACTGCCCTGATTAACAAAATCCTCGGCAGCAGCACCTGCTCCGATGCCGTGTGCGACATCAACGCCGACGGCGAAATCAACGTGAGCGACGTAACCGCCCTGATTAATTTGATTTTGAAGTAGAAAGACCAACCGTGGGGTAGGGACGCGATATTTCGCGTCCGCCGCAAATGGCTAATTTTTAATATGTTACCATTTTGTCGGGCGGACGTGAAATATCACGTCCCTACCGCATTGATAATCATCTATTTAATCCATTAAAATCCATTTTTTACCTATTCTATTTTTTAGGTGTTAATAGGATTTAATGGATTAGGGTGTTTTGCTTTTCGGACCCAAGCAGACCCATGACAGACCCAAGCAGACCCTTCGGACCCATGACAGACCCCAACAGACCCCAAAACTTGTTGACTTGTTGACTTGTAGACTCCTTTTAGAAGTTTCTGAGTTGAAAATTTGGTTATTTGCGGAAAAAGTAGTTACTTTGTAGAGAGTATAGTTCGACTATTCTAAAACTAATTAATAATTTTAATAACCTATTTTAAAAAATGAAGAAATTTTTACTTACTGCAGCACTTGCTCTCGTGGCATTTGCGTCTGCATTTGCGGTCACTGACGGTCAGACTTATGAACCAGTGAACGGCATTAAAATTGTGAACAGTTGGATCCTTGACCGTTTCCACACTCCAACTGTGTTCCCTAAGGCTGAATATTGCAACACTCGTGCACGTACAGCTGTGATGAATAATGGTGTTATCTACATTGCCCGCTCAGAAGTTAAGGCTGCTGTTGTGGCTCCTGGCGACACTGTGCCTCAATCAGTAATCTATCGTCTCGATGCTAAGACTGGTGCCGAACTTCCAGCACTCGATGTAACCCTCGATGGCAAACCTTACGGCGAATTCTTGGGTGTGAATAGCATTGGCCGCGACAACTTTGGTCACGTTTGGGTAATCCCTTACACCAGCGAAAAGACTGCTGATATTCCTGTTTACACACTCAACGTAGAAACTGGTGAGCTCACTCTCGTTACTACCCTCAGCAAGGGTGACAAGATTGCTCGTACCGACTACTACGATGTGATTGGTGACATCACTCGCGAAAAAGCTGAATGTAACATCATGAACGCTGGTACTCAGGTGGCTACTATCTACCGCTGGCACGCTGACCAAGGCGCTGAAGAATTTGAAGGTGGCTTCGAAGGTGACCTCTCTCTCGAAATCACTGCTTTCTTCCCTGAAACAGTGACTAACTGGAGCTACGCACCAGTTGTGAAGATGTGCTACGACCCAGCAAGCGAAACTCCTTACGCTGGCGAACTTTTCTACATCGACGGCTTCAACTCTGTTCCAGCTCTCTACGACGTGACTGGTAGCATCATCGACAGCTTCGAAGCAGTTGACAAGGCTCTCTATCCAGAAGCTGGTACTAACGGTGTGGCAGAATTCACTCTCGATGAACGCAACTTTATGGTTTACTCAATCGCTCAATACGCTGGTACTGGCCACGGTTGCCAAGCTAACATTGTAGAACTCGGTGAAGGTATGTCGCTCGGTGGTATGACTAAGTACTGGCAAATTCCTGCCGACAGCCTCGGTCAAACTTCTGACGGTGGTAACCGCGTACACTGCTTCAACGTAGAATACAACGACGCTCAAGACGTTGTTACTCTCTTCGACTTCAAGAGCTTCAACGGTATGGCAGTTTACCAAATTGGTAAGAACGTAGGTGGTGGTGAAGAACCAGGTACTAAGGGCGACATCAACGCTGACGGCGTGGTTAACGTATCTGACGTTACTGCTCTTATCAACAAGATTCTCGGCACTGCAACTTACGCAGACGCTACTTGCGACATCAACGCCGACGGCGTAGTGAACGTATCCGATGTTACCGCTCTGATTAACATTATCTTGGCAGGTAACTAAAAAAGAATTTAGAAGTTAGGTGCGGTGATAAATCCACCTAACTATCTCATCAAATATCTCCCCCTGTGTGGCTCCTCCACGCAGGGGGATTTTTTTCACCCCACTGCAATAGATATGCCAATATTATGCATTCCAGCGGAATGCGACAACATCAAATTGCCCTTTGGTGGTGAAATCGCATCCCGTGGGATGCGTGTTTGTTCTGCGATATTTGCTGGCATTTCGCTTCGGTTATGCTCCATTTCGCTTCGCTCATTTCGCATAACCTTCGCTGCATACCTGCCTACACACATCAAATCCCTACGGGATTTTCCATTATTTTGGTTTGTGTTTTTTTGGGGGGTGGAGATTTTTTTTGTGGTGTGTAACTATGCTTTACATTTTTTTTGTACCTTTATGCCGATAAAAAACTGATAATAATTTTAATACACATTGACATGAAAAAGAATCTACTTTTGGTAATGATGGCTATGCTATCAGCCATTGCCTCATTTGCTGTTACAGATGGGCAAAAGTATGAGCCAGTGAATGGCTACAATTTAGTGAATCAGTGGATTTACGACCGTGTTCACACCACCACATTCATTCGCGATGCGGCTTGTAATACGCGTGCCCGCACTGCAGTGATGAGTGAGGGTATCATTTATGTGGCGCGCAGTGAGGAAAAAGCAGTGGTGGTGGGCAATGATACACTTTCGCAATCGGTGATTCACCGCTTTAAGGTAGCCGACGGATCTCCACTTCCCGACCTCGACCTTACGCTCAACGGCACGCCTTACACCGCTTTCTTGGGTGTGGCAAGTATTGGTCGCGACAACTTTGACCACGTTTGGGTGGCTCCGATGACCAGCAATGTGGCTACCGAAATTCCTATTTACATGGTAGATACCCAAACGGGTGCAATGACGCTTGTCTTTCGCTTGCCAAAGGGCGATAAACTGGAGCGTACCGACTACCTCGATGTGATTGGCGACATCACTCGTGAAAAAGCCGAATGTAATGTGATGACCATCGGCAACAACACCGGTGATGCTGGTAGTGCCACCTGCTATCGTTGGCACGCCGACAAGGGCGCTGAGGAATTTGAAGGTGGCTTTGAGGGCGACAACTCTATCGAATTTACCGCTTTCTATCCCGAAACAAAAACCGGTTTTAGCCTCGCACCTGTTGTGAAGATGGTTCTCGGCACTACTGATGAAGATCGCTATTCTGGCGAACTATTCTATATCGACTGTTTCGACTCTGCCCCTGTGCTTTACGATGTGAGTGGCTCGTTGATTGACACTTTTGAAGAAGTGCCACACGAACTCCAACCACAACTCACCGCCAATGGTATGGCTGAATTTACTATCGATGGCAAGAATATGTTCACCTATGTGATTGCCGCTTACGATGGCAATGGCCACGGTTGTCAAGCCAATATCGTGGAGTTGGGTGAAGGCATGTCGCTGGGTGGTATGAAGAAATACTGGCAAATTCCTGCCGACAGTCTCGGTAAGGTTAGCGACACCGGATTGCGTATACACTGCCTCAATGTGGATGTGGATAAGGAAAATGGCGAGGATGTAGCCACAATCTTCACCTTTAAGGCTTACAATGGCATGGGCGTGTATAAAATGGGCAAAAATGTGGGTGGCTCTGAGCAGCCAGGCACTAAGGGCGACATCAACGCCGACGGCGTGGTTAACGTTTCTGACGTTACTGCTCTTATCAACAAGATTCTCGGCACTGCAACTTACGCAGACGCTACTTGCGACATCAACGCCGACGGCGTAGTGAACGTGTCCGACGTTACCGCTCTGATTAACATTATCTTGGCAGGTAACTAAAAAAGGAAAGAATGTAGAAGTTAGGTGCGTTGATAAAATCCACCTAACCATCTAATCAAATTTCTCCCCCTGTGTGGCTCCTCCACGCAGGGGGATTTTTTTCACCCCATAGCATAACGAGGAATGAGAAATTCCGTTAGGAATTTGATGTGTGTAGGCAG
>SFGS01000089.1 GCA_004557565.1 Bacteroidales bacterium | reverse complement strand
CACCACGATGGAGGAAACGCTGGATGTGGAGGCAAAGAGCCATATCGAGATGTTCCACCATTACTTCTTTACGCTTGCTCCCGATGACAAGTACATCCGCTATTCGATGGAGAAGGCGATGTATTTGGTCGATGAAACTGGTTTGGCGCAGTACAATACGCTGAAGGAAAAGGGCTTTTACAACAATATCATGGGTACGAGTGCCGTGTTCAGCATCTTTTGCGACAGCATCAAGTTCAACAAGGAGAAGATGGAGTTCACCTACTACGGTAGGCAAAGGATAGAGCGAAGGAGCAATAATCACGAACTGGAGAACCTTGCTCAACAAGGATATTGAGCAGAAGTCGAAGTCAAACTTCTAATATCCTAGCGGTATGAGTGTAAAAGGAATCAGACGGATGCTTGTGGGCGAGGATATGCCCGACAAGAACGACCCCAAGTACAAGAAGCGGTATGAGAAGGAGGTGGCGGCAGGGCGCAAGTTTGCCAAGACCGCGAGGATAGACCGTGCGGCGGCTAAGGTGCAAGGCTTTGCCAATGCCCACAAGACGCTGTTTCTCGTCATCGTCTTCGGCTTTGTCGCCACGTGCTTCGGCATCAACATCTACAGGATGGTGCGGTATTACGGTCATCGGACGGAGGCTGCAAGTGCCATCGAGCGGCAGGAAGGGCGCATGAAGCAGATGATGAATGCAGCCCATTGCATCACTCCTCCCGTGACGCATCGAACCAACGAGGAGAATCGAGACAAGTCAGTAACATCAAAATCAGACAGCGATGAGAATAACAGATAAGATAAACTTCCGTCAGCCGAAGTACATGCTGCCAGCCATCGTGTACATCCCGTTGATTGCCACAGGCTATTTTGTCTTTGACATGTTCAATACGGAGGTGGCGGAAACGCAGGACAAGAACCTGCAGACCACCGAGTTTCTGAACCCCAACCTGCCCGGAGCGCAGATTAAGAATGGTGACGGCATCGGTGGCAAGTATGAGAACATGGCGAAGTCGTATGGTCGCATAGCAGACTATTCGGCTGTTGATAACATTGAGCGTGACAACGAAGAAGAGAAAGAAGCGTATGAATCCAAGTACACAGAAGAAGACCTTGCGGAACTCGTCCGTCAGGCAGAAGAGAAGGACGATGCAGCCGAAGTGGCCGATGCCAAGGCGCGAGAAGCGGAAGCACTCGAAGCACTCAACAAGGCACTCGCCGAAGCGAGGCTGAGAGGACAGGCGGCAGTTGCCCCCGTGGCCCAGGATACCACACAGGCTGGGCCTCCCAAGGAGCAGATTGAGGTGAAAGGTCAGATTGCCGAGGACAGCAAGGCGGTGAAGGCACTGGACGAGGAGGACAAGGCACAGGAGGTGGTGAAGAAGGTGAAGGTGACTTCGGACTATTTCAACACCCTGACGCAGAACGAGCATGAGCCAAAGCTCATCAAGGCCATCATTGACGAGGACGTGAAGGCTACGGACGGGTCGAGGGTGCGGCTGAGACTGTTGGACGATATTGAGATTGGTGAGACCGTGGTGAAGAAAGGGTCGTACCTCTATGCCACCATGAGCGGTTTCGGTTCGCAGCGAGTGAAGGGTAGCATCAACTCCATCCTTGTGGATGACGAGCTGATAAAGGTTTCGCTTTCGCTTTATGACACGGACGGACTGGAGGGACTGTATGTCCCCGGCAGCCAGTTCCGTGAGACCACGAAAGATGTGGCGAGCGGTGCTATGCAGAGCAACATGAACATCGACCAGAGTGGAGCGAACAACAGTTTCTCGCAATGGGGAATGCAAGCCGTGACCAATGCCTACCAGAAGACAAGCAATGCCATCAGCAAGGCTATCAAGAAGAACAAAGTGAAGCTGAAGTATGGGACGTTT
Organism: Bacteroidales bacterium; assembly: GCA_004557565.1. Lineage (GTDB taxonomy): Bacteria > Bacteroidota > Bacteroidia > Bacteroidales > Muribaculaceae > Sodaliphilus. The sequence goes on along the minus strand of SFGS01000089.1, from coordinate 5,369 downwards.
GTTTACCTTGTAAATGGGAAAGAGAAAAGGAAATAGACACTGCCCGACAACGGAATTGTCGGGAACGGTGGCTCATAGAGTATAAACATCAAAAAATCAACTAATATGAATTGTTTTCAGAAAATGAATGTCTGTGCATTGCTTTCGCTGAGCGTGCTTTCAGCCAAGGCGCAGACCACCTACATGGAGATGGAGCAGCTGACGGTCAACGACCAAGTGACCACCGTCATCACCGCCTCCGAACCCATCCGCTTTGTCGATATATCCACAGACAAGGTGGTGGGCGACCAACCCATCAACAACACCATCCGCCTGAAGCCGAAGGACAACGTGTATGCCGACGGTGAGGTGTTGGCGATAGTGACAATCGTGACGGAACGCTACCGCACGCAGTATGCACTGCTCTATACCACGAGGATGCAGGAGGCAGTAACCGATAAGGAAATAGAATGCTCGGAGCGCAATGCCTACAACAATCCCGCTGTAAGCCTGTCCACTGCCGACATGACCAAGTATGCACGTCAGATATGGTCATCGTCTGCCAAATACCGCAACGTGGCGACGAAGATGCACCGCATGGTAATGCGCCTGAACAACATCTACAGCGTGGGCGAATATTTCTTCATCGACTTCTCCGTGGAGAACAAGACCAACATCCGCTTCGACATCGACGAGATGCGCATCAAACTATCGGACAAGAAGCAGAGCAAGGCTACCAATGCGCAGATAGTGGAACTGACCCCATCTCTTGTGTTGGACGATGCGAAGACCTTCAAGTATGGCTATCGCAACGTGATTGTGGTGAAGAAGATGACCTTCCCCAACGACAAGGTGCTGACCATCGAGCTGTCGGAAAAACAGATAAGTGGACGCACCATCTCGCTCAGCATCGACTATGAGGATGTGCTGTCTGCCGATTCGTTTAACCATATACTGTTGGAGGAGGAATAATGAGAATTAGGAATGAGGAATTAGGAGTGAGGAATTGGCTTGTGCATACCTTACTCGTTGTCATCTGTTTTATGGCAAGCATGACTCCGGCAATGGCGCAGCAGAATAGCGACCGCATATCCTTGGGGTTCGGATGCCTGTATGAGCGAGGACTGGACGTGACGCTGTCCTACGAGTATGAGACGAAGTACCACAATGCGTGGGAGTATTTTGCAAACGGATATATCAAGTGGAACGAGTGCGCATCGTGCGGTCATGTCTGTCCTGAGAGTTTTTGGAACAACTACCGCAGTTATGGTTTCGGCTTTGCCTATAAGCCCTGTGTGGCAAGAGGACGCAACCACCATGGCAACATGCGCATAGGAGCATCGGCAGGTAGCGATACTGACAGGTTCTTGGGTGGCATCCACCTCGGCTATGAGCAAAACTATACACTCAGACACGGCTGGAAGCTCTTCTGGCAGGTGAAGACCGATGTGATGATCAAGGGTGAAGACCTGTTCAGAACGGGTATTGTCCTGGGTGTGAAACTTCCTGTAAAATGACTATGCGTATGAAGAAACTGTTTTCAATCTTGGCAGTTGCGGCAACGGTGTTGCTGACTGCCTGTGACGAGCATCAGGACTTTCCCGACACAGCCATGAAGGTCACCCATATCTTGACCACTGACGGCAAGGTGATGCCCTACGAAACCTACGAGCAATCGTGCAAGCAAGCCATTGCAGTGGTGTTCAACGTCAATCAGAGGGAAGAAATGGAGGGAAACGGATATGCCGTCTATCTGTGGGACATCGCTCCCGAAGCCTTTGCTGACAGTATCGGTGTGGAACAGGACACATCCTGTGACCTCACCGCCTACGACGGCAACAAGAACACTTTTGCCCTTTATGGCACGACCGATGTGAAGTCGCCTTTGGCTGAGCGTGTCTTCGACATGTGGCGTTACGGGCAAAGTGCCTATATCCCCAGTGTGGCACAGATGCGTCTGCTCTATCATGCCAAGGACATCATCAACCCATACATCCTGAAATGCGGCGGCACACCTATCCCCGATGAGGATGATGACTGTTGGTATTGGACTTCAACGGAGGTAGAAGGACAAGCGACCGCCAAGGCATGGCTTTACTCACTGGGAAGCGGTGCCATACAGGAGACTCCCAAGTGGCAGCCGCATAAGGCGAGACCCATCATCACGATTATGGATTAGCCCATATACAGACATCGAGTATCACCCGTATCATCATCAAAGTACAACAATTAAAAAAGAAAAAGCATGAAAAAGAATTTGTTTCTAATGTTGGGACTTGGAGCCATGCTCCTCACGTCCTGTGACCAAGACATCGTCAATGAGATTTACCTGCCCGGTGGCGGAGGTTCTGTGGTCGTGACCGACAGCACATCAACCAAGCAGCTTCAGGTATTCACCAATCTGGAGATGCTGCAACCTGCCGTTTCCACACGAGCCGTTGACAACCAGTGGGAACTCAATGATATGATTGGCATCTCTTCCACAGGGATGATCAACAATATGAAGTTCACCCGAAGCGGCGGCACGAATCAGTTTGTGTCAGCCAACAAGGTGTTTTTCACGGACACAGACACTCACACCTTCAATGCCTACTATCCCTATACGGCAAATCCTACCAACGACCTCATAGAGTTCCAAGTGCCGGAGGCAGCTGTACAGAGTGAGCAGAAGGTCAATGATTTTCTGTTTGCCAGTGGAGCGGCATCATACGCCAATCCGAGCCTTACATTGAACTTCACCCATCAGATGGTGCGTGTCATCATCAAGGTCTATACCTCACCAGAATACGGTTTCACCACCAATGATTTTGCAGGAAGCCTACTCACGTTCGTCGGTTATTTTGACAGCGGTACTTTCAACATCAAGACCGGAAAGGTAGAATGCAGTGACGAGTCGGTGACGACCTATTATTTCGGCGACCCACAAAGTGACCACATGGAATATACGCTTTATGTTCCTGCACAGGTTATGCCAGACATGACATTGCAACTCAGCAATGGGGAGAACTTCGTATTCCTCACAAACGACACGTGGAAAGCGGGTCATTCCTACAGCTATTCATTGAAGCCTGTACGCAACACCTTGGAGGTCATATCTGCAACTATTTCTCCGTGGACAGTAGAGTCTGAGAAGACCATCAACGGCTACGAATAAAACTCATAAGAGGATTGGAGGGTGTCCACCGTGGCATCCTTCATCTTTTCTCATTATCACCCAACATCATCGTAAAGTAAATGGAAGAAAGCAAAGAGTTACAGGGTTTTTACAAGATATTCAGGGCGGTGATTTATGTCTCCATCCTGATGGAGTTCTTCGCCTACGCACTGGAGCCGGAGCAGTTGGACTTCTTGGGCGGCGTAGTGACGGATATCCACACTCGCATCAAGCGGTGGATGATTTACCATGACGGCAACCTCGTGTATAGCAAGGTGGCTACGTTCCTGCTGATATGTATCACCTGTGTGGGAACGCGCAACAAGAAGCATCTGGAGTTTGACGCTCGCAGGCAGGTGCTCTATCCGCTGCTGTCGGGAGTGCTGCTGATTGTGCAGTCCGTATGGCTGTTCGGTCATTCGATAATGCCCTGTTTCTATACCCTCCGTTTGAACACTTGGCTCTATATGCTCACTTCCATCGTCGGTGTCGTATTGGTGCATATCGCCCTCGACAATATCTCTAAGTTCCTGAAGGAAGGGCTGCTGAAAGACCGCTTCAACTTCGAGAATGAGAGCTTTGAGCAATGCAGGGAGTTGCAGGAGAACAAGTACAGCGTGAACATCCCTATGCGCTATTATTACAAGGGCAAGTTCCGCAAGGGATGGGTGAACATCGTCAATCCGTTCCGTGGCACATGGGTTGTGGGTACTCCTGGTTCTGGTAAGACCTTCTCCATCATCGAGCCGTTTATCAGGCAGCACAGCGAGAAGGGCTTTGCCATGGTGGTGTACGACTATAAGTTTCCCACTCTCGCCACCAAACTCTACTATCATTACTTGAAGAACAAGAATGCCAAGGACAGCAAGATGCCCCATGGCATGAAGTTCAACATCATCAACTTTGTGGATGTGGAGTATTCGCGCCGTGTGAACCCCATCCAGTTGAAGTACATCAACAACCTTGCCGCAGCGAGCGAGACCGCCGAGACCCTGCTTGAATCCCTGCAAAAAGGCAAGAAGGAAGGCGGCGGTGGCAGCGACCAGTTTTTCCAGACCTCTGCCGTCAACTTCCTTGCCGCCTGCATCTATTTCTTCTGCAACTACGGCAAAGAACCCTACGACAAGGACGGCAAGATGCTGATTGCCGAGCGGCGTGAAGACCCAAAGACGAAAAGGCTGATACCCACAGGACGGGTGTTCGACCATTCGGGCGCGGAGGTGCAGCCCGCTTATTGGTTGGGCAAGTACAGCGACATGCCACATATCCTATCGTTCCTCAATGAGAGTTATCAGACCATCTTCGAGGTACTTCAGACCGACAACGAGGTAGCCCCCTTGCTTGGCCCGTTCCAGACTGCCTTTGCCAACAAAGCCATGGAGCAGTTGGAAGGTATGATTGGCACGCTACGTGTCTATACCTCCCGTCTCGCCACCAAGGAATCTTACTGGATATTCCACAAGGACGGCGATGACTTCGACCTGAAGGTCAGTGACCCGAAGAATCCAAGTTATCTGCTCATTGCCAACGACCCCGAGATGGAGAGCATCATCGGTGCACTGAATGCCTTGATTCTCAACCGCCTTGTAACGAGGGTGAATACAGGACAGGGCAAGAACGTTCCTGTCAGCATCATCGTCGATGAGTTGCCGACCTTGTATTTCCACAAGATAGACCGACTGATAGGCACAGCCCGAAGCAACAAGGTGAGCGTGGCACTTGGCTTTCAGGAACTTCCGCAGTTGGAAGCCGATTATGGCAAGGTGGGTATGCAGAAAATCATCACCACCGTGGGCAATGTGGTGAGCGGTTCGGCAAGAGCCAAGGAAACCCTCGAATGGCTGTCGAGTGACATCTTCGGTAAAGTAGTGCAACTCAAAAAGGGCGTGACCATCGACCGTGACAAGACCTCCATCAACCTCAATGAGAATATGGACAGCCTGGTGCCTGCAAGCAAAATCTCCGATATGCCCACAGGTTGGATATGTGGACAGACCGCCCGTGACTTCGTAGTCACCAAGACCGGGATGAACGGAAGCATGAACATCCAGGAGAGCGAGGAGTTCAAGACATCCAAGTTCTACTGCAAGACCGACTTCGATATGACGGAAATAAAGAAGGAGGAATCGGAGTATGTCCCTCTCCCTAAGTTCTATAAGTTCAAGTCGAAAGAAGAGCGAGAGCGCATCCTCTACAAGAACTTCGTTCAGGTTGGGGAGGACGTGAAAGCCATGAT
>SFGS01000088.1 GCA_004557565.1 Bacteroidales bacterium | reverse complement strand
ACACAGATTGAGTCGCCCAACTTGCCAACTCGCGACGCTCCTGACTTGCCATCTTCGTCATCACCTAAATCTGCGTCAGTTAATGCGATTGAAGCTAACGTTAAGCCCGCCAGCATCATCGCATACTGGTAGCCGTGCTTGCCGTGTCTAGGGTCAAACATATTGACCATCGTAGACAAACCGACCATAGATGCGTTGAAGAACATATAAGCTGCACGCCAGCCCACGTTAGAGCCTTTAATCTCGAAGTTACCTGTGACGTTCTTAGAGCCTGTCACTGCCGCAGTACGCACTTCGCCGTACCGATTCGCTTGGTAGTGCCATCTTCTGCTATACGCAACTCTTGTTTTAACCAGTCGTTCGCTTGCTCGAAGTCGAAGCGGGCGTTCATCGTAATGCCACCACCTGCTCGCTTGAACACATCGTATTCCCAGCTTCTCACGCCAGTTGCTTTGCCTTTTAAGATACTCATACCCGCTTCCATCGCACGAGCAGGAATTCGCATAGAGATTTCTCTTGCCTGTGCATCAGTAAGCGACATTCCGCCCATATCTCTGAACGCGTACGTACGGTTGACAACCAACGAGTAACGTTAGACAACGTATTCCAGAACGGTGTCACTTGTCGTGCGTCAGCTCGTCTGATGATGTTAGCGATATTCTCGTCTGTAATTCGCATTACATACTGTTTGTCACCGTCCCACACAGTCATCACTGCTGGGTCTTGTAAGTTAGCTCCACGCCATGATTTTTTCAACGCATCGCCAGCCTGTACGAAGTGGACTTGGTTCACCTCGATAATGCTCTGCACATTCTCTGTCAGTGCTACACGCAACAACGCTTTATTTTTCAACTGGTGCTGAGCATAGTTAGCACGAGCTTGAGCAAAGTTGTAGTAGTTAGTCGCTGGGTCTTTCGCTCGTGTTGTACGACCTAATGCTCGTTTGTAGAACGCTGACGCTTGGTCATCTACGTTACGCAACGGAGCGTAGAACAAGCCATACTGAGCTTCATACTGCGAGCGTGAAATTGCCCCTGCTTGCAACTCTAAATCAAGTAGAGCGTTGTTCTGCTCAATCCATTTTTGTTCTAACAACTGGGTAAACTTAATCTTGTCAGGGGTTAGCTGACCTAGGTATTTAGAACCGTCGTCATCCTTAACTTTCTTACCGTTAGCATCTGTCCATTCAAAACCTGAAACGAGCGACCCGTCACGGACTGGCTTACCAGTGTAAGGGTTAATTTCACCAGGTTCTTTGTCGAACAGTTCTTTACGGTGCTTCGCTGTTAATGCGTAGACCATATCATTGAGTTCTTCTAACGTTACACCGTACTGCTTCGCCATCTCTGTGATTGCGATTTTATGGTCGTAGAAAGACTGTTGGTCTAACCCACGCTCGTTCATAAATGTGACTGTCTTAGCCTGAATGTCGTTGATAATACGCTGAGCGTTCTCTGGGCTCTTACCCGCCGCACGTAATGCACGGTCAATCCAGATGTGCAATGCATCACGGTTCATAGCGTAGTGTTCAAAGTTCAACGCCCACTCGTAAATGTGTCCTACCGCATTGTTCACTTTCGCTTCTGACATGAAGTTCATCAAGAAGAAACGCAAGCGTTCAATCGCACCTGCTAGACGTGGGTTTACCATGCGTAGCTTCTGAATCTGTTCAGTCAGATAATGGCTCTGTCCATCTAGTGTGCTACGGCTATAAACTTCCATATCGTTAGCTAAAGCAACGTCCATCACTTCGTCGATTGTCAAGTCTGATACAGTTTGTACCTGTCCTTGAGCGTCAGCGTACTGGATTTCCCATGCGTTCAATTCTTCGTCGAAACGAGCTGAACCGCTTAACTCTGGAGAACCCCACGCTTTACGAGTCTTGAACGTGTAATAACGCACGCCATACTCGAAGTCTTCTTCCGCACGGGTACGAGCGTCTTTCATGTCGTCCATTGCACCTGCTCGGCGTAACTTATTGACAGGGGCACTTCTTGTCACCCATGCCGCACGGTCCCACAGTTTAAACCCGTGGTCCAAGAATTGCTCTAATGGTCTGTCGCCTGTCTCGATACCGAACAAGTCAAAGAAACTCTTAACAAGGTCTTTTAACCACGTACGAGCTTTTTTCTTGCTGATACGATTTGAGTTAGAGATTTCTTCTTCTACCCACATTCTGAACGTATCGTTGCTGTACAACTCAGCGAAGAACTCTGCTAAGTCTACACTACTGTTCTTGTGGAACGACGCACCGTACGGAACATTGTTCGGTCCACCAGCTATTTTACGGAACTTGCCAATCGGGTTAGCAGGTTTGTTTCGCACAACACCAAGAATTTTCTCGGCATGTTGCAAGAAACGCACTTCACTCTCTGATAAGCCAAAATCTTTAGCCAATGCTTTTGGATTTTGATGTTTCTCGCTAAGCCAGTTCTTATAACGAATCGTAATGCGTGATGTATAAACGTGCGTAGCCTCGTGCATGATGATCTTGAACAACGAATCTACTGGCATACCTCGACGAATCTCAATCGTGCCATTGTTGAAGATATACCACCCTGCCGCATCTTTCATTTCTCGCTTACCACGAGTATGGATATAGATGTCATTAGCTCTAGCGTGTTGAGCTAGGAAATCCGCAACTTTACGCTGGAATGTACCTTCTTCATACGTCGAAGCGATTGCTCGCATTGTACGAGACAACGAGTTATGGCTGTCGATGAAACGCTCCCACTGAGCACCGTCACGCATACTAGAGAAGTCAGTTCTCAAGTCTTTTACAATGTTCTTGTTGCCATCAGCGACGGTTTTTTGTGACGCTTGGTAGATTTTAATTTCGTCAGCAATATACTCACGCAATAATCTCGCCATTGCCACAGAATGAACTGCTTGCGGGTCGTTGATTACTTCTGCCGTCGCAATGTAATGGTCTAGGTCAATCAAGATTTTACCGACAGTCATCTGATTTTCTACCGCATCTGCTAGGGTTTTAGCATTTGGTTTTGCAACACCGACCAACTCAAGTTCTTGGCGTAACATGCGTTCAATCAAATCACCGTGTTTCTCTCTTAGCGAGTGATAAACACCTTCCCAATCCTTAATACCCTGCCAGCCTGACGCATACCAGTTGCTCGCCCATCTTTGCAGAGATTGACGCAACTGAGTAGACAGATGGCTACGACCGCCCAATGCATTGATGTCTGCCGTACCACCAGAAATAACTTCGATAAAACCAATTTCGGGATTCACGAAGCCTAAACCTTTTGGTGTTTTCGGTTTAGGCGTAACTCCTGAACCCCCTTTTACTTTACCTGAGTCAATCGCTCGATAAGTTCAGGGGTTAGTTTTAAGTCATAGGCTGTGTTACTCTCCCACGCAGTTTTAAGGTTGTCCAACTCCGTGTTAATCGCTCGCACTTCTTCTGGTTTAAGAGCTTGGAGTGGTGCTCCAGCAACTGTATCCATCAGCTCGTCGACAAACGCGATAGGGTCTTCCTTATACGCTGTACGGACATTTTTGTTACTCCAGTGTTTTGCACCGTGCATAGCTTGCACGATTGTCCCGATGGTTTGAGCGTTATTACGGCGTGAGTCGTTAACTGTCTTGTCAACACTCTGTTTAGGCGGAGGATTTTTTCTCACCCACTTATCCACTGTTGCATTGAACTTGTCGGCAATTTCTTTTGCGGTGTTGTAATACCCATCACTCATAGCAGACTTGTACGCATCAACTAACGGAGCCATCTCTGGATTAGACGTTCTGATGTTAGTCAAATCGCCTTGTAAATCTTGCGAAACTGTACCAGTCATCTTCTGCACAGCAGTGCTCATAATGTTATCTACATCTGTCTGGGCTGTGGTATTGGTATACGTACCGTCTGGGTTGAAACTATACCCATCCACCAATTTCTTGGTTAAATCGGCAATGCGGACTTTAGCATTTTCATTCGCAGTCGCTGTCGCCCATTCCGTCAGTTTAGAAGATTTCGCCACAGGGTCGGTAATAGCGTTAAGCTCCGCCTGTGCCTGTGCTAAATCTTGCGGTACACCTGGAACGCCTGTCGTGTTATTCGCCATAATTTCTTCAAGAATAGCACTAACTTCTGTCGGCACAGCTTGTGCAGATGTGGTTGTTGCTCTGTCACCTTTTGCTGTCTTACTGAATTCACCATACTTGCTTTCAATTTCAGCATTAGCACGGTTTTCTTCCTCTTTGATACGAGCGGCTTCTTCACGGGCTCTGGTTTCTTCCTCTTGGACTCGGACTGCTTCCGCTTCTGCTTCCGCTTTCTCAGTACGCACTTGCTCTGCTCGGTCGAATAATGCACGTTCAGCAGGTGTCATGCTGTCGACATCTGTGTTAGGTGCGGCATAAACTCCCTGTTCAGCTTGGCTAGCGTAGAACTTGTTGTCATTCACTAAGCGTGAGCGTTCGTTGTCACCATATCGGCTAAGAACATTAGAAGCACCTTTAGCTGCACCGCCCAACCCTGCACCTAGCACAGCACCTGTTGTAGCTCTTGTAGCCACGGCATTAGAGTCAGCTTCTGTCCATGGTCTAGTAGACAAATCACGCCATGTGCCGTCTTGGTTGACCATCTGACGAGCATAACCTTCCAAGCCAGAATGCATGCCTTCTTCTGCACCTTCGCCCAACGCACCTTTACTAACGTTCTTAGCAAGACCCATGCCATAACGTGTAGGGGTTTTAAATAGTCCGCCTGCCGACAGTTTCTCAAGCGTTTCTTTCGCTAAAACTTTCGATGTGTTCTCTGGTAACCCACGACCCATGAAATTGCGTAGGATTGTCTTCTCTAAGTTATGCGGAGTAAAGGCAGATACAGCTGCACCGCCTAGACCTGCTAGACCCACCGCCATGATGCCGCCCTCAGAGTTAGGGTCGATACCCGCTGCTGACAACTCTTGAGCCATGCCACCAGACATTTGATAGCCTGAGTATGCGGCAATCTTCGCATTATTGGCTAAGAACTTACCAACTCTGCCCGACTCAGCTAATTTATCACCTGCTTTTGCAAGTCCTGTCACTTTAGAAAGAGCAGTCGCTCCTTTTGCGAAGGCACCTAACGGAACCATTTGTTCTGCTAGCTGGTCGGCAAAAAGTGAAGGGTAATCTGCGGCAAGTTTTGCCATTTTAGCCACTTCGCCTTTACGCACTAAAGACTTGAAGTAGTCTACCAACTCTTGTTGTTCCGCATTGTTCATGCCTTTTAAAACTTCGTTCGCACCTTTAACTCCCGCGTCTAGCCCACGAGATACAATGTTATCGTCGCCCGCTACGGTCTTAATTAGACCACTCGCACTATCTACTAGTCCGACCAGCCCACGCCCTGCGGCATTAGCCAACGACCCGACACGCTCTGTAAGTCCTACTTCAGCTTGACTGTCTAAGAAATCTGCTCCCGCCATCGCACGACCTGTGCGAAGATACTCCTCACGTGCTCGCTCTAACTTAGAGCCTGTTACACCCTGTAGCACCGCTCGTGGTAAGTTTTGTTTAACCCACATTTCTTCCAAATACGGTGTGACAAATTCACGCTCACGCTGAATAGAAGGTATTTTTGTTAGGTAGTCTTCTAGCGTAACGCCTTTTGCGTTAAGGTATTTGGCAAAGTTGCCATTAGGGTCTAGCATTGGGTTAGCTGGAGCCACTGGTTGTCCAGTCTCGTCCGCTACTTGCGAAGCAATCTGAGCCTGTTGTACTGCGGCGGCTTCTTGTTGGCGACGCAATTCTTCTTCCTGTAAACGTCGACGTTCTTGAAGAATAGCGATTTTCTGTTGGTTTTGGGCTTCGTATTGGGCTAGGCTGTCGTCAACGAGCCGTTTCATACCCTGCCCAGCAAATGCTGATGTTGTCATTTTATCTCCAATAAAAAGGGTCACTGTTAAGCGACCCTAGTATAACTCTAAATACGAAACAATTCATTGTTTTGTTTACTTCTACGAAGGAAGTAATCTTGTAAGTAGGCGTTGGATGATTGACCGAACGGATTCATCCCATCTGCCGTAGCAATACTCCCCGCACCTGCGGCTGCCACAGACGGTTGTTGAGCAAAGAAATCTTGTTGTCTCTGCTCTGGGGTAGTAGATGGCTGATGTTGCCATGACGATATTGGAGTAACTCCATGCCCTTGCGGGTGTTGCTCTACATCGCCCTGCATCATTTGCATTGTTCCATTCTGAGGTCCTTGAGGTATTGGCATTGTGGCTTTTCCGTTCCACTTATAACCTGGCATACGACGTACAACTGAGTTGTACATCGCCACCATGTCTCTGCCATAATTCGGGTTCTCTGCGTAACCTTGCTTATGCAAGTAATGTCCGTACTGGTAAGGGTCCGTCATACCACGAATACCACTATACTTGCGTTCATACAGACCCGCTAAGTGGTTAAAGAAATCATCGTCACTTGCAAACTTACGGAACTTACGACGGTTGCCGTTATCCATCGCATACACACCCTCCACGTCTTTGCGTAGTTCCATCACGTTACCGTGATTAAATGTGCCCTTCAAGATACTCTGCCCCCACTTATTCTCCATCGCCATCTGTGCGGCGATTAAGAATGGGTGTGTGTTAAACTGCTGAGCAATACGCTCCGCACGGGGCATTATTCGTTGCAGATATGCTTCTTGTGGGGTAGCCATTTTATCTCCTCATTAATAAGTGAAACTGGTAAACCCAGAAGTATTACCCACACCGCCAGATTTAAGTTTGTTTTTCTCTTGTTCTCTGCGGATGGCTTCGTCCGCTTTGTGTGTTTCGAGAATCATACGTTCTTCTAACGTGAGACCATTCTGCTTACTCAACCCTTTACCTGTTTTAAGTTCTTCAACTTTAACAGCGTTGTCAGAAATGTCCGTACCGTACTTATAACGCTTATCCTGCGTAGAAACAAACCTAGTTGCAGCATTGGAAGAACCAGAGCCGTCACCTTTGATTGCACCGTACACGCTAGACAATCCATACTCAAGTGGGACATTGGTGACCGTGCGACCCCCAATAGACATATTCATCGTGCCATCTGAGTTAACGGTGAAACCACCTACGCCCAACGGTGTGTAGCCGAACGCCCCACGAGCATTATACGACCCGCCAGCTGCAGCAGTTGCATCCATTTCGCGTTTAGAACGTTCATCTGCATACTTAGCGTACTCAGGCATTGTTGCACCGATAGCCATTCGGTCTAAGCCGTTCGCTAATCCATACTCTGTAAGAGCTTGATAACGGGCTTCGTTCATACCTAGACCACTACCCATTAACTCTTGAACTCGATTAGCTACTTGACCTTGTGCGGCGTAAGCGTTCATCTTGTCAATGTCTTGCTGTGTCGCTGTCATTGCGGAGATACCACCACTCAATCCACGCTTACCTTGCATCAAGTTAGCAAATGCTAATGTCTGTCCAAACGTTGCTGGCGTGTTTTGGTACAAGATGTTCATCGCACCGTGTTGCAACCCACCATTGTCGTAGTGCATAGTCACAGGGTCGATTGTAATCGGTGCTGCATT
>SFGS01000001.1 GCA_004557565.1 Bacteroidales bacterium | reverse complement strand
AAGATAAGTGAAAATTCTGACATGGCAAAATCCTGGGCAACTTTTTGTTGCTCAGGAACTTAAAAAGTTATATTTGTAATAGTGTTGCGGAATTAAGGTTTTCCCTATAAGCTCATTATTATAAAATTATCAGTGAATACAACACAAAAAAAGGATAACCCTTGTTGGGGGGTTATCCTTTATGATTGTGATATTATTTAGAATTGACGATTAATCAGCCAATTACTTAAACAAGTAGAAGTTACTGATTGGTTTGTTGTTGTTGATGCAGCTAATAGTATTTGCAAAGAGTTCTGCTATACTGATTACCGACACCTTTTCACATCTTGCCGTATCGAATGGAATAGAATCAGTGAAAATCACTTCTTCAAGCGCACTTGCATTAACGCGTTCAACTGCTGGTCCGCTCATCAATGCGTGTGAAGAGAGGCAGCGAACCGAACGGGCACCTTTTTCTCTCATCAAATCAGCTGCCTTGCAAATAGTGCCAGCAGTGTCGATCATGTCGTCGACCAAAACCACATCTTTGTCCACAACATCACCAATAATGGTCATGTTGGCTACCACATTAGCTTTCATGCGTTGCTTGTGGCACAACACCAGTGGGCAATGGAAATACTTGGCATAACCGTTGGCACGCTTAGCACCACCGACATCAGGGGAAGCAATCACCATATCCTCAAGCTTCAGCGATTCGATGTAAGGAACGAACACTGATGAAGAATAGAGGTGGTCAACTGGAACATTGAAGAAACCTTGAATTTGATCGGCATGGAGGTCCATAGTGATCAAACGATCAATACCTGCTGTAGTAAGCAAGTCGGAAACAAGCTTAGCAGCGATAGAAACACGTGGCTTATCTTTGCGGTCTTGACGAGCCCATCCGAAGTAAGGAACCACAGCAATAATACTTTTTGCAGAAGCACGCTTTGCTGCATCAATCATGAGGAGGAGTTCCATCAAATTGTCGCTATTAGGGAAGGTGGACTGCACCAGGAAAACATCACAGCCGCGCACCGATTCCTCGAAAGAAACTGCAAATTCCCCGTCGGAAAAGCGAGTTGTGTTCATTTTACCTAACTCAATACCTAAATGCTTACACATTTCCTCTGCCAGATAGCGAGAATTGGTACCTGAAAAGATTTTGTACGAATTGTTCATAAGAATTTTATAGATGGAATAAAATAACTCTACAAAGTTACAATTAATAGTTGAGATACATCAACTTTTTTAAATGGAATATTTGAGTTTATTTCACGATTTTCCAAACCACGCCATTATGAGCAGGAATATGGAGTTCAAACTTGGCATTTGAAGAAAATTCCACAGTCTTTTGCTTGCCCGAAATCAGTTCTTTCATGAAATAGGTGCCACTGTCGATTTTCAAGAAATCGACAGCGTGCTGCGGAATGTCGGCATACACTATTGCATCTTGCGAATCGAAGTTGACGGCAATCAGCAGCGTTTCATTTTCATAATGACGCAAATAAAGATACTGCTTGTTTGGATTCAAATTATGATAGTTGACATACATCAAATCAAAGAATGCGCCCTCAGAAATTGCCTTCTCTCCGTTGCACAGGCGAAGCACTTTTTTATAGAATGCTCTGATTTTGCGCTCTTTGTTATTCAGCTTTTGTATTCCGCAATTTCCATTGTTATACCAGCGCACAAGTGTGGGAATGCTGCAATAGTCAAAAATGGAGGTACGACCGTCATCGCCAGAGAAGCCCATTGCTCCTGCAGCATTTTCGCCAAGTTCCTGACCTTGATACACCATAAATGGCGATGTGCTCATTGTGGCTGACACAAGCAGGGCAGGGAAAGCCTTCTCGGCAGAGCCAAACAGCTGAGGCGAGGCCACACGCAGTTCGTCATGGTTCTCCAAGAAATTGAGCATGTGGCCTTGCAAACCATCCACACGCTGCCAACATTCAGTAAGTGCTGAAGCTGGTGATCCATATTTCACGATTTCGCACAGACGGTCGTAAAGATTCACCTTATCGTAAAGATAATCGAAACCGCCATAGTGGATATAATTGTGATAAATGCCCACATCATAAAGTTCGGCAATGAAAACTACCGAAGGATAAGCCTCTTTCACTTTAGCAATAGCCCAATGCCAAAAATCTACTGGCACCATGTGAGCCATATCGCAACGGAAACCGTCAACGCCTTTTGATGCCCAGTAAAGCAAAATGTCGCACATTTTCTGCCATGTGGATGGAATGGGGGAGAAGTAGTGACAACCGTTCCAAGGATCCACACCATAGTTCAACTTCACTGTTTCATACCAGTCGTTCACGCCAGGGTGTTCGTTGTAGCAGTCGTTGCCAGTAGCTTTGGCGGGAAATTCCACATATCTGTCATTGCCTTGACCCAAATCCACATTTGGCGCAAATTCTTTACCTGTGATGTAGAAGAAATTGTTTGATGGCGAAAAAAACATACCCTTGTCGTCGGTTGCACCCAAATCCTCCACTCCGCTGGGCTTGGCATCGGAATGATATTCACGCGCCACATGGTTTGGCACGAAGTCGATAATCACCTTCATATCATTGTCATGGGTGCGGTTCACGAGATTTTCAAACTCATGAATGCGATTGGGCACATCTACTGCTATATCGGGGTCAATGTCGTAATAGTCGCGAATAGCGTAAGGCGAGCCGGCGTTGCCTTTCACCACATGCGGATTCGACGACTGAATGCCATATTGCGTATAGTCGGTTTTAGTGGCATGTTCAATCACACCAGTGTACCACATGTGTGTAACGCCTAAATCCTTTAGTGATTCAAGCGCCTTGCCATCTATATCGTTCATTTTACCAACTCCGTTTTGCTCGATAGTGCCATTGAATGTGTTGCTCACATTCGTGTTGGTGAACAAGCGTGGAAACATTTGGTAAATAACGAGTTTATTATTTTTTCTCATCTCTAAGTTGTTTTAATAGGGGTGAATTAACAAGTGTTTTCATGGCAGCAAAATAGCCATCTTTAGCATTGTCCCTCATGTGCTCAAAGCCAAACGTGCTTCTGCCTTTCATGTTATCTACAGTGATAACCGCATCGCAAGTTTGCATATCCTCATGTGTGTTTCTTGTAGTCATTAAGCGATAGGAGCGATAGGCAATATCGCCAAGGCTATTTTTAAATGGAGATTTATTGAGCGGACTCACCACCACGCCTAACACATAATCGCATATGTCGCGCAACGCGAAAGCTGGCAGATTGTGGAGCACACCACCATCTAAATAGGTGTTGCCGTCAATCACTGTGGGCTGGAAAACCACAGGCAAGCTGCACGATGCGGTGATGCACTTCGCCAAAGGTCCTTCAGTGAAGGCCACGGCAGAGTAGGTGTCGAGCGAAGTAGCTGTTATGATATTAGGGAAGGGCAAGTCCTCAATGCGAGTGTAGGGGAGCTTGCTTTCCAAGAAAGCCTCCAACTTTGACAAAGAGAACAAACCTGTTGTAGGAATTGACACTTTACCGAACGACGACAATTTCACCTTACTGAAAAGTGAAATTATATCATCTATTGCGAATCCTGCGGCATAAAATGAACCCACAATGCTGCCGGCACTGCAACCTGCGATAATATCAGGTTTCAGTCCAAATTCCTCCAGTGCCCTAAGCACACCAAGATGCGCAAAGCCTTTAGCTCCGCCACCACCAAGAGCGATACCTAACCTATATTTTTTCATGTTCTCCATAAAACGCACACATTATATATAATTATATACAAAGTTACGGAAACCGACGGTATAAATAAAAAACATGGACGGAAAATTTTCCGTCCATGCTATAAAATATAGAGTTACTTGTGTATTATCCCAAGAAACTGAGAAGAATACCTGCAGCTACTGCAGAACCAATCACACCAGCAACGTTTGGACCCATAGCGTGCATGAGCAAGAAGTTGCGTGGATCTGCCTTTGCACCTTCCATCTGGCTAACACGAGCAGCCATAGGCACGGCACTCACACCAGCAGAACCGATAAGTGGATTGATTTTCTCTTTCATGAAGATGTTCATGATCTTAGCCATGATCACGCCTGAAGCAGAACCAATACCGAATGCCACGATACCTACGCAGAGAATACCAATGGTTTGGAGGTTCATGAATGAACTTGCAGAGGCAGTAGCACCCACGGTCAGACCGAGGCAGATAACCACGATGTTGTTCAACTCGTTTTGAGCAGTTTTGCTCAAGCGTTCAACCACACCGCTTTCCTTCATCAAGTTACCAAGCATCAAGCAGCCGATCAGTGTGCCTGCAGATGGAACGATAAGAGAAACAATGATAGCAACAACGATTGGGAACAGAATCTTTTCCTTCTTGCTTACCACGCGGAGTTGCTTCATACGAATCTTGCGCTCGCTGTCGGTAGTGAGCCAGCGCATGATAGGTGGTTGAATCACTGGCACGAGAGCCATGTAGCTATAAGCAGCCACAGCGATAGGGCCAAGCAGCTCAGGAGCAAGTTTAGAGGTCAAGAAAATAGCTGTAGGACCATCAGCACCACCAATGATACCGATAGAAGCTGCCTGTGCAGGAGTAAAGCCGAAGATTGGGAGATCCATTTGGGTCACAAGGAATGTGGCAAAGATACCAATCTGAGCGGCAGCACCAAGCAAGAGGCTCTTAGGGTTGGCGATAAGTGGGCCAAAGTCGGTCATAGCACCTACACCCAAGAAAATCAAGCAAGGATATACACCAGCTTTCACACCAATGTAAAGAATGTCGAGCAAGCCACCATTAGCCATAATATAGCCATAATCGTGGTAGTGTTCACTTGTTTTATTCAAGAATTCGTTGTTCCACATGTCGGTGTCGAACAAACCTGCACCAGGAAGATTGGTGAGAATCATACCGAATGCAATAGGCAACAACAACAATGGTTCGTATCCCTTCTTGATTGCTAAATAAAGAAGGAAGCAACCAATGCCCAACATTACGAAGTTTTTCCAACCTTCACCCATGAAGAATGCTGAAACACCCATTTCGGAGGCGAATTTCTGGAGACTTTCTCCAAGACTAATTTCACCAGCCATCATTGGGAGAGCACACATGAGAAGAAGTGCAAAAACGAGTACTCTTTTAAAATTCTTTGTTTGCATTTTGAATCAATTAATTGAGAGATTAAGCAAGTTCAACAAGTGCTTGTCCACTTTGCACTTGAGCGCCAACTTCAACCAATACAGACTTAACGGTGCCAGCAAACTCTACAGTAATGCTGTTTTCCATCTTCATGGCTTCCATCATGCAAACAGTTTCGCCAGCCTTCAAAGCTTGACCTGGTTTAACGAGCACCTTAGTGATAGTGCCTGGGAGTGGAGCTTCCACAACCTTAGCACCAGCAGCAGCCTTAGGAGCAGCAGGTGCAGGAGCGGCAGCAGGAGCAGGTGCAGCCTTTGGAGCTGGAGCTGCGGCTGCGGCAGGAGCTGCCACTGCATCAGCAACCATCTCTACCAAAAGGTCGCCTTGGTTAACACTTTGTCCTTCAGTCACTGCGATGCGTTGAACGGTGCCTTCCACATCAGATACGATGTCGTTAGCCATCTTCATGGCTTCAATCACCAAAAGAACGTCGCCCTTCTTAACGCGTTGTCCGTTAGCAGCAACGATTTTAGTAACGGTGCCAGGAAGTTCGGAATTGATATTCTTAGGACCACCAGCTTGAGCAGCGCCAGCATTGCCACGTGCCATTACAGGAGCGGCAGCTTTAGTTTGAGGCACTTCTACCTGATATGCTTGACCATTTACGGTAACAACAAGCGAACCTGCGTTTTCTTCTGCAACAGTTGCGCTATAGTCTTGACCGCTAATTTTAAATTTAAATTCTTTCATTGTTTTGATTTAACACAATTGTTTGTTTCTGATTATCACAATCTCTCGTTGAGCACAGCGTGCCAAGCAGAAGGAGCCATCTTGATGGTCAAGACACCACTTTCTTGGTCGCCCTTACTCTTTTGGTAAAGGTAAATGGCAGTAGCCACAGCAGCCTTATCGAGTTCGCTTGCTTCAGCCACGCTCTTAACAGCACCTTCGGTAGCCACAGCCGCTTCAGCTTTCGCCTTAGAGTCTTGCTTTGCCACAGCACTGAAACCTTGGAGAACAAATACAAGGATGCAGAGGATGCAGAACACCACACCGATACCGATGCCTGTCATCATCCATGCGTCACCCCAATTAGTTAATAAAACCATATTCTCAGTTATTAAAGAGTTTAGAGTGGAATATTACCGTGCTTTTTAGCAGGGTTAGTAAGTTTCTTGTTTTCCAATTGTGCGAGAGCACGAATAATACGAAAACGAGTATTACGAGGTTCAATCACATCGTCGATGTAACCATAGCGAGCTGCATTGTAAGGATTAGCGAACAAGTGAGTGTATTCATCTTCTTTTTCTTTGATGAATGCCTTAGCTTCTTCAACCTTACCTTCTTCCTTGAGAGCCTTAGCGTCTTTAGCATAGAGCACTGAAGCTGCACCTGAAGCACCCATAACTGCGATTTCAGCAGATGGCCATGCGTAGTTCAAGTCGCCACGGAGTTGCTTACAGCTCATCACGATGTGGCTACCACCGTAGCTCTTACGCAATGTAACGGTAACTTTTGGCACAGTAGCCTCTCCGTAAGCGTAAAGCAACTTAGCACCGTGGAGAATCACAGCGTTATATTCTTGAGCAGTACCAGGAAGGAAGCCTGGAACGTCAACGAGGGTTACCAATGGAATATTGAATGCGTCGCAGAAACGAACGAAACGAGCGCCCTTACGTGAAGAGTTGCTGTCGAGCACACCTGCCAACTGCTTTGGTTGGTTAGCTACAATACCCACAGTTTGACCGTTGAAGCGAGCGAAACCAATGATGAGGTTCTTAGCATAGCTTGGTTGAACTTCGAGGAATTCGCCATTATCCACAATGCCAGCGATCACTTGATACATGTCGTATGGCATGTTTGGATTCTCTGGGATAATTTCGTTCAAGAAATCTTCCTTGCGGTCGATTGGGTCGTTGCATTCCACGAGTGGAGTCTTCTCCAAGTTGTTTTGTGGAATGTAAGTGAAGAGTTTCTTGATAAGAGCGATGGCTTCTTCTTCGTTTGCAGCTGTGAAGTGGGTAACACCCGACTTAGTAGCGTGAACAGAAGCACCACCAAGTTGCTCTTGAGTAACAACTTCACCAAGCACAGCCTTAACAGGACCAGGGCCAGTAAGGAACATGTAAGATGTGTTTTCGCACATCAAAGTGAAGTCGGTAAGAGCTGGAGAATATACAGCACCACCAGCGCAAGGGCCCATAATGGCAGAAATTTGAGGGATCACACCAGATGCCAAAATGTTACGTTGGAAAATTTCAGCGTAACCAGCAAGCGCGTTGATACCTTCTTGCAGACGAGCGCCACCTGAGTCGTTCAAACCGATAACAGGCGCACCCACCTTCATGGCCATATCCATCACCTTGCAAATCTTAGCTGCAAGCATTTCCGACAATGAACCTGCGCTCACGGTAAAATCTTGTGCGAAAACGTAAACAAGACGACCGCCAATTGTACCAGAACCGGTAACAACACCATCACCAAGATAGTGTTTCTTTTCCATACCGAAGTTGGTGCAACGGTGCTCTACGAACATATCCATTTCTTCAAAGCTACCTTCGTCGAGAAGCATGGCGATACGTTCACGAGCTGTGAATTTGCCCTTTGCGTGCTGCTTGGCAATAGCTTTTTCACCACCGCCGAGGCGTGCTTTTTCACGCTTAGCGATAAGTTGTTGTATTTTTTCTACTTGAGTACTCATTTTAATAATGATGTGTTTGTATTCTGTAAGAATTATTTATTTGGGTTTTCACAAAGTTCAACCAATGCTCCACAAGTGCTCTTTGGGTGGAGGAATGCGATGTGAAGACCATCAGCACCACCACGTGGAGCAGCGTCGATAACGCGGTCGCCATTAGCTTGAATTTCGTCGAGAGCAGCTTGAAGACCATCTTCCACAGCGAATGCGATGTGTTGGATACCACCACGGCCACCATTCTTGGCGATGAATTTAGCGATTGCGCTTTCTTCGCTTGTAGCCTCAAGAAGTTCAATCTTCACTTCACCAATCTTCAAGAAAGCGGTGCGAACGTGTTGTTCTTCAACTTCTTCTACCTTGTAGCACTTAGTGTTCAACAATCTTTCGTAGAATGGGATTGCTTCTTCAAGAGAAGTAACAGCGATACCCACGTGTTCAATGTGTGAAATCTGCATAATTTTTAATTTTAAAAGTTATTTAATTAGTTATCTATAATAATCTCGTAACCAGACAGGGCACAGAGCCTGCGCCCATAATTATTACTAATGTACAAAATTACTATAAATTATTGAAACAAAATAAGAATTTCGGGAAAAACACGAATTTTAAACTTTCGCAACTTTTCTTTAAAATTTTACTCACTTTTCCCACATGTTCACTGCACGAAGACAATGAAACGATAATTCATCCTAAAAAATGACAAAGTGATACCTAAAAATGCGTTTTCTCGCCAGCAGAAATGACATGGTGTCAGTGCTGGTGTCAGTTTTTTGAATGTTGAAAATTGGCACGGCTTTTGCTTTATCAGTTGTCGTAATCGCGACAAGCGATACAATAAATCAACTTGAATTAATAACTAAAAAAATATAAAGAATTATGGGAAAAATCATTGGTATTGACCTTGGTACAACTAACAGCTGCGTGGCTGTTCTCGAAGGTAACAATCCGGTAGTAATACCTAACAGTGAAGGTCGCAACACCACCCCTTCAATTGTAGCATTTGTTGATGGTGGCGAACGCAAAGTAGGTGATCCTGCAAAGCGTCAAGCAATCACAAATCCAACTCGAACCATCTACTCAATTAAGAGATTCATGGGCGAAACTATGGACAAGGTGGCAAACGAAGTAAGTCGTATGCCATATAAGGTGGTAAACAACGGCAACAACCAACCACGCGTTGAAATTGACGGCCGTCAATACACCCCACAAGAAATCTCTGCAATGATTCTTCAAAAGATGAAGAAAACCGCAGAAGACTATCTTGGCCAAACCGTAGATCGCGCAGTGATCACCGTTCCAGCATACTTCGACGATTCACAACGTAAAGCCACTAAAGAGGCTGGTGAAATCGCAGGTCTTAAAGTGGAGCGTATCGTGAACGAGCCTACCGCAGCCGCTCTTGCTTACGGTCTCGACAAAGGCACCGACGACAAGAACATCGCAGTATTCGACCTCGGTGGTGGTACATTCGATATTTCAATCCTTAACATGGGCGACGGCGTAGTAGAAGTGAAGGCTACCAACGGTGATACTCACCTCGGTGGTGATGACTTCGACCAACGTATCATCGACTGGTTGGCACAAGAATTCCTCAACGACGAGGGTGTTGACCTCCGCCAGGACCCAATGGCATTGCAACGTTTGAAAGAAGCAGCAGAAAAGGCTAAGATTGAACTCTCAAGCTCAATGAGCACAGAAATCAACTTGCCTTACATCATGCCAGTAAACGGTGTGCCAAAACACCTCGTGAAGACTTTGAGCCGTGCTAAATTCGAGCAGTTGTGCGACGACCTTATCCAAAACACTATCGCACCTTGCCGTAAGGCTCTTGAAGACGCTGGTCTTAGCACAAGCGACATCAACGAAGTAATCTTGGTAGGTGGTTCAACCCGTATTCCTGCAGTTCAGGAAATCGTGAAGAAATTCTTCGGCAAAGAACCTTCAAAGGGCGTTAACCCTGACGAAGTGGTGGCCGTAGGTGCTGCTATCCAAGGCGGCGTGGTAACTGGCGAAGTGAAGGACGTGCTTCTTCTCGATGTGGTTCCATTGAGCGTAGGTATCGAAACCCTCGGCGGCGTGATGACCAAGCTTATCGACGCTAACACCACAATTCCAACCCGCAAGAGCCAAGTGTTCTCTACCGCAGTTGACAACCAACCTTCAGTAGAAATCCACGTTCTTCAAGGTGAGCGTCCAATGGCAAAAGACTGCAAGACTCTTGGTAAGTTCCACCTCGATGGTATCACCCCAGCTCCACGTGGTGTACCACAAATCGAAGTTTCATTTGAAGTTGATGCAAACGGTATCATGAACGTGAAGGCTATCGACAAGGCTACCAACAAGGAACAAAGCATCCGTATAGAGGCTTCAAGCGGTTTGAGCGACGACGAAATCAAGCGTATGAAGGACGAAGCCGAAGCTAACGCAGAAGCCGACAAGAAGGAAAAGGAGCGCATCGACAAGATCAACCAAGCCGACGCTATGATTTTCCAAATCGAAAAGAGCCTCAAAGACCTTGGTGACAAAATCCCAGCCGACAAGAAGAGCGAAATTGAAAACTCACTCAACAAGCTGAAGGAAGCACACAAGAACCAAGACATTGCAGCTATCGACGCAGCAATGAATGAGCTTAACGAGAAATTCCACGCTGCTTCACAAGACCTCTACGGTCAACAGGGTGGTGCTCAACAGCCAGGATCTGGTCAAGGCTTCCAAGGTGGCGCACCTAACAACGGCCAACAAGGCAATCAGCAAGACGGAAATGCTCAAGACGTACCTTTTGAAGAGGTATAAACCATAAAACTTCAAAAAAGCAACAAAATCCCAACCCACGAAAGTGGTGTTGGGATTTTTTGTATCACGCAAGTAGCAAAACACAGAATATTATTCCAAATTTAAAAATTTTAGGCAAACGATTGCATGATTATCAATCCGATAAAACACAAATATCAGAGTTTATTTGTTTTTTTTTACTACCTTTGCACATAGTTAAATAAGATTATTATTCTAAAATGTTTGACCTATTATTTGAAACAAGTTGGGAAGTTTGCAACAAAGTAGGAGGGATTTATGCTGTGCTTTCAACAAAAGCGAAGACACTTCAACAGCAGCATAAAGACAAGGTCATCTTCATAGGTCCAGACATTTGGACTAAGGACAACGAGTCGCCATTCTTCACCGAGTCGAAGACTCTGCTTGCCGATTGGAAAGCCACTGTGAGTTTTCCGGCAGGCATGACTGTGAGAGTGGGCAGATGGAACATTCCAGGCAAACCAATTGCCATACTTGTTGATTTCAAATCACTCTTCCAATACAAAAACGAACTTTACGCAAAAATGTGGGAAAACTTCAAAGTTGACTCACTGCACGCATACGGCGACTATGATGAAGCCTGCGCTTTCGCCTACGGCTCTGCACTCGTGATTGAGAGCCTCGTAAAATTCAAGAAAAACGACGGAAAGAAAATTATTGCACATTTCGACGAATGGACCACTGGCATGGGATTGCTTTATGTGAAGGCATATCTCCCACAGGTGGCAACTGTGTTCACCACCCACGCCACAAGCATAGGCCGCAGCATCTGTGGCAATGGCAAGCCCCTCTACGACTATATGAGCGGCTACAATGGCGATCAGATGGCGAAAGAGTTGAACATGGAATCAAAGCACTCGCTCGAAAAAGCAGCAGCGCAAAATGCCGACGCATTCACCACTGTGAGCGACGTGACCGCCAGAGAGTGCGAGCAACTCCTTGAACGCAAACCGATTGTGACACCAAACGGCTTTGAGCTCAACTTCGTTCCCAAAGGTGCGAAATACGATGAGGGTCGTGATGCCGCACGAAAGAAGCTTCTGCAAGTGGCTTCTGCGCTTACAGGCGAAAAATACGACTCCGACACATTCTTGCTTGCCACATCAGGCAGATGCGAATTCAGAAACAAGGGTTTGGACGTAGGCATCGATGCGCTTAACGTGGTGCGCTACGAGTTGAACAAACTTAAAGACTCAAATCGTAAAATCATTGCATTTATCACCGTGCCAGGCTGGACCGATGCACCAAGAGCCGACTTGATGGAAGCTATTGAGGATGGAAATTGCAGCACCAAGCTGTTCGATCCAATCATCACTCACAGCATTCACAACTTCGAATCCGACAACATCTACGGCAAACTCAACTATTTGGGATTGCGCAACGAAAGCTACGACAAAGTGAAGGTGATTTATGTGCCATCATACCTCAATGGCAACGACGGCATCTTCAATATGAGCTACTACGATTTGCTGATTGGTTTTGACCTGACCATTTTCCCATCATATTATGAGCCATGGGGCTACACTCCGCTTGAGAGTGTGGCTTTTGCCGTGCCTACCATCACCACCGACTTGGCTGGTTTTGGACAATGGGTGGCAAAATCGCAAGGCATGGAGCCTAAGAAGGTGGGGGTAGAGGTAATTCACCGTACCGACTCCAACTACAGCCACACAGTGATGACCGTAGCGCAAGGCATCATGAATGTGTTTGCGCTCAAACCCACCGAATGGCGAAAAATGAGCAGAGCCGCACAAAAAACGGCAAAGATGGCACTTTGGAGCCACTTCATCACCTATTACGACACTGCTTACAGCCTCGCGTTAGAAGCAGCCAAAAGCCGTCAGTAATATCAAGAATAATTCTTTTTGTTTATTTGAAAAAAAACGAAAAAACATAATATAGTTTAAAATGAAAATTAAAGTTAACAACACTAACACACCTACTTGGAGAAGCATTACAGTGAAGTCGGCACTTCCTGCCAAACTGAAAATGCTTGAAGAACTCTCTAAGAACCTGTGGTGGGTATGGAACAGCGAAGGTAAAACTTTGTTCCACGATTTAGACCGTGACTTGTGGCGCGAAACTGGCGAAAATCCTGTTTTGATGCTTCAAAAAATGACCTATGAACGCTTTGACGAAATCGTTAAAGACAAGGAAATGATGGACCGCATCAACTGCGTGTACAACAATTTCAAGGATTACATGAAAGTGCCAATGCGCACCGACATTCCATCAGTGTCCTACTTCAGCATGGAATACGGTTTGTGCAGCGCACTCAAAATCTATTCTGGAGGTCTTGGCATCTTGGCTGGTGACTACATTAAGGAAGCATCTGACCGCTGTGTTAACATGACCGCTGTTGGTTTCCTCTACCGTTACGGCTATTTCACCCAGTCACTTTCTCTCGATGGTCAGCAAATCGCTAACTACGAGGCACAAAACTTCAACCAGCTTCCAATCGAGCCTGTTCTTGATGAAACTGGCAAGCAAATGATTCTTGAAGTGCCTTACCCTGGCCGCACCATTTTCGCTAACATCTGGCGTGTGAATGTTGGTCGTATGAAGCTCTATTTGCTCGACACCGACATCGACTTGAATAGCGAATGGGACCGTCCAATCACTCACCAACTCTATGGTGGCGACTGGGAAAACCGCATCAAGCAAGAATACCTGCTCGGTATTGGTGGTGTGTTGATGTTGAAGAAACTCGGCATTAAGAATGAAATCTACCACTGCAACGAAGGTCACGCAGCACTCTTGAACCTCCAACGCCTCGTTGACTATGTACAAGACGACAAATTAAGCTTCAACGAAGCACTTGAAGTGGTTAGAGCATCATCACTCTATACAGTTCACACTCCAGTTCCTGCTGGTCACGACTATTTCGACGAAGGTCTCTTCGGCAAATATATGGGTGAATTCCCAGCAAAACTCGGTATTTCATGGGCCGACTTGATGAACATGGGTCGTGAAAACCCCGATAGCCAAGAACGTTTCTCTATGAGCGTGTTTGCATTGAACACTTGCCAAGAAGCAAATGGTGTGAGCTGGCTCCACGGCGAAGTGTCAAAGAAGATGTTCCAAGGCGTATGGAAAGGCTACGCTCCTGAAGAATCACACGTGGGTTATGTAACCAACGGTGTGCACATGCCTACATGGGCAGCTTCGGAATGGAAAGAATTCTACAGCGAACAATTTGGTGCCGACTTTGCAGAACGCCAAGAAGACGAAAGAACTTGGGCTCCAATCCTCAAAACTCCAGATGAAGATGTATGGGAAATGCGTATGCGTCTGAAGAACAAGTTCATCAACTTCGTTAAGCGCGACTTTAGCGAAACTTGGTTGAAGAATCAAGGCGATCCAACTCGCATCATGTCGATTGTTGACAAAATCAACCCTAACGCACTCTTGATTGGTTTTGCTCGCCGCTTCGCCACTTACAAGCGTGCTCACCTTTTGTTCTCCGACCTCGACCGTCTGGAAAAAATCGTCAACAACCCACAATTCCCTGTTCAATTCATCTACGCAGGTAAAGCTCACCCAGCTGATGGCGCAGGTAAGGACTTGATTCGCCGAATTGTTGAAATCTCTAAGATGCCACAATTCCTCGGTAAGATTATCTTCCTCGAAAACTACGATATGACCGTTTCTAAACGTCTTATCACTGGTGTGGATATTTGGTTGAACACTCCAACCCGTCCACTCGAAGCATCTGGCACTTCTGGCGAAAAAGCTGAAATGAACGGCGTGCTCAACTTCTCAGTGCTCGACGGTTGGTGGTATGAAGGTTATCGCGAAGGTGCTGGTTGGGCTCTTACTGCAAAGCGCACTTACCAAGACCAAGCACAACAAGACAAACTCGACGCTGCCACTATCTATTCAATGCTTGAAAACGAGATTATTCCACTTTACTTCGCTAAGAACTCTTGTGGCTACTCTCCAAACTGGATTCAATACGTGAAGCGTTCTATCGCAACTATCGCTCCACATTACACTATGTCGCGCATGATCCGTGACTATATCGACCGTTTCTACAGCAAGGAAGCTGCTCGCAGCAAGAAGCTCAAAGCCAACAACTATGCTGTGGCTAAGGAAATCGTGGCATGGAAAGAAAATGTGGTTGAAAAGTGGGACAATGTTCACGCAGTGGATGTTCAACTCAGCGAATCACTCAACAACTCAACCAACGACGGTGAACCAATCGAAGCCACCATCAAACTCGACACCGCAGGATTGGGCAAGGATCTTGGCGTAGAACTCGTTATCTACCGCGAAGAAGATGGTCAACAGAAGTTCCACCGCGTAATTCCATTCGATGTTGTGGCTGAAGAAGGTGATGTACTCACTTACCACATGAAGCAAAACACCAAGGATTCAGGTGTGTTCCGTTTCGGCATCCGTGTATTCCCATGGAACGAAAAACTTCCACACCGTCAAGACTTCGCTTACATGAAGTGGATTTAAGCAGAAATCACAAACATTGTGACACACTAATAAAAATCGAGATGGCTAAATGGCCATCTCGATTTGTTTTTATCATCAACGTTTGTCGTATTTCTACTTGGGAGAAACAATACCATTCATAATGGCATACACACTCAGTCCCGACACACTTTTGATGCCCAATTTTGCAGAAATGTTTTTGCGGTGGGTAAGCACGGTATTAATGCTGATATTCAGGCGGTCGGCTATCTCTTTATTAATCAGTCCTTCAACCACGAGTTGCAGCACCATTGTTTCACGTTGTGTAAGGCGTATTTGGTTATCGTCGCCACATGTTTCGTGAAAAAACGGCTCAAATTTTGCCAGAATCTCGGTTTCGTCGGCAGTTGGCGAAACCACATTATATCCGTCACCCGACAATGTGTCTGACACAATCAGCGTTTGCTCATTATGTGGCATGAAGAATGACAAATTCGCAAGAAATTCATTAGCCGAAGTGATATACACCTTAAATTTCTCACGCTGGGAAGCCGGCACCTCATCGAGTGTGGAGTACAACACCGACTGGGCATCGTAATGATAGGAGAGTAGGTTTGACAAACCTAATGCCTCCAATCTGTTGCGCATAATTATTGCTATATTCTTTGGCATAATTCCTACTCAATATGGAGAGCTTGTGAAAAAGGTTTGAGAATGCGATTGCGAATGCGATTGTTTTGCGTAATGTCTTTTTTGAAATTAACAAGTGAAATCAGCACCGCCTGACACAAATTGTGGTCGTAATCACCTTTGAGGTGAATCACAAACATATTTATCAGGTCGTCGATTTTATCCTCAATCGAATCGCTTTCATCTACTTTCTTATAATTTAAAACCACATCGTGATTCTTTGAATATTGCGCAAGAAGCTGTGGGAACCAGTTTTCACGGTCGTCGTAGATGCGCTGAAGAAGTTCGGATTTTACCTCTACGAAAAACTTCATCATCAGTGCCAAATTACTGTTAGCCGACTCCGTCTTTTTCAGTAGCAAGCCAAAGTGACGCTCAATATTCGGAATTTGAAACTTCTCATAGAACACATTGGTTTGCGAAAGATAATTCACGATATCCGACGCGCTGAAATTTCTTATCTTATTTTCGGGGAAATACGAAGGCGACAAATAGGTGTTCAGAATCGCAAGAAAAAAGTCGATATCAATCTTCTTCTCTTCACAAATTGATTCCACGGTGCTATCTGACAGCCCCAACACAATACCGAATCGATAAAACACAGTGATGATAGTGGGGTCAAGCAGCACGATTTCGTGAAGTTTCGTATCTTTCTTAATTTCAATCATAGAGCTTTAGTATCTTGGCTGAATGGTGTGATAATAATCTCGTTTGAAGCAGTAAGCACGGCATCAAGTGGCACATCAAATGGGGCAACTGGCAACTCTTCAAGTAACTGGCACTCTAATGCCACGCCTATCTTATAAGCCTGTGGGCACTGGGGCAACAAGCGGTCGTAATAACCTTTGCCTCTGCCAAGGCGATTTCCTTTCGCATCGAGCGCCACGGCAGGAACAATCACCAAATCGATTTCATCGGGCGACACAGAAGCAGCCGTGGGCTCTTCAATCCCATATTTGCCGTCGGTAACAAGTTCGCCATAAATGGCAATCTCCAATTCATCGCCCACCACTCTTGGCAAATACACTTTCTTTTCAGCCGCCCATTTCTGTACGAAATTGTGGGTAGGCAATTCATCGGGCAAAGAGTAGTACATCAGCACCGATTGTGCCTTTTGAAAACAAGGCATTTTTTCGATGGAGCGAAGCACCATGTCTGCCTCCCTCTGTTTATCTTCTGCCGACAAAGACGCCTTCTTTGCCTTCATCTGTATTCTAATCGAAGCCTTGTCCATCTTATATCAGTCAGCAGTGATTGGGAATGCCGCTTTATGCTTATTAAGTGCTTTCAGCGCAGCCTCAATAGTCTTGTCGTGGCGATTATAAATAGGGTAGAACGCCTTTTGACCCAACAAATCTCTTGCGATAAACGCCTTCAAATCGTTAAGAATCAAGTCGCGCGACTGGTTGATATAGTACCAGCGTGCTGGCACATTATGGGCCGATGCAAATTCCACGAAGCTATTCAGTAATGTAGTATTGTCGTCAAGCAGACGAATCACATCTTTATAGTCGTCAGCATTCTTGAATTTCGACTTGTGGGTTGCCACATATTTGAGCACAAAATTCTGAATGAGCCCTTCGTTCACCACAGCATAATAGTATGAAGTGAAGCCTGTGATGTCGCGAGGCACGAAAATGTCAGGAATAATGCCACCGCCACCATACACGATGCGGCCGTGAGGCGTCTTGAACGATTTGGATTTATCCACCTTAATGCTGTCTTGAGTATCGAGTTCGCCATTATTGAAGCGGTTAAGCAATTCACGCTCGTAGGCGGCTTGACCAAGTTTGTAATCTTTTTGAATACAGCGACCAGTAGGTGTGTAGTAACGAGCGATGGTGAGGCGAATAGCACTGTTGTCAAACAATCTAAATTCCCTTTGCACCAATCCCTTACCAAACGAGCGTGAGCCAATTACCAAGCCTCGGTCGTTGTCTTGAATAGCACCAGCAAAAATCTCGCTTGCGCTGGCTGAAAACTCATTAATCAGCACCACAATTTCAGCATCTTGATATGAGCCATTGCCGTCGCTATAAACGGAACTGTCGAATTTCTTGTACCGGCCTTTGGTCGAAACAATCAGGTTGTTCTTTGGCAAGAACTCATTAGCCATTGCAACGGCTATTTCCATATAACCACCGCCATTGCCCCGAAGGTCGACGATATATCGTTTAGCTCCATCGTTTTTCAGCATCGACAAGGCTGTTACAAACTCGTCGTAAGTGGTGCGACCAAACTGGTTCACTTTCACATAACCCGTGTTTTTCTCTATCATATACGCCGCATCAACCGATTTAATGGGTATATCGCCACGCTTGATGGTGAAATAGAGAATTTTGTCGGAAGTTTGGCGCTTGATGCCGAGTTTCACGGTTGAGTTTTTCGGACCTCGCAGTTGCTCCTTAACAGTGTTTGGGTTAATCTTTACGCCTGTAAAGTTTTTCCCATTCACACTAATGATTTTATCACCATTTGCGATACCCACTTTCTCAGAGGGACCACCAGGAATCACCTCAATCACATTAATGGTATCTTCCATCACTTGGAATGAAATGCCAATACCACAGAAGTTGCCATTCAGCTCTTCATTTGCCGCTTCATAATCTTTAGCGGAAATGTAGGAAGAGTGGGGGTCGAGCTGTGCCAGGATGTCAGGGATAGTGAGCTCCACAAGGCTATCCATATCCACATTCTCCACATACTCATCAGCCACGATGCCCAAAATATTGTTGATTTTACGGTCGAGGTCGATAGTTTTCTTTGAAGCGAATCGGCTGCCTATAAAAATACCAACCACCAATGCCAAAGCTATCAGCAATGGCACAAACACGGTGTTGGGAGTCTGTTTATCATTAATTTTCATCATAGAATCTTTTCTATATATTCACCGTTGCCGGTTTCCTTCAAATGCACACACTCAATTCCTGCAAGCTGGAGCAATTCCACACCATCGGTAAGACGATAGAGCTCAGAAAAAACCACACGCTTAATGCCCGACTGAATAATCAGCTTTGCACACTCAATGCAAGGTGAAGTGGTGACATATAACGTGGCATCTTTACTGCTGTTGCTGCTCTGCGCCACTTTAGTGATAGCATTCGCCTCGGCATGTAGCACATACGACTTGGTATTGCCATCTTCATCTTCGCAAACATTTTCAAAACCTTGCGGAGTGCCATTGTAGCCATCTGAGATAATCATCTTATCCTTCACGAGCAAAGCACCCACCTTGCGGCGTTGGCAATAAGAATTTTCTGCCCATATTTTTGCCATGCGCAGATACCTTGAATCCAACAAAAGTTTCTTTTCTATCACTTCTG
This sequence comes from Bacteroidales bacterium, assembly GCA_004557565.1. Lineage (GTDB taxonomy): Bacteria > Bacteroidota > Bacteroidia > Bacteroidales > Muribaculaceae > Sodaliphilus. The sequence goes on along the minus strand of SFGS01000001.1, from coordinate 100,231 downwards.
ACATATAGCTTCAAACATACTGAATTTCAACTGTTTTCATAAAGAAACGCTGAGATTCAAAACTTAACTCTAATCACCCACAAAATTAAACAAAAAAAAGCAAAAAAATAAGTGGCAACAAAAAATATTGCCACTTATTCAAAAAAATATTTTAAATATTATTCTTTAATTCCGTCGCGCTTCAGGAGTGCATCGATTTTTGGCTCACGACCACGGAATTTCACATAAAGTTCCATTGGGTCTTCAGTTGAGCCTTTCGAAAGCAGTTCTTGGAATTCGCTTGCTGTCTTTGGGTTGAAAATGCCTTCTTCCTTGAATTTAGAGAATGCATCTGCATCAAGCGCTTCTGCCCACTTGTAGCTGTAGTAACCAGCAGCATAACCGCCAGAGAAGATGTGGCCAAACTGTGGCGACATGAGGCAACCCTCAACAGGGGGAAACATGTTCACATCCTTTGTGGCTTCGGCTTCAAACTTGAATGGGTCGCCCTCAAATGGTTTGTCGATAGTGTACCAAGCCAAGTCGAGATAACCAAAGCCCAACTGGCGCATACAAGCGTAAGCTGCACCATATTGAGAAGATGCAATCACTTTTTGCACAAGGTCTTGTGGGATTTTTTCACCAGTAATGTAATGCTTAGCGAAGCTGTCGAGGAATTCACTCTCTGTCATAAAGTTTTCGTTGAATTGAGAGGGGAGTTCCACGAAGTCGCGATAAACATTTGTGCCTGAAAGTGAAACATATTTGCACTTTGAGAGCAAGCTGTGGAGTGCGTGGCCAAATTCGTGAGTGAAGGTCTCTACCTCATAGAATGAAAGCAACGATGGCTTAGAGTCTGTAGGCTTGGTGAAGTTCATAGTGAGTGTAACCAATGGGCGAACATCTTTGCCGTCTTTGTCGAGATATTGCTCACGGAAATTGGTCATCCACGCACCGCTCTGCTTAGTGGCACGGGGGAAGAAGTCGGTGTAGAGCATACCCACATATTTGCCTTCACGGTCGGTTACATCATACACCCTAACATCAGGATAGAACACTTGTGCATCGTAGTTTTCTGTGAATTGCAAGCCATAGAGCTTAGTTGCCAAGCCAAACACACCATCAATCACATTGTTCAATTCAAAGTATGGGCGAAGGAGTTCGTCATCGATGCTGTAATTAGCATCTTTTTCCTTGTTTGAATAGTATGAGTAGTCCCATGGCATAATCTTCATGGGCTTGCCTTCAAGTTTTGACGCAAATTTTTCAAGACGCTTCATGTCGGCGCGCTCTACTGGAGAATAAGCTTTCTTCAACTGATCGAGCATGGCATAAACGTGCTTCACATCTTTAGCCATAGTGTTATCGAGCTGGTAATCAGCGAAGGTCTTGAAGCCCATAAGATTTGCAATAGCCAAACGTGTGTTTGCAATTTGCTTGATTACCTCGATATTACTGAATTCACCTGAAGTGCATTGAGTGTTATACATCTTATAAAGTTTCTCTCTCAAGTCACGACGTGAAGAATACTTCATAAATGGTGAATAACTTGGGAAGTAGAGGGTAATCAGGTATTCACCTTCGCGGCCTTTCTGCGCGGCTTCAGCAGCGGCTGCCTCTACGGCAGTTTCGGGCAGACCAGCCAAATCCTCTTTCTTCAGCCACATTTCATAGCGAGCCTTGTCCTTCAAGCAGTTTTGCTCAAATTTCAAGGTGAGTTCAGTAAGTTGAATGGTGAGCTTCTTGTATTCTTCCCTTGCCGCGCCTTCAAGTGCTGCACCGCTTCTCACAAAATTCTTGTAAGTCTTGTCAAGAAGTCGCTTATCTTCGTGTGAATATTTTGATTCGTCAAAATTCTTATAAACGGTATTGACACGATTCCATAACTGCTCGTTCAGCGACACGAAATTGCTGTGCGCGCTAATGATAGGGGAGATGCGTGTGGATACAGCAATCAAAGAATCGTCAGCATTAGCCGACAACATAGGATAGAACACGCCCAACACTCTATTCAAAGTCTCACCTGAATATTCAAGGGCGAGAATGGTGTTTTCAAAAGTAGGAGCCTCCTGCTGGTTGGCAATCGCAAGCACTTCTGCTTCGTGCTCTTTGATTGCCTGCATAATGGCAGGCACGTAGTCGTTGGTTGTGATTCTGTCGAACGGAATGGCTCCATTCGTGGTTTTAAACTCTTTCAAAAAAATATTATCAGCTTTCATTTGAGTGAATAATGTGATAATTAATAAAAATGTAAATAAAACTTTTCTCATATAATCAATTGTTGTTTAATTTCTTAACGACCGTTTCTTCAACCAATGCAGCAATACTTTCGGTAATACCCTTCCGCATCAGTACCGGAAGGTCGGCACGGAAAGACGAATGGAATGCCTTGAGCGATTCCCCTTCACCTTTAGCCGACTTAACATAACAGTCCACGGCTTCTGCAAGCTTTCCTTCCGCAAGCAGCAAATGTCCATAATTCAAATAATCCTGCGAATTGACAGATTTATTTTCAAGCAATTTCTTATAGTAGTTTTCGCTTTGAGCGAAATTGTCGGTCAAGAAGTTAGCCCACGCAAGCGAACGCCAAACTTTTGGATTATAAGGGTCTAAATAGTCAGCCTTATAGTAATAGTTGAGTGCCTCATCAGGCCGGGCAAGTTCAAGCAGGCAGTGCCCTGCATTCAAGCACATGGTGGCATTTGAATCTTTCACCGAAAGCACCTTTTCATAATACTTAAGCGCTTTTTCATACTGCTTTAGCGAGCGGTAGCAAATGGCTATGTGGCGGTTGTTCCACAAATCATTCTCATCCACCAACTCGTATCTCTGATAATATTGGATAGCGTTTCTGTAGTCGCCTAAATTCTGATAGGCAAATCCCATCTTTTGCAGGATGTGTGGTGCCACATCTTCAAAATGCTTTTGTATATAGGAGAAATACGAGACAGCATCTTCATAAAAACCGTTTTTCAAATAATATTCAGCGATGGTCAAAAGCGCAGTTTGGTCAAGCCCCCACAATTCAAAGAATGGCAGTTGAGTGAAGTCCATATCGCTTTTGAAAACCGACAAAAAGTCGTTTTTCCTTGAAAACAAAGTGAAGAAGCGGTAAAGCGACTGTATGTAACCATTAATTGATGCGTCGCGCGATTTTTTCTTGTCGTCAGGCAGTTCTGTGGATTCAAGTTCTTGCAAATCAGTGTTGTAAATATCCATTTGCCCCATCATTGCGCTCTTTTGCGAGTCGGGAACCGATGCCAAAGAAAAGCAGAACGAATACTTGTCGCTGTCGCAAAGGAATGGCGCATATTTGATAATCTTCACCATTTTGCGACTCTCTGCAGGGAAACTGTCGTCTAAAGAAGAGTGGGTGGGATAAAACGGAAGAAACCAATTTGCCATCACATTAAAGAATGGGAACGACTTCAGGTGAGAGAATGTGGAGATAAACACATCTTCGCCTTCGGTTTGAAGTTTGTTCAATTCCTCCATTTTCTTGTTCACTCCACTTTTGTTGAGCCATTCTTGCCATTGTGGATTTTCTTCCAAGTCCATCGGATCGATTGCACCTTTTCCTTTTAGCTTCGACACCAAGCCAGGGTCCATATTCATGATGTTGGGCATCAGTTCCTCACGCATTCGCTTCGACACATTCTCGGCATTACGCGAGCGCACCAACCTTTGCATCACTGAGCTAACATCAGAACGGAAATTCACATTCTCCGACGCTTCCGCAAGGAGTTTTCCCACAAATTTCGACCTGCCCACACGATGTGGATAAAGCATCATCACAAGGAATGCTCCAGTTAGGGCACGAGTTTGTGTGTCAATATCTGAAGCTGTGATATACGACTCAAGCAAGAAAACCAATTTCGCCTCGTCGTAAAACTTGGTTTGTCCCAAAAACATTGCCGACAAAACCAGCTGCTTTTCATATTCTTCAGCGTAAGCAAACCATTCCTTAAGTTCGTTGGAATCTTCTTTCACTAATGGAAAACTGCACCACACCTTATTAAAAAGGTCAACCACCACATTTTCTTTCTCCCTTTTAAGGTCAGAAATGGCACGAGCGTTTTGCGACTCTGCATCCACTCCAGTCAACAGTTCATACTTTTTCTGCAAATTCTGGTGTTTCGACACTAAATCTGCGACTGACACGCCACGAAGGACCGATGCTTTAGTGTAAAACAGTTCAAACGACTGTTTGGCAGAAAGCGCTATCACACATTTATCCGCAATGAGATAAAGACTCTCCGTGATTTTATCAATCATGTCATTTCTGCCATCATCTTTCACGCCATCAAGGAAATATTGCAGCAAATAGTCGTACGACACTTTCGCCGTGTTCAACTGCTGGATTAAATTATAATCGGCAACTCCCTCTACCACGGGCTGTAGTTTAACGATGGCCTCATAAAGTCTGCCACCGTCAATCAAGCTGGTGATATCGGTTTTATATTGAGTGATTTCTTTTAATGTCATGTTTTAAATAGTGTATTAAGTAGTCAATTTTGCAAATTCTGTGCAAAAGTTGAGAAACAGTAATACAAAAATAATGAATTATTTAAATAAAAACCGTATTTTTGCACATAATAAATTGATAAATCATTAATTATAAACAACAACTATGGTTCTACAACGATTGCAATCGCTTTATTTATTGATTGCAGCAATCTTTTTGGGGATTTTTACTTTTACTACCTCGACTACTATTACTAATGGTGAAAATGAATTTTTAATCGGAGCACTCGCCACTGGTGCCGCTGGTAAAACCGCGCCCAATTTCGTGCTCTGCGTATTAAATGCACTTACCGCTATCTTAGCACTTATCACCATCTTCAAATTCAAAAACCTCAAACTCCAACTCAAGCTTTGCTCAATCTGCATTTTGCTTACCATTGTGATTGCCATCTCAATCGCAATCCTCACTTACCAAGCACTTAAAGGGGGAGAACTCCATGTGATGCTCAGCAACGCTCTGCTTGGATTGGCTGTAGTGTTTTTCTACTTGGCACGCAGAGGCGTAGCAAAAGACAAAAAAACAATTCAAAGCAGCGAGAGTTTCAGATAATCAACTACTTTTTTACAAGCCACACTCTTACATTTTATAAGATATGACTGCTCTTCTCATCGCGATATTCGTAGTCGGATATCTTCTTATCACTTGCGAACACCCTCTGCACACTAACAAAGGTACATTTGCACTGATTATGTGCGGACTGCTTTGGGCAATATATGCCACCATGTCGGGCGACACGGATGTGAATGCCAAAGTGCTGGAACAACTTGGCGACACGTGCGAGATTCTTATCTTCCTCATTGGCGCTATGACCATTGTGGAAGTGATTGACCGATATGGAGGGTTCAACATTATCACCGAAACCATCACTGCCAGAAAAAAGAGAAAACTGCTCTGGATTATGGCATTTGTCACTTTCTTTATGTCGGCAGTTCTCGACAACCTCACCACCACTATTATTATGGTGACAATGGTGGGTTGCCTTTTGAAAAAGCAAAACGAGCGTTGGATTTTCTCAAGTGTGATTGTGATTGCTGCCAATAGTGGCGGCGCATTCTCGCCAATTGGCGATGTCACCACCATTATGCTGTGGATGGGCGATAAGGTGAGCACCGGACAACTGATCACCACACTGCTGATTCCAAGTTTGGTGTCGATGGTGGTGCCACTGCTTATTGCCACAAGAATGATCGACAATGATGAACTTCCACACTGCGACGAGACACAAAACAAAAACCGTGTTATCTATCGTCGTTTCCCTTCGGTAAGCAAATTCGTGCTGGTAGTTGGCGTGTGCAGTTTGCTGTTTGTGCCTGTGTTCAAAACCCTCACAGGGCTTCCTCCTTTTATGGGAATCATCATTTCCCTCGGCTTTATTTGGCTGATTACTGAAATCATTGTTCGCCGTTATAAAATTGAGTCGGGATTGGGCGCAAGAGTTGACCAAGCAGCCAAAGGCATCGACATGTCAACCATTCTGTTCTTCCTCGGCATTCTGATGGCAGTGTCGGTATTGAGCGAAGCTGGCATTCTTGGCAACCTTGCTCAAACGATGGACGAAGGCATCCATGAGCCATTTGCTATGACCACGCTTATTGGTTACCTTTCAGCAGTTATCGACAATGTGCCACTCGTGTCGGCTTGCATGAAGATGTTTGGTGAAATACCTGCTGAATTAGTGGCAACTGACCCTTCATATTATGCAGCATTCACCCAGGACGGCATTTTCTGGCTGTTGCTTACATTCACCGCTGGCGTAGGTGGCAGTATGCTGATTATTGGCTCTGCCGCTGGTGTGGTGGCAATGGGTATCGAAAAGATTCCATTCTTCTGGTATCTCAAGAGATTTTCACTGATTGCCATGTCGGGCTATCTCGCTGGCATCGCTGTGATATGGATTGAAAGTTTAATCCCTGGACTAATATAAGTTCACAGCCACATATCAAAAAAATAAAGTCGCCTAATTCGTTGCAGGATAGGCGACTTTTATTTTGCTATAAAATAATTACAGTTTCTCGGCGAGAAATTTACCGGTGTAGCTTGCTTCGCATTTCACCACTTGCTCTGGTGTGCCTTCCACCACAAGCGTGCCGCCTTCAGCACCGCCTTCTGGTCCAAGGTCGATAATGTGGTCGGCACATTTTATAATGTCCATATTGTGCTCAATAATCACCACTGTATGGCCTTTCTGCACCAGCAAGTTGAACGATTTCATCAAGGTGTTGATGTCGTGGAAGTGAAGACCTGTTGATGGTTCATCGAAAATAAACATGGTGTGGTTTTTCTTCTCGCCACTCATGAAATACGCCAATTTCACACGCTGATTCTCACCGCCTGACAGAGTGGATGACGACTGACCGAGTTTAATGTAGCCCAGTCCCACATCTTGGAGCGGTTTCAGCCTGTTCACGATTTTTTTCTCGTTAAACCGCTGTTCTTCGGAGAAAAACTCGATGGCTTGATTCACGGTCATTTCCAAAATATCGGAAATCGTTTTGCCTCTGTACAGCACATCTAATGCGCTTTGAGCAAAGCGCTTACCGTGGCAAGCGTCGCAAGTGAGCGTGATGTCAGCCATAAACTGCATTTCGATGGTGATAGTGCCTTCGCCCTTACATTCCTCGCAGCGACCACCGCCCGAGTTGAACGAGAAATAACCCATGTTATATCCCATTTGCTTCGACAACTGCTGTTGGGCGTAGAGAGAACGGATTTCATCAAATGCTTTCAAATAAGTGGCAGGATTGCTTCGCGATGATTTACCGATAGGGTTCTGGTCAACCATCTCCACGCCTGAAATCAAATTCAAATCGCCTTCAAGCGAAGCGAATGTGCCGGGAGCATCAACATTCTCGCCAAAATGACGCGCAAGCGCCCGAAATAAAATATCATCAACAAGGGTAGATTTACCCGAACCGCTAACGCCAGTCACCACAGTCATCACACCCAATGGGAATTTCACATCAATCCCTTTCAGGTTGTTTTCGGCTGCGCCCTTCACCCAAATGTAATTGCTCCACTTTCGGCGCGAGGTGGGCACAGGAATTTTCAAAACGCCTGTCAGATACTTTGTGGTGTAGCTATTGTCAGCCGACACGAGCGAAGCCACTTCGCCTTGATATACAATATTGCCGCCTTTGCGCCCGGCTTCCGGACCCACATCTATTAAATAATCGGCAGCTCTTATGATTTCCTCATCATGCTCCACCACTACTACGGTGTTACCTGCCTTTTGAAGCATTCGGAGCACATTAATTAGGCGCGCAGTGTCGCGTGAATGCAAACCAATACTTGGCTCATCTAATATATATATACTGCCCACGAGCGTACTGCCCAATGATGTAGCCAAATTAATACGCTGACTTTCGCCACCCGACAGCGACGACGACAGGCGGTCGAGCGTGAGATAACCCAAGCCCACTTCATTCAGATACGACAAGCGATTATTGATTTCCTCAAGTAATCGTTTTGCCACAATTCGCTCTGAATCGTCGAGTTGTATGTGCTTGAACCATTCCGCTAAGTCACGCACCGGCATAGCCACGAGGTCGTGAATGGTTTTACCACTCACTTTCACATACGAAGCCTCTGGCTTCAATCTGCTGCCCCCACACACTGGGCAAGTGGTCTTGCCACGATAGCGAGCGAGCATCACACGATACTGGATATTGTATGACTTGCTTTTCACCCATTCAAAGAATCCATCAATGCCGGGGAATCCGTTGAAACCGTGCCAAAGTAAATCTTTCTGCTCTTGAGTGAGTCGGTAGTATTCCCTGTGAATAGGGAAATTGACAGTGGAAGCCGCATGAATAAATTCCCTTTTCCATTCGCTCATCACCTGACCACGCCAGCACATCACCGCATCTTCATACACCGAGAGCGTCTTGTTAGGCACCACCAAATTCTCATCAATGCCCACAACCTTACCAAAGCCCTCACATTCTGGACAAGCACCGATAGGATTATTGAAATTGAACATCAAGTCAGAGGGCTCTTGAAATTGGATGCCGTCGGCTTCGAAACGCTTTGAGAATATTTGCTCGGCAACGCTTCCATCAGCATTCCACACTTTTATCACACACTCCTCGCGACCTTCGTAAAAAGCAGTCTGCAATGAGTCCAGTATGCGCATATCGTCCTCCTTGTTGTTCGTTACAGCCACACGGTCGATGAGCAATCGATATGAATCAGCATCAGCCGGATCATTGGCTTTCACATCGGCAATTTGGAAAAATCTGCCGTCTTTCTCCAATCGGGAATATCCACCTTTTATCAGCACGTCGAGTTGCTCGTCGAAAGTTCTGCCTTCAGGCAAAACGATTTCTGTGAGGATGGCAATCCTTGTGCCCACAGGAAACGAATGAATATAATTCAACACATCTTCAGAAGTGTGCTTTTTCACCAATTCACCAGAAATAGGGGAGTAGGTCTTGCCCACACGGGAGAACAGCATTCTCAAATAGTCGTAAAGCTCGGTGGATGTGCCCACGGTGCTTCGCGAGTTTCGTGTATTCACCTTTTGCTCAATGGCAATGGCTGGTGGAAGACCTTTGATAAAATCACAATCAGGCTTCGACATACGCCCCAAAAACTGGCGAGCGTATGACGACAGACTCTCCACATAACGCCTTTGCCCTTCGGCATAGAGCGTGTCGAAAGCCAGCGATGATTTACCAGAGCCGGAAAGCCCGGTGATAACAACAAACTTATTGCGTGGAATACGCACATCCACATTTTTCAGATTGTTGACGCGCGCTCCTTTTATAATAATATCGGTAGATGTCATTTGATTTCTAATAATAGCACAAAATTACACATTATGCCTCATAAAAAAAAGTTGGCGTGTACCCACAAATGCTAATAATCTTAAATTTTAACGCAAAATTTTGGAAATACAAAAAACAATTTCTAATTTTATACCACGAAAGGCGAGGATTTGCCATTCAAAACATTAATGAAACTATTATTAATCAAAAACACTGTATAATTATGAAACCTATCAACATTGTTATGGCTGTGGTTGGCGGTGTAGTTGCTGGTGCAGCTGTGGGCTTATTGTTTGCCCCCGACAAGGGTTCCAACACCCGTACAAAAATCGCCGATGCTGTGAAAAAAGCAGGCATCAAACTCAATCCTAAGAAAATGGACGAGCTTGTTGACGACATTACTGAAGAAATTGAAAAAGAACTCTAAAACAATTCACCACTATGAAATCGTTAATATATTCATTCCTTGGTGGTGCGCTCGTGGGCTGCGCAATCGCCATTCTGTTCGCTCCTGAAAAAGGTGAGGACACTCGCAAACGCATCAAAGACTTGCTGAAGAAAAAAGGCATCGACTTCACCGACGACGAAGTAGAGCGCCTCGTTGACCAAATCAGCGCACAAATCGAACAATAATCAAAAGTTGTTCTATCGATAACACATACCTGACGCGACGGCAGCTTCGTGATGCTGTCGCGTCTGAAATTTAAACAAAAAGCACTATGGCTGAAGTTGATTACAAATCTCTTTTTAACCAGGCAAAGGTTTTCATATCGTCAAAATTCGACTATTCAAAACTCACCCTTGCCGAAAAGCTGTCGATTATCTTGGTGCAAATCGCAATCTTTGCCATTGCGTTGCTCATCGGATTCAGCATACTGATGTTCCTGTCGTTTGCGCTGGTGAACACCCTGAGCAAAGCCACCGACAGTCCTGCGCTGTCGTACCTTATCGTGGCTGGCATTTGGGCACTCATCTGTTTGCTGATATTCACTTTCAAGACGGTGCTGATTGTAAATCCAATCACAAGATTTGTAACCAAACTAATGTTTAACAACCCCCAAGACGAAAACAAATAGCAAATGAGTATGGAACAGACTAACCAGTGGAAGGGATACACTTTAGAAGAATTGCGCATGAAAAGGGCAAAGGCTCTCGTCATGGCAGAAGTGAGCAAATCCCAACTCATATCGGCTTACAAAATGGCTAAAAGCCAGACCAGCAACCATGGCGTGCGCGCATTGCTATTCAACAACAACGTGCTGAAGGGGTTGAAAACCACCGACTACTTGATACTCGGTGCCAAGACCACTATGCTGGGCTACAGACTTTGGAAAAAGTTCAAAAAATAGCACACCATTTTTATTCATTTTTTAATTTAACCACTACTTTTTCTAAGAAAAATGCAAATTTTCAAATTATTTGATATATATTTGCATTGTAATTCACCAATTAAACAAACACTCACAATTTAAAATAAAGAGCCTATCGACAAACATCTACCTATTTAACAACAAAATAGATTAGTGATGATGACACTCAAAGAGAAAAGCGACGAACGCTTAATCGCTTTATATGTTGATGGCAATAACGATGCTTTTGACGTGCTGATTGACCGCCATAAAGATCGTGTCTATTCATATATTTTACATTTTGTCAAAAATCCAGAATTGGCCGACGATATCTTTCAAGAGACGTTCGTCAAAGCAATTATGACTATAAAGCAGAATCGATACGTGGAGAACGGACGATTCTCGGCATGGATCACACGCATTGCCCACAATCTCGTATTCGACCATTTCAGAAAAGAGAAGTCGGAAAACTTGCAATCCACCGATGCCAGCGAAATAGATATTCTCAACCGCAAAGAGTTGAGCGAATCCACTGTGGAGGATTACTTGATTTCGACGCAAATCGAAACCGACATTCACCGCCTGATTATGGCTCTGCCCGACAACCAAAGGGAAGTGCTGCAAATGCGCTACTTTAAGGAAATGAGTTTCAAAGAAATTGCCAGCATGACAAATGTCAGTATCAACACCGCGCTTGGCAGAATGAGATATGCCATTTTGAACATGCGAAAGATGGCTGAGGACAATCACATGACACTCTCGCTATAAGTAAATAGCTCATATCATAATCAAGGAGATTCCGTTTTGGCACAAATCTGGATGCCAAAGCGGAATTTCTGACTATATTGGCACACAATTTGCATAGAAAAGGGTATAACAAACTCTGAAACCCCAATTATTTGACACCATTATCTTTATATGGCGAAAAAAATCGCCTCCAAATTTGCCTATTGAGCAGATTGGTAGTAATTTTGTAGGCTAATTGGCAACAATACAACGAAATAAAAAATAAAATTAAATAACAAACACTTTATCACAAAAGATGAACGTTACATTTGACAAACAAGGAAATGTGAATGGAGTTCTTTCCATCGCAATCAAAGAAGAAGATTATCAAGCAGAAGTAAAAAAAGAATTGAACAACATTGGCAGAAAGCACCCAGTGAAGGGCTTCCGTCCAGGTCACGTTCCAGCAGGTTTATTGAAGAAAATGTTCGGTACCGATGTTCTCGCACAAGTTGTAGAACGCCAAGTGGGCCGTGCATTGAGCAATTATATCGTTGAGAACAAACTCGACGTTCTCGGCGAACCAATGATTTCTGAAGACACTAAGGTTGACTTCACAAAAGACACTGAATTTGACTTCAAGTTCGAACTCGGTCTTGCTCCTGAATTTGAAATCAAGCTCGACAAGCGTGTGAAGATTCCATACTATACCATCGAAGTGAACCAAGATATGATCGACAAGCAAACCGATGCTTTCAAAAAGCGTTTCGGCAAGCAAGTTCCTGGCGAAGCTGTGGTTGAAGACGCTCTCGTAAAGGGTGAAATGATCGAGCTCAACGCTGATGGCACTCAGAAAGAAGACGGTTTGAAGGTTGAAAAGACTATCTTCTCTCCACAATATATGAAGAACGACGATGAAAAGGCTAAATTCATCGGCGCTAAGGTTGGCGACTTGGTGGTTTACAACCCATTCAAGGCCACTGAAGGCAATGTTACCGAACTCGCATCACTTCTCAATGTGGACAAGGAACAAGCTAACAACGAAAGCGACTTCCAATTCCTCGTTAACGAAATTCTTGTGAACCAAGATGCAGAAATGAACCAAGAGTTCTTCGACAACGTGCTCGGTAAGGATGTGGCTAAGAGCGTAGAAGAATACACCGAAAAGGTGAAGGAAATGATTAGTGCTCAATTGAAGAACGACAGCAACTACCGCTTCACTATCGATGCAGAACGCGTGCTTCGCAAGAAAGCTGGCGACCTCGAACTCCCTGATGAATTCCTCAAGAAATTCTTGGTAACTCGCAGCAAAGAAGAAAATGCCGCTCAAAAGGTAGAAGAAGACTACGAAAAGACTCGCGCTCAAATCCAATGGCAACTCATCAAGGAGAAAGTGGCTCGCAACTACGACATCAAGGTTGAAGAAGAAGATATGCTCCGCCTCGCTCGCTTCTACGCTGCACAACAATTCGCACAATACGGCATGTCGAACCTTCCTGAAGACGTGATTGAAAAATATGCACAAGAATTGCTCAAGAAAGACGACGTGAAGAGCGATATTCAAAACCGCGCATTCGAAGATAAGGTGTATGCCGCTATCCAAGACGCAGTTGGTATCGACGAAAAGACTGTGAGCGTTGAAGATTTCAACAAGCTTTTTGAAGCCGCAAAATAATCTCTTGACAATATATTAAGAGTATGTTTTGGTTCCGCTTTTAAATTTTGAATGTCAAAATAATTCGAAGCCAAAACAACAACACATATCGAGAGCGGCTGTCACAATGCAGAGCCGCTCTCGGTTTTATAAATCACAAATCGTTCACAAACACTAAATCAAAACAACATGAATAACGATTTCAGAAAATTTGCAGTTCACCACCTCGGCATGAACGGACTGGCACTTGACCAATACACCAGCCAAGTGAGCGACAGCTACATCTCTCCAACCATCATTGAAGAGCGCAAACTCAATGTGGCTCAAATGGACGTGTTCTCTCGCCTGATGATGGACCGCATCATCTTTTTGGGCACACAAGTTGACGACTATACTGCCAATGTGATTCAGGCTCAACTCCTTTATTTAGACTCCTCTGAGCCAGGAAAAGATGTGTCTATCTACATCAATTCTCCTGGTGGCTCTGTTTATGCAGGTCTCGGCATCTACGACACTATGCAATACATTCAAAGTGATGTATCTACTATCTGCACCGGTATGGCTGCCTCAATGGCGGCTGTGCTTCTCGTGGCAGGCGCTAAAGACAAGAGATTTGCCCTCAAGCACTCACGCGTGATGATTCACCAACCAATGGGTGGCATTCAAGGACAGGCTTCCGACATTGAAATCACATCTCGCGAAATTTTGAAACTCAAAAAAGAACTCTACACCATCATCAGCGAGCACTCTGGCCAACCTTACGACAAGGTGTACCAAGACAGCGACCGCGACTACTGGATGACAGCCCAAGAGGCTGTGGATTACGGTATGATTGACCGAGTTCTCGAAAAAAGCAAATAATATACTGAATGGCAAAAAAGACGGAACAAGGGCTTAGATGCAGTTTTTGTGGCAGACTTGAAAGCGAGGTAGAACTGCTGATGCCTGGTATGAACGGTTGCATTTGTAACGAATGTGCCGAGCGTGCCGACCAGCTGGCAAAGGAATACCTCGACAAGATGTACAAGACCGAAAGCCCCGATATCGACTTCAAAACTCTCCCTAAGCCAAACGAAATCAAAGAGTATCTCGACGAATACGTTATCGGTCAAGACGACGCGAAGAAATATCTTTCGGTGGCTGTTTACAACCACTACAAGCGATTGGTTCAGGAAAAGACCGATGATGATGTGGAAATCGAGAAGTCGAACATCATTATCGTTGGCCCTACAGGTACAGGCAAAACACTTCTTGCAAAAACCATTGCAAAGCTCTTGAAAGTGCCTTTCGCAATCGTTGATGCCACTGTGCTTACCGAGGCTGGTTATGTGGGCGAGGACATCGAGAGCCTTCTGGTGCGCCTTCTTCAGGCTTGCGACTACAACTTGAAGGAAGCCGAAAGAGGTATCGTGTTTATTGATGAGATTGACAAAATTGCAAGAAAGGGCGACAATCCTTCCATCACTCGCGATGTGAGTGGTGAAGGTGTTCAGCAAGGTCTGTTGAAACTTTTAGAAGGTTCTGTTGTGAATGTGCCACCACAAGGCGGACGCAAGCACCCTGAACAAAAGTTGATTCCTGTTGACACCAAAAACATCCTGTTTATCTGCGGTGGTGCCTTCGAAGGCATTGAGCGCAAGATTGCTCAGCGCCTCAACACACAGGTTGTGGGCTTCGGAACCGACAGCAAGTTCCGCCGCTTGGAACAAAACCGCCTGTTGCACTTCGTGGCTCCACAAGACCTTCGCTCGTTCGGTCTGATTCCTGAAATCATTGGCCGTCTGCCAGTGCTCACCAACTTGGAACCACTCGACAACGAAGCATTGCGCCGCATTCTTACTGAGCCTAAAAACGCTATCACCAAGCAATACGAAAAGCTCTTTAAGATGGACGGTGTGAAACTGGAAGTCGAAGACAGCGTGCTCGACTACATCGTGAGCAAAGCTGTGGAATACAAACTCGGTGCCCGCGGTCTTCGCTCTCTGTTCGAAACCATCATGACCGAGGCAATGTATGAGATGCCATCATCTAAGGCGAAGAAGTACACTGTGACACTCGACTACGCCAAAGAGCAGCTTGAAAAGTCAAATTTTGAAATATTAAAGGACGCAAAATAACGTTTTTTAACAAAAATCCATTTTATGGGGCAAACAAATCGCAAAAAAATTTGTTTGCCCCATTCTATTTTATTAAATTTGTGTTGTTATAAAGCCTTTTTACCAAAATCACTATGCCTGATATTAAAAAAGTCACAGAAGAATTAAAAAAGCATTTTGGGTTCGACACCTTCAAAGGAAACCAAGAAGAGATTATTCTTAACCTCCTTTCTGAAAACGACTCATTTGTTTTGATGCCAACTGGCGGAGGAAAATCACTATGCTACCAGCTTCCCTCATTAATGATGGAAGGAACCGCTATTGTCATATCACCACTTATCGCATTGATGAAAAACCAAGTTGACGCAATGCGACATTTCAGTGAAGACGACAGTATAGCCCACTTCCTAAATTCCACGCTCAATCGTCAGGCAATCGACCAGGTGAAAGAAGATGTGTATTCAGGCAAAACCAAACTCCTCTACGTTGCTCCCGAATCGTTCACAAAGAAAGAGAACATCGAGTTTCTCAGAAGTGTGAAAATCTCGTTCTACGCAGTAGACGAGGCACACTGTATCTCGGAGTGGGGGCATGATTTCCGCACAGAATATAGAAATATCCGACAAAATATCGAGCAGATTGGCAGAAGACCAATCATTGCGCTCACCGCCACAGCCACGCCAAAGGTTCAGCACGACATTATGAAGAACCTCGACATTGCCGATGGCAAGGTGTTTAAGTCGTCGTTCAACCGCCCGAACCTTTACTACGAGGTGCGGCCAAAAACCGAGAATGTGGACAAGGAGATTATCCGCTTCATCAAAAGCATGAAGGGGAAATCGGGCATCATCTACTGTCTGAGTAGAAAAAAGGTGGAAGAATTGGCTGAATTGCTCAATGTGAACGACATCAAGGCGCTCCCTTACCATGCAGGCATGGAAAGTGCTGTGAGGTCGGAGAATCAAGATAAGTTTCTGAAAGACGATGTGCAGGTGATTGTTGCCACAATCGCTTTTGGTATGGGCATCGACAAGCCAGACGTGAGATTCGTTATCCACTACGACATTCCCAAGAGTCTGGAAGGCTACTATCAGGAAACCGGACGCGCTGGCCGCGATGGAGGAGAAGGCAGAAGTATCACTTTCTATGCCAAGAAGGATTTGCTGAAATTGCAGAAGTTCATTCAAGGCAAACCCGTAAGCGAGCAAGAGATAGGCAAGCTGCTCCTTGCCGAGACTGCCCAATATGCAGAATCGTCGATTTGCCGCCGAAAAACGCTGCTCAAATACTTTGGCGAGGACTATACTGAGCCCAACTGTAAATGTTGCGACAACTGCCTTTTCCCCAAAAAGCAAGAAAACGCAAGCGAGGAGCTACGCGCGCTGCTCGAAGCCATTCTGGTGCTGAAAGGTAAATACAAACCCAACGACATCATCAACTTCGTGTTGGGCATAAAGACGAAAGAAATCGTAGAATTTAAGCTCGACACCTACGATGAGTTTGGTGCCATCACTAACCGTGACGACAAATTCCTCAAAACTGTCATCTACCAAGCTCGAGTGTATGGCTATATTGAGAGCGACATCGACAACAACCGCATATTGCGAGTGACGCAGAAGGGACTGGACTTCCTTAAAAGTAAAGAGAAATTCCACATCGTTCTCGACAGAGATTTCTCCGAAACGGAAAATGTGGC
Source organism: Bacteroidales bacterium (assembly GCA_004557565.1). Lineage (GTDB taxonomy): Bacteria > Bacteroidota > Bacteroidia > Bacteroidales > Muribaculaceae > Sodaliphilus. The sequence goes on along the minus strand of SFGS01000001.1, from coordinate 83,440 downwards.
AATTCTCAACACCACCGCAAATGTGCTTGACCCACAGTTGCACCACATTCTCACAGATTTGAGAAAGAAAATATCCGACAAACTCAACGTGCCGCCTTACGTGGTTTTCCAAGAGCCCACGCTGGAAGATATGTGTACATTCTATCCCATCACCCTCGATGAGTTGAAGACCATGAAGGGAGTGGGAGAGGGCAAAGCGAAGCGATATGGCAAGGAGTTTGTTGATGTTATCAAGAAATATGTGGAAGAGAACGACATTGAGCGTCCAGAGGATATCCGCGTTCGTTCTAAAGCCAACAAGAGCAAGTTGAAAATCAGCATCATTAAAGCTATCGACCACAAAGTGGACCTTGATTCCATTGCGGAATCCGACCACTTGTCGTTCGATGAGTTGCTGGAAGAACTTGAAGCTATCGTATATTCTGGCACGAAGCTCAACATCAACTACTATCTGAACGAAATAATGGACGATGACCGCGTTGACGACATTTTCCAATACTTTATGGAAAGCGAAACCGACAACATGCACGAAGCCCTCGAAGAGTTAGGTTCGGAATATACGGAAGAAGAAATCAGACTGGTGCGCATCAAATTCACCAGCGAACTGGCTAACTAACAAAGCCATTCACTCCTATCATATAATATATGTGCGCACAAACCAAATCAGGCAAAATCATCTTTTAAGAATTTTTTGCCTGATTTTTTTGTGAAAAGCCATTAAAAAATAGTAATTTTGTGTGCAATAAGTGAGCAAGTACTTATTAGTACGCATTATCTCTTAGGGAATTATTTAAACTCAAAATATATGTCATTTATTGCAGATCGTGTAAAAATGGACGGACTCACCTTTGATGATGTCCTGCTGATTCCAGCGTATTCTGAAGTATTACCCAAAGATGTAAATCTTCAAACCAAGTTCTCCCGTAACATCACCCTTAATGTTCCGCTGATTTCCGCAGCGATGGACACCGTAACTGAAGCGGAATTAGCTATTGCTATTGCTCGCGAAGGCGGTATTGGTGTGATTCACAAAAACATGAGCATTGAGGAGCAAGCGCGCCAAGTGCACACCGTGAAACGTGCAGAAAACGGTATGATTTACGATCCTGTGACCATTAAGCGTGGCTCAAGGGTAATCGATGCACTCAACATCATGAGTGAGTACCATATCGGCGGTATTCCCGTAGTTGACGAAAACAAGAAACTTGTGGGTATCGTCACCAACCGCGACTTGCGATTTGAAAAGAATGTGGAACGCAAAATCGACGAGGTGATGACAAGCGACCATTTGGTGACCACTTCTTCATCAACCAACCTTGACGAGGCTGCCGACATTCTCCAAACTCACAAAATTGAAAAACTCCCTGTAGTTGACAAAGATGGTAAACTCATCGGTTTGGTCACCTACAAAGACATCACCAAGGCTAAAGACAAACCAAACGCTTGCAAGGACGCTCTCGGCCGTCTGCGTGTAGCTGCCGGTATTGGCGTGACTGGCGACAGCCTCAAGAGAGCTGAAGCGCTTGTTGAAGCAGGCGTTGACGCAATCGTTATCGACACTGCACACGGCCACACTAAGGGTGTAGTAGAAGTTCTTCAACAAGTGAAGCGCTCTTTCCCACAAATTGATGTAGTGGTGGGTAATATCGCTACTGGCGAAGCAGCTAAGTACCTCGTGGAAAATGGTGCCGACGGTGTGAAAGTGGGTATCGGTCCTGGTTCCATCTGCACCACCCGTATTATTGCCGGCATCGGTGTTCCTCAATTAAGCGCTGTTTACGATGTGGCTAAAGCCCTCGAAGGAACTGGCGTTCCATTGATTGCCGATGGTGGTATCCGCTATTCGGGCGACATCGTGAAGGCTCTCGCTGCTGGCGCATACTCTGTGATGCTCGGTGGTATGTTTGCAGGTGTGGAGGAATCTCCTGGCGACACCATCATCTTCAACGGCAGAAAGTACAAATCATATCGTGGCATGGGTTCGCTCGAAGCTATGGAAAAAGGTTCAAAAGACCGTTATTTCCAAAACAATGTCACCGACAGCAAGAAGCTCGTTCCAGAAGGTATTGCAGCTCGCGTGCCATACAAGGGCACTCTTTACGAAGTGGCATATCAAATGCTCGGCGGTCTGCGTGCTGGTATGGGGTATTGCGGTGCTGAAAACATCGAGAAACTGCATCAGGCTCAATTCGTTAAGATTACAAATGCAGGTGTAGCAGAAAGCCACCCACACGATGTGGCAATCACCAGCGAAGCTCCTAACTACAGCCGCGGATAATTATAATCGATTCAGAGTTTTGATTTGATTTACAATAATCGGAACAAAATTTCGTTATTATTTCTATAATGACAAATTGAATTAATTTTAAAACTATGAAAATTAAATTGATGATTGGTGCACTCATAGGTGGCGTTTGCCTGGCTTTTGCAGCAAAAGACCCTGTGTTGATGACCATTAACGGAAAGGACATTCATCTCTCGGAGTTTGAATATCTATACAAGAAGAACAACCAGCAGCAAGTAGAGAAAGAAACTCTCGACCAGTATGTTGACCGCTTTGTTACCTACAAGCAAAAAGTGGCTGACGCTGAAGCTGAAGGAGTTGACACTCTCAAATCTTTCTTGGCAGAGTACAACGGCTACAAGGAAGGCATGGTTAAGGATTTCCTCGAAGACACCACTGTGAATGTGCGTCTTGAAAAAGAAGCATACGAAAGAATGAAGACCAATGTGGACCTCGACCACATCATGCTTCCGCTCGGCAAGGACGCTAAGGAAAACAAAGAGATTCTTGCACGCCTCGACAGCATTCGTACATGTGTAATCAAGGGCGAAGACTGGGGAGAGCTCGCAAAGAAGTTCTCTATCGACCCAGCAGTTACACACAATGCAGGTCACTACGGTTACACCGCATCTGGCGTTTACCCTTACGGTTGGGAAATGGTGGCTTACACCACTCCAATCGGCCAGATTAGCAAGCCTTTCCGCACCGACTTCGGTAACCACCTGATTCGTGTGAACGGCAAGCGTCAAGACCCAGGTCAAGTGGAAGTAGAGCACATCATGCTTATGACCCGCAACCTCGACGACTCTGCTAAGGCTGTGGTTAAAGCAAGAATTGAAGAAATTTACGATTCAGTGAAGAACGGTGCCGACTTCGAGAAAATGGCTAAGAAGTACAGCGAAGACAAGGGTTCTGCCCGTCATGGTGGCAAATTGCCTTGGTTCGGCGTGAACAGAATGGTTCCTGCTTTTGAAAAGGTGTCGTTCGAACTTGAAGACGGTCAAATTTCCGAGCCTTTTGAATCACAATACGGCTATCACATCGTAAAGAAACTTGGCCACAAGGGCATTCCTTCATTTGAAGAGGCGTTGCCATCAATCAAGCGCGCAATCGCTTACGATGAACGCAGCCAAATGGCTCGCAATCAAAAATTGGAAGAAATTAAGAAGTTGTACAACTACAAGAACAACGACGCAAAATTCCGCTCTTACCTCATTAAAGAGTTGAAGAAGCATGGTCAATACGACTCTGCTTTTGTGAGCGATGTGCTTGCTAAGTCAAACTTCGTGATTTTCACTTACGCCAAGACCAAAGTGCCTGCATCAGTTCTCGCAAAAAGAGTTAATCCTAAAGCTAAGTACGACATCGAATCAGCAGCTGGCAACATTGCTGCCCAAATCGAGCCATACGCAAGCAAGGAAATTATGCAATACTACATCGACAATCTGATTAACGACAACGCAGAATACCGCAATCTCATTAACGAATATCGCGACGGTATGCTCTTGTTTGAAATCAGCAACAAGAAGGTGTGGGACGGCGCCGCAAAAGACACTACTGGTTTGAAGAACTACTTTGAGGCACACCGCGAGAAATACAACTGGACAAAACCCCACTTCAAGGGCATCATTCTCTCTGCAAAAAGCGACTCTATCGCTCAAGCAGTGAAGGCTATGATTCCTACACTCGGAAAAGACACTTTGACCACCACTCTGCACAAGACATTCTCAAGCAACATCAAGATGGAAAGAATGCTCTTTGCACAAGGTGAAAACGAGTTGGTGGATTCAGTGGTATTCAAAGGCACAGAAAAGACTGGCAATGAGAAATATCCTATCGCATTTGTTCTCGAAGGCGGTGTAATTGACCAGCCAGAAGGCGTTGCCGATGTGAAAGGCCTCGTAACTTCCGATTATCAGGACGAGCTTGAAAAAGCTTGGCTCAGCGAACTCAAAAAGAAGTATCCAGCCAAGATCAACAAGAATGTTCTGAAACTTGTAAAGCCATAAGAACCACTAAGTTTCTAACATGAATATTAAATCTCTTTATCGCATCACCACGATAAAGAGATTTTTTTATATCCACATTGCGCAAAATCGGTTATTCTTTTAATGATAATTAAAATAATTTGTTTTGCTATGTGATGAAATTTTATGAAATTTGCATTTAATTTATATGCCGTAGTAGCGGCTTATAAGCATCATAAAACAGATTATTAACAAAAAAACGATAACAGTGAAATTAAGACTCCTTACAATTAGCCTATTTTTGACAGCGATGGGCTATCTGATGACTGCACAAAACAATATCGCTGAAGAAGTGGCATGGATTGTCGGTGACGAAGCTATCTACAAATCTGATATTGAAGAGCAATATCAGCAACTTCAATACGAACGCACTCCCATTGACGGTAATCCATATTGCGTGATTCCTGAACAAATAGCCATTGATAAGCTTTTTTTGCATCAAGCAAAAATCGACACAATAGAAGTGCCCAATTCCACTGTACAGCAAAGTGTGGACGCGCGTATCAACTATTTCATCGCTAATCTTGGTTCAAAGGAGAAAGTTGAAGAATATTTCCGAAAACCAATTCCTGAAATCCGCGAACAACTGATGAACACCGTTCGTGACCAATACACTATTCAGCAGGTGCAAAGCAGCCTCACTAAAAATGTGAAGGCCACACCTTCTGACGTGCGCAAATTCTACAACTCTATTCCAAAAGATTCACTTCCACTCATTCAAAAGCAGGTGGAGGTGGAAATCATCACCATCAACCCAATCATTCCACAGCAGGAAATCGACGAGGTGAAGTCACGTCTGCGCGATTACGCACAGCGCGTCAATAATGGTGAAAGCGATTTTTCAACTCTCGCTCTCCTTTACTCGGAAGACGGCTCTGCAATGAGTGGCGGTGAAATCGGTTTCAAGAGCCGCAACGACCTTGTTCCTGAATATGCAAATGTGGCTTTCAACCTCAACGACCCTAAAAAGGTGAGCAAGATTGTTGAAACAGAATTTGGCTACCACATCATTCAGTTGATTGAAAAGCGTGGCGACCGCATCAACACACGCCACATTCTTCTCAAGCCAAAGGTGAATCAAAAAGACCTCGATTCTGCCGTGGTGAAGCTCGACTCTCTCCGCAAAGATATTCTCGCAAATAAATACACATTTGAGCAAGCCGCTCTCTATGTGTCGCAAGATAAGGACTCTCGCAACAACAAGGGCTTGATGATGAATCCACAAACCCACACCACTCTCTTTGAGATGGCCGACCTGCCTGATGAAATTGGCAAGGTGGTGGACAAACTTCAAGTTGGTGAAATTTCAGAACCTTTCATAGCAATCAACAAAAGCAACAACCGCCAGCAAGTGGCAATGGTGAAGCTCGTGAGAAGAATTGAGGCACACAAAGCCGACCTCGCTGAAGACTTCCAAGTGCTTAAAGACATGTATGAGAATAAGCGAAAAGCTGAAATCATTGATGAATGGGTGAAGGAAAAACAGAAAAAGACTTACGTTCACATCAGCGAAGGCTGGCGTAACTGTGAATTTAAATACAACTGGAGAAAACAATAAACTGATATAGGTGAACAAAAATCCACATATCTCACAATCAGGGCATAAGGCTGCAAAATGCATCTTATGCCTTTTGACTCTTTTTATCGGCATATATGCTTTTGAAACTTTTGCTCAAAAAAGAACACACAAGAGCGTAAAGAAGTTTGAGCCGGAAATTCCAGAAGCCAACAGATACCAAGCCAACAAGGTGTTTTTGGAACGTGCCGACTCTATGCTTTCAGCACCCGTAAAGAATCCATTGGAATCCTACATTCTTTTGATGGGCAACATTGAATTTTCGAGAGGGGATATGCACCTGTATTGCGACAGCGCACACTATTACGACCAAATCAATTCAATCGACGCTTTCGGCAATGTGAGAATGGAGCGCGCCGACAATTTAAGCGGCAGAGCCGACCAACTTCACTACGACGGTAGAAAAGAGGTGATGAACCTGATTGGCAACGTGAGCATCACTAAAGATAATCGCACGCTCACCAGTCAAGCTATCGACTATTACGTGCCAAGCAATACCGGCAAATACACCTCCAACGGTAGGTTGGAAGACCCGAAAAACGTACTCACATCCATTGTGGGTGAATACAATTTCAACACCGACAATGCCGTGTTTACCAACAATGTGGATTTGGTGAACAGCCGCGACAATTATGTGATTCATACCAACAAGCTTCTTTACAACACCCGAACAAATATTGCGAAACTGGTGGAAGAGGCAGAAATCACTTCCGATGAAAACAAAATCATCACATCGAATGGCGACTACAACACTGCCACCGAAAAAGCCAACCTTTATGTGAAAAATGGGGTGCAACCAAAACTCTTTGCAAAGGACGACCGCACACTTGAAGGCGACAGCATACATTACGACAGGCACACTGGCGAGGGCACAGCAATTGGCAATGTGACGGTGAACGATCCAAAGCACCACGCAATTCTCACTGGTGGCTATGGCTATCACAACGAGACCACACATGTGAGCTACGCCACAGACAAGGCGTTGGCACGCATCTACAATAAGGAGAATGCCAAAACTGGCGAGCGCTCCGACACATTGTTCTTCCACGGCGACACCATCACCACAATCCAAGAGCCCGACAAAAACAGGGTGCTGACTGCTACTGGTGGCGTGAAATTCTATCGTAAGGACGTGCAAGGCATTTGCGGTCACCTCTCGTTTGCGCAGCGCGACTCTATCCTCAACCTCTACAACCACCCTGTGGTATGGAGTGGTGAACGCCAAATTTCGAGCGACAACGAAATCAACGTACACATGCGCGACAGCAGCTCGGTGGATTGGGCTACCATTCCCAACAAGGGCTTGATTGTGGAGCACCTCGGAGAAATCTACTACAATCAAATCTATGGTAAATATCTCAAAGCGTATTTTGAGAAAGTTATCGATTATTACGACGATGGCACCGAATCCTCCAGAAACGAACTTCGCCACGCCGACATCGTGGGTAATGCGAAAACTCTTTTCTTCCCGATGGAGAACGATTCCACTTACAATAAATGCGTGAGAACAGAAAGCGGTTTCCTCTCGCTCGACTTAAAAGAAAAGCAGGAGGTGGAGAAAGTGAAGATGTGGCCAGAAGTGAGTGGCACAGTCATTCCGCTTTACCTTGCACGAAAGTCGCAACTCAAACTTGACGAATATCAATGGTTCGACGACTTGCGTCCAAAAAGTCCCTACGAGGTGCTGAATATTTCTGAAATGATGCGCGAAATGATTAGCCAGCCCTACGAAATACTCAAACCTAAAGTGGAAGAGCAACCAAAGGACGACGACAAATACGAAGACAACACACAAGAAACAAAATCTTTACCCGTAAACAATGAGTGATATTATAAAATTACTTCCAGATTCAGTAGCAAACCAAATTGCGGCAGGTGAGGTGATACAGCGCCCAGCCTCTGTGATTAAGGAGCTTGTGGAAAATGCCATCGACGCAGGAGCCACAAGCATTCAAATCGTGTTGAAAGATGCAGGAAGAACACTCATACAAGTGATTGACAACGGTAAGGGTATGAGCGATACCGATGCCCGATTGGCATTCGAGCGTCACAGCACATCGAAAATCTCGAAAGCAGAAGACCTGTTCTCTCTGCAAACGATGGGATTCCGTGGCGAGGCATTGGCATCAATAGCGGCAATCGCACAGGTGGAACTCCGCACAAGGGCTAAAGGAGCACAACTTGGCACAAAAATTATGATTAACGCATCTAAATGCGAAAGTCAAGAACCGGATATGTGCCCCGAAGGTTCCAACTTCATGATTAAAAACATCTTCTTCAATGTGCCTGCACGCAGAAAGTTCTTGAAGAGCAATCAGGTGGAACTGAGCAATATTATTAAGGAGTACGAGAAATTGGCTTTGGTGAACCACCATGTGGATTTCTCTCTATCCAACAACGACAAACTGCTCAACAAATTTTCTGGAGGGTCGTTTAAGCAACGCATCGCTTCGCTGTGGGGAGCAAAAGTTGACCAACAACTTGTGCCACTCAACACCGACACCTCGCTTGTGCGTATCACCGGTTTCGTAAGCAAGCCTGAAGGCGCACGAAAGCGCAATTTTTTGCAGTTCCTTTTTGTGAACGGCAGATTTATGCGCCATCCTTATTTCCACAAGGCTATCATTTCGAGCTACAGCGAACTTATCCCCGACGATGAACAACCAAACTACTTCCTAAATTTCTCCGTAGATCCAGAAAGTATTGACGTAAATATACACCCTACAAAAACAGAAATCAAATTTGAGAACGAATTGCCTATTTGGCAAATTCTCGCGGCCGCCGTGAAAGAATCGCTCGGACGATTCAGTGCAGTTCCACAAATTGATTTCGACACCACCGATGCGCCTGAAATCCCGGCGTTCAACGACCATACCGTGGTTACGGCACCAGAAGATGGCATTGACCCAACCTATAACCCATTTAAGCCACAAAGCAAAAGCAGTGCTGGTGGTGGATCATCATACCACCCACAGAGCGCAGGCAACTTTGGTGGCTACTCATCCAACCCTCTGCCTGATTGGGAAAAACTCTATCAAAATTTTGAGAAAGGCAAACAGGAAGGCATCGCATCTATTACCGAACAAGATGTGGAGGATTCGTTCTCTGATATCGGAGAAGTGGAACCAGTGAACAATGGTGTGCAGACTGAAATCATCACACCTGACATGTCGTCGGCTATGTGTATGCAAATGAAAGGGCGATACATTCTGTCACCCATCAAATCGGGGCTGATGATTGTTGACCAGCACCGTGCTCACGTCAGGGTGCTTTTTGAGCAGTATATCAAGCAACTTGATGCCACCACCATCAGTTCACAGCGTGTGCTGTTCCCCGAAGTGCTTCAATTAACCACCTCGCAAAATATCATACTCAAGGAGCTGGAACCAGAAATGGAAAAGATTGGTTTCAACCTTGCGCAACTGAGCGGCAACGACTGGTCGATCAACGCTGTGCCAGCAGGTATGGAGAATGTCAACATCAAAGACACCATTCTTCAAGTGATTGACGAGGTGAGCATGGGTGGCACAAGCATCACCACCAAGGTGTATGAGAGCATCGCACTGCGTGTGGCAAAATCTGCCGCCATTCCTTACGGCAAAACGATGCTTCAAGAGGAAATGGACACGCTGCTGTCAAAACTCCTGTGTTTGCCAAATCCAAACTACACGCCCGACGGCAAAACGATTATCTCGGTCCTTAGCAATGACCAATTAGAAAAGATGTTTTAATCATGATTGATTTTAAGCGAATAGCAAAAGAGAGCAAATTATATAATTTCCATAGCCATAGCCCTTATTGCGATGGACATGCGCCTATCGAGGACTTCATCAAAGAGGCTATCAAGATGGGCTTCACTCACTATGGCGTGAGCCCACACTCTCCAATCCCATTCTTCTCACCATGCAATATGGCGAAAGAAAAGGTAGGTGACTACTTGGCAGAAATGAATAGGTTGAAAGCACAATATGGTCAGCAAATCCGTATTTTCACCTCTATGGAAATTGACTACCTTGACGATTGGGGACCGTCAATCCCATATTTCCAAGATATGCCTCTTGACTATCGCATCGGTTCTGTTCATTTCATTCCATCGTTTGTGAGCGATGAATATGTGGATATTGATGGCGATTTCGATAATTTCAAGAAGAAGATGGAGCGCTACTTCCACAACGATATTGAGCGTGTGATTCGTTCGTTCTACAAGCAATCAACCGACATGGTGGAGAAAGGTGGTTTCGACATCATCGGGCATTTCGACAAAATCGGGCACAACGGCAGCCTGTTCCAGCCCGGCATCGACCACGAACCTTGGTACAACAAATTGGCGACCGACCTATTTGAAGCCATTATGGATAATGGGCTGATAATTGAAATCAACACAAAGAAATGGATTACCGACCAACGAATGTTCCCACATCAGCAATATTTCAAACTGCTGAAGAAATATGATGTGCCGGTGCTCATCAACAGCGACTCACACTTCCCCGACCTCATCAATTCAGGTCGCCTCGAAGCCATGCAAATGTTACAACAAGCATAAAAAATTAAAAGAAGACCGATTGCAATGTCGGTCTTCTCTCATTTTTATAGGATATTATCTCTAAATCAATCTTTCACATTTGGCGACTGGAGCCCGTAGTGGTATTTCTTATCCAGCACAAGGAGGAATGCCGACACCACAATCGCCATTGCTCCAATAACAGAGAACACCCACATAGCGGCTGTGTAATCAACTAAGCCATTCACTGTGTTTTTATCAAGCACGTTGCCAATGATGATAGGCACAAGCATCAAACCAATGTTTTGAATATAGTAGATGATTGAATATGCCGAACCTAATTGTTGTTCGGGCACAATCTTTGGAACGGCTGGCCACAACACACTTGGCAACAAAGAGAATGCCACGCCCAAAATGAGCATCAATGCCACAGCAAGCAAGCTGGAATGGAGCGGAAGAGCGAACACCATCAGCACCACAGTGAGCATGGCTGTGCCCAAAATCATAATGCTGGCACCCTTGCCCACACGATCATAAACACCACCAAAAAGAGGAGTCAAAATAATGGAGGTGAATGGCAATATTGAAGAAATGCCGCCAGCCCATTCAGGACTCACACCATATTTTGAAATCATCAACTTTGTGGCAAAATCGAGGAATGGATAGAGGGCCGAGTAATACAACATACACAAAAGCGTGATTAACCAAAATCCAGGACTGCGAAGTGTGGTGAGCAAACCTTTAAAACTGAATTTCTCCGCTTTCTTTTCTTCATTGTTGTCGGCATCAGAAGCTTTATCGAGTTTGCGGTCCATTGCGCAATAAATCAGATAAATCACCACAGCCAAACCCACGCTGAACAAACCCACGAGAATAGGGGTGGAAAGCTGATAGTATTTTGCCAAGAATGGACCACCAAGCAGTGCTAAAGCCGTGCCAAAACGCGCCAACGCCACTTGAATACCCATTGCCAACGCCATTTCCTTACCAGAGAACCACTTCACAATCACCTTTGAAACGGTGATGCCGCAAAGTTCGTAGCCAATACCAAATACGGCAAAACCGAATGCCGACATCAGCACTTGGTCCTTCACCATGGTGTGATCGAGTCCGAGTGTAGGGAAAGTGACTTCTGTGGCAGGAACAGGCGACGCTATGGCTATGGCATAGTAGTCGATAGCCGTGCCCACCAGCATCAGCACACACGACAGCATACCTGCAAATCGCACGCCTGTTTTATCGAGAATTACACCGCTCACAAAGAGCATGAGCAAATACACGTTAAAGAAACCACGCGAGCCGATAAACAAGCCAAATTCACTGCTACTCCAGCCAAGGCCGCCTTCAGATTGTGGCAACTCCAGAAAGTATTGAAGTGGCGACATTTCCTTCGCCACCACATAACCCATCATCATCACCACCGACACGATAAAGAGCACCGTCCAGCGGGCGGCAGATGATTCGTTTAATTTTCTGTGAATAGTTTGAGTCATTTCTATAAGAAAATGGGGCATACATCAGTAAAAAACTGAAGAATGTACGCCCCATTATAAGTGTTATTCAATATTACTTAATATTTGGCTCTTCAAGGCCAAGACCTTTCTTCTTGTCAACAACCTTGAGCACAAGACCAAGAATAAGAGCAGCCACGCCCAAGCCGGCAAGCATTACCAGCGGAGCAGTGTAGTCGAGTTGGTCTTGGTTAGTCACGCCCTTGTTAGTGGCATCAAGCACCTTACCGATAAGGAGAGGGAAGAGCCACAAACCGATGTTCTGAATCCAGAAAATCAAAGCGTAAGCACTACCAATAATCTTTTCGTCAACCAATTTTGGAACACTTGGCCACAAAGATGCTGGCACGAGCGAGAAGCTGGCGCCAAGCACAAGGATAGTGATGTAAGCCACGATAATACCGCCCACTTCGCTACCCTTGAATGCAGGAAGCACAAAAGCGAAAGTAAGGTGGCAAGCAATCAAAAGAAGCGAGCCAAGCACAAGCATGGTTGCAGCCTTACCCTTGTGGTCAACATAATTGCCCAGAATTGGGGTGATACCCACTGCCAAAAGTGGGAATACGGCAAACACTGTTTCGGCACTCTGACGCATGTAGCCCATATAGCAGAACACTACCAATGCCACAATAGCCGCACCCATCAAACCGTATTTTGCCACTTTGTTCTTAGAGAAGTTGCTTGCAAAAGCACATGCTGCTACCACGAGCATAATCACGTATTGGATAATAGTGATTGTGTTTGAAGCCCAAATTGAAGATGGATCTACTTGATGGAACACAAGGTTGCACTGAAGCATGTTCACCGCATATTTCTGGAATGGGAAAATTGCAGAGTAGTAAAGCACGCAGAGCAATGCCACCAACCAGAAACCGCTATCGGTAAGAATCTTGCCGAGGTCGCTGAGTTTGAATGGATCGTCTTTTTCTTCTGCCTCGCCAGTTTGTGAGTCGAGTTTCTTATCCATGAACGCATACACAATAAACATGATTAAGGCAATCATCAAAAGCACCACGCCAAATGCTACCGAGCGAGAAACCGATACCTCACCACCAAGGCGAGCAAACATTGGTGAGAAAATCATGCAAGTGGCCACACCCAAGCGAGCGAGTGCCATTTCCGAGCCCATTGCGAGTGCCATTTCGCGACCCTTAAACCACTTCACGATACCACGAGAAACGGTGATACCTGCCATTTCCACACCACAGCCGAAAATCATAAAGCCGATAGCGGAGAACTTAGCAGATGCGGGCATTCCTTTATAGAAAGGCGACACGCCCAGTTCATCGAAACCAGGAATATAGTTCAAATGTTCGTTAAACCATACTTCAAGGTTACTTCCTGCAAACATATCAGTAAGGGCATACCAGTTAATGGTAGCACCTACCAGCATCACAGCACCCGACAGAATAGCTGTGAAGCGAACACCCATCTTGTCGAGGATAATACCTGCAAAAATCAAGAAGAACACAAACACATTAAGGAAGGTTTCCGATCCTTGCATCGTACCGAATGCTGTAGAATCCCAACCCTTAGTGTCCCACATCAAGTCTTTAATTGGCGACAAGATGTCCATGAAAATATAGGAGCAGAACATAGCTCCTGCAAGGAGAATCAAAGCAAGCCAACGCAGTGCCGCTGAATCTCTCAGAGTTTTTTGTACGTTTTCAGACATGTTTCTATATATATTTAAATTATTATCGGATAAATTTGTGCAAATTTACATAATTCTCGCCAATTTACCCCGATTTTGTTAAGCAAATTTCGCCATACCACGATATAATGCATATAAAACACTCAATTTCCTGCATCATCTTGCGCATTTCCAAAAAACACACAAATGCGAGCGAGGCAATCCTGTGGTGGGGATTGCCTCGCTATTATGTGATATGCGTTAGGATTAAGCGATGCCTAATTCTTTGCAGATAGTGTCTAATTTTGCGTCAGCCCATTCGTTCTTTGCGTCGTAGTCGGCAGCGCAAGCGAGAGTATCGTGCACTTCGAGGTAGAACTTGATTTTTGGTTCAGTGCCTGAAGGACGGATTGAAACCTTAGTGCCATCTTCGGTGTAGTATTGAAGCACATTAGAGGTGCAAGGCATATCCAACTTGCTAACTTCACCTGTGAGCACATTCTTTTCTTGAAGGAGTTGGTAGTCTCTAATCTTCACTACTGGAGAACCTGCGATTTCCTTTTGTGGGTTTTCGCGGAAGTTCTTCATCATTGCTTGAATTTCTTCAGCACCCGACTTACCCGTGCGAACCACAGAAATACCACGTTCCTTGCTATAGCCATAAGTGGTGTAGATGTCGATGAGCATATCGTTCATAGTCATGCCCTTTTCCTTTGCCCATGCTGCAATTTCTGCCATCAGTGAGATAGCCGAAACAGAGTCCTTATCGCGGCAGAAGTCTTCAGCAAGGAAGCCGTAACTTTCTTCGCCACCACCGAGGTAGCGTGCCTTGCCTTCGTTTTCACGCATCACAGTAGCAATCCACTTGAATCCAGTATAGCAATCGTAGAGTTTCATGTTCTGCTTTTCTGCAATCTTGGCAATCAAGTCGGTGGTAACGATAGTCTTAACGATGTATTCGTTGCCAGTGAGGTTACCGAGTTCTTTATTGCGAGCAAGCAGATAGTAGTGGAAAATGAGTTGGATTTGGTTACCGTTCACCAATTCAAATTTGCCCTTGGTGTTCTTCAAAACCAAACCAATACGGTCGGCATCAGGGTCAGAAGCCATTACGATGTCGGCATCCACTTCTTCAGCCTTCTTGATAGCCATAGCCATTGCAGAGGCGTTTTCAGGGTTTGGAGAATCCACAGTTGGGAAATCGCCGCTCTGAACGTCTTGTTCTGGCACGTGAATAATGTTGCGGAATCCCCAGCGTTCGAGTGAGCGAGGAATCAACACCTTACCGGTACCGTGAATTGGAGTATATACAATCTTCAAATCGCTGTGCTTCTTGATGATTTCTGGGCTCAAAGAAAGTTTTGCAATTTCTTCAATGTATTGGTTGTCGATGTCTTCACCAATAATTTGAATCAATTCAGGATTAGCTTCAAATTTGATTTCAGTCACATCTTTAATGCGGTTCACATAGTCGATAATGTTCACATCGTGTGGAGAAACCACCTGTGCACCATCGTCCCAATATGCCTTGTAACCATTGTATTCCTTTGGGTTGTGAGAAGCAGTGATATTCACACCGCTTTGGCAACCAAGCAAGCGAACTGCGTAAGAAAGTTCTGGAGTAGGGCGGCAATCTTCAAAAAGATACACCTTGATACCGTTGGCAGAGAATATGTTGGCTACAGTTTCTGCAAACTTACGGCTATTGTTGCGCACGTCGTGACCTACCACCACCTTGATTTGGTCAAGTGTCTTGAACGCATCTTTGAGGTAGTTGGCAAGACCTTGAGTGGCAGCACCCACGGTGTAAATGTTCATGCGGTTTGAGCCAGCGCCCATAATACCACGCAGACCACCAGTGCCAAACTCAAGATTCTTGTAGAACGATTCCACCAAGTCGGTCTTGTCATCGTTGTCAAGCATTCTCTTAACTTCGGCTTTTGTTTCTTCATCGTAACCTTCGCCAAGCCACTGATTAGCTTTTTCTGTTACTTCTTTCAAAAGTTTTTCGTCAATCATATTATTATATTATTTAAATGTATTCAATTGTGTAAAAAAAGGATTGATACAGGTGTTAACTGAAGAATTGCTTAAACACCTTAATCATATTGATATGGTCGTCAACCGAACCGGTTTCTCTCACTGAGTGCATAGCCAAGAGCGGATTGCCCACGTCCACGCCCTCAATATCAATCTGACCAGTGAGAATATTGCCCAATGTAGAGCCACCAGCCACATCACTGTGGTTCACGAAATACTGACATGGCGAGCCAGCCTCTGCACAAAGTGCCTTGAAAATGGCGGCAGAATGGGCATCACTCATATATTTGCAGTTGGCATTAATCTTGATACATGGGCCAGAGCCAAGTGATGGGTGATTGGTTGGGTCGTACTTTTCTGCATAGTTGGGGTGGAACGCATGAGCATTGTCGGCAGACACAAGGAACGATTTAGCCAAAGCGCGACAGTACGCATCGTAATTGCCACCCTGGCTTTCCACCATGCGCTGAATCACATTCGAGAGCACAGGTGAGCCAGCACCTTGCTTTGTGCCACTGCCAGTTTCCTCATTGTCGAAAATGGCTGCCACACAGGTAGCGTCTTCATCTTTCACATCTACGATAGCTTCAAGAGCAGCGTGCATCATGCTCAAGTCGTCGAGGCGACCGGCGGAGATAAACTCATCGTGCAAGCCAAATGTGCAAGATTTTTCAGTATTGTAAACGAGCAAATCAAAATCGAGAATAGCAGCCATGTCCACATCCAATTCTTCAGCCACAAGGCGAAGAAGCATGTTTTCTGCTTCAAGTTTTTCGGTGACCTTGGCAATGATAGGAAGCATGTCTTTCTGCTTGCTGATTTTGTTGCCTTCGTTCACTTGGCGATTGAAGTGAATAGCCAAGTGTGAAATGGAGAACAGCGGACGGTCAATTTTCACCAATCGGGTGATAGGGTGCATAGCGTCTTCGCCTTTGAGCAGCACACGGCCAGCCAACGAGAGTGGACGGTCGAACCAAGTGTAGAGAACCGGTCCGCCATACACTTCTGTATTTAATTTCACGATTCCGCCTTCGCAAAGCATTTCGGCATGGGGTTTCACACGGAAGCAAGGCGAATCGCTGTGAGCAGCCACAATTTTCAAACCAGTTTCAGCAATAGGTTTCTTACCTACAGTGAAGGCAAAGATGGCTGAGTCATTTTTAGTGAAATAGAACCTTTCACCTGGTTTTGCTTCTATTTCGTTTCCAAGCAGCTTTTCAGTGAAGCCGTTTTCTTCGAGCATTTTTTTCGCTGTATTTACTGCATAGAAATTACATGGACTATTGTCGATGAAGTTAAGCAAAGATGTTATTTGTTTATCCATAATTCAGAAGGTGTTTAAGGATTGATTATAAATCAGTGTTGGAAGGATTATAGTATGCAGCGTGCATAGCACGGAGCACATTACATAATGTTTGCCCCCAGTAAGTGCGGAAATCAGATTTGCAAAGCCCTATCAACTCAATCTGAGCCTCGGTAGGAGCGTCTTTGATAGTGGCGATGAAATTGAAAAACACTTGATACAAGTCGGCAAGGTTTTCGCTAATGGACGACGCAATAGGGGTGTCGCTATATTTCATATCTTCAACAAACACCTCTAAATATACATCTTCCTCAGCCAAAACTCGGCTCATCACCTCGCGCACCTGATTATACACATCTTCCGTGAGATACGGTTCAATGCTGTAGTCACTGAACGTAAAATCGCGCTCCAAATCATGTGCAATGATATAGATGCGTGGAAGAATTTTCAGCATATTTGCAAGAAAATCTTCACGGGTAGCCGATTCTGCATGTTCTACCGCCTGGCAAAATTCATTTGTCAGGGCAATGAACGAAAGACTATTGGGAGCAAGTTTTTTTTGTTCACTCATCATGTAAATATATTTTATTTTTCAAAATATAGCGATATACATCGTCGGGAAGATAAAACGACATATTCTTCATCATTTTCAAGCCTTCCCTAATCTCGGTTGACGACAGTTCCACAAGCGGAGCCTCAATCATCGTGACACTCGACGCAAAGCGAGCAGGCAACTCAGTACCATATCCGCTGCGAGGATAAACCAGCACCTTGAATTTCTCCAAGATTTCTTCGTAGCGGTCCCACTTGTCGAACGACATCCAGTTGTCGGCGCCAATCACAAGGTAGAACTCGTGCTGTGGAAATTTGCTTTGCAGCGCATTCAGTGTGTCGATGGTGTAAGACGGACGTGGCAGACTGAATTCAAAACCAGATGTCTCCACATTCTCCAACTTACTCGACACCATTTCCACCATACGCAAGCGTTCGGTGTCGTGATGCTCACCTTGAGCCACCTTAAAGGGATTCAATGGCGAAACCATCAGCCAAAGCCTATCCAAGCCACAATTCTGAATCACATAATTAGCAATGATAGCGTGACCGGTGTGAATGGGGTTGAATGTTCCTCCGAAAATTCCTATCTTCATTCGACTATGGTTATTTAGTAACGAACTCGGTGATTAATGCGCGCACTTCAGCCACAGCCTTTTCAAGGTTGTCGTTCACCACCACCTTATCATATTTAGGGGCATACGACATTTCGTATTCAGCCTTATCCACGCGTTTTTGAATGTCGGCTTCCGAATCTGTGGCACGGCCTACGAGTCTGCGACGCAGTTCTTCCACACTTGGCGGCATCACAAAAATCGACAATGCCTGGTCGCCATAAATCTTCTTCACATTCACGCCACCAGCCACATCCACATCAATGATGGCATTCTTACCCTCGGCATTGATACGTTGGATTTCGCTTTTAAGTGTGCCGTAATATCTGCCGGCATACACTTCCTCGTATTCGGCAAACTCATTGTTGGCGATACGTGCTTTGAAGTCTTCTTCAGTAAGGAAGTAGTATTCTTTGCCATGCTTCTCATTACCACGGGGGCTACGAGTGGTGGCTGAAATAGAGAATTCCAACTTCAATTTCTCATCATCGATGATATGGCTGATGATGGTTGATTTTCCAGAACCTGATGGCGCAGATAATATGATTAATTTAATGTCTGACATTCTGATTTTTTACAATACGTTAAGAACCTGTTCCTTGATTTGCTCCAAATGGTCTTTCATCTCCACTACCAACTTCTGAAGTTCTGCCTGATTGGCTTTTGAGCCAGTAGTGTTGATTTCACGTCCCATTTCCTGAGAGATAAATCCAAGTTTTTTACCTTGGTTATCACCGTCGGCCATTGTTGCCAAGAAATAGTTGAGATGGTTTTGCAGACGAATTTTTTCTTCCGTAATATCAAGTTTCTCGATATAGAAAATCAATTCTTGCTCAAAGCGGTTGTTGTCCACAGTCACGCCTTCGAGTTTCTGAAGCGACTCGTAGATGCGCGCCTTGATTTTCTCCACACGCGAGTGCTCGTAGGGTTCTACGTTGTTGAGCAAATCTTGAATGGCTGCGATTTTTTCTTTAAAGAATGTTTCAAGTCGGGCACCTTCCTGTACACGGAAAGCCACCAGTCCATCGAGAGCTTCAGCCACCACTTGTTTCACAGCCTCCATTTCTTCATCGCTCACCTCCGACACGTTCACATCGCTTTTCAGCGCATCAGGCAAGCGGAGTAGGGTAGCATACCAGTCTTCTGGTTCAGAAATGCCTAATTCTGTAGCCATGTCCTGAAGTTGCGCCTTATATTGCTTCAACACTGAAAGGTTAATGCTTACAGAGGCCGCGCCTTCAATTGGTTCGCAAAACACATACAAGTCCACCTTGCCGCGATTAAGTTTATGAGCCACCATATTACGCAGGTCAAGTTCCAATGCACGATAGCCCTGGGGCACGCGAACCGACAAATCGAGTTGTTTACTATTTAATGATTTGACTTCAGCCGTGATTTTCTTGTTATTAATCACTTTGACAGCCTTGCCAAACCCTGTCATTGATAAAATCATTGTGTATTATAATTTATTTATACGCAAATTTACTGCTAATATTCGTAAAAGAGGGAATAAAAGGAAGATTTTTGTTAATTTTGCAGAGAAAAAAATACGACACATGGCAAATATACTAAATATCGAGACTTCCACAAGCGTTTGCTCAGTGGCACTCACCTCTAATGGGGAGGTGCTCGAACACAGAGAAAATTACGAGGGACAAACACACGCCACTCTGCTGAGCGCATATATTCAAGACATCATGCGCTATGCCACATCCAGAGATATCAAACTCGACGCAATAGCGGTGAGCATCGGTCCAGGTTCTTACACAGGTTTGAGAATTGGTCTCTCTGAAGCAAAAGGACTGGCGTTTGGATTGGATATTCCACTCATTGGCGTGAACACGCTCAAACTCCTGACCGTGACCACAATGTTTGCCCATTTCTTCGACGACGAATCCACTCTTTTCGTGCCGATGATCGACGCAAGACGAATGGAGGTTTATACGGCGGTTTACAACAACGCCTTGCAAGAAACGCTTGCACCACAACCGATGATTATTGACGAGAATTCATTTGCTGACCTGCTTCGCGACCACCATTTGGTGTTCTGCGGCAATGGTGCCGACAAGGTAAAAAGCGTTATCAATCACCCAAATGCAGAATTTATCGAGGGTGTGAAACCTGTGGCATTGTCAATGATGGCACTTTCGGAGAAGGCTTTCAGAGAGGGCGATTTCATTGATGTAGCATACTCCACTCCTCTTTACCTGAAAGAATTTCAGGTCACAAAATCCAAGAAAAAACTTTTCTAATTTCAATAGTTGAGTTTTTATCGTTAATTTTGTAGTTTAATTTTGCAACAACAAAACTTATATGCTCGATTACAATACACAACTGAAGAAACTGGCTCTGCCAGAATACGGACGCAACATTCAGCAGATGGTGGACTACTGCTGCAAAATTGAGGATAGGGAAGAGCGCACCAGATGCGCCTATTCCATTATCCGATCAATGGGCAACTTATTTCCACACCTGCGCGATGAAGCCGACTACAAGCATAAACTGTGGGACCATTTGGCCATCATGAGCGACTTCAAATTAGACATCGACTATCCTTGCGAAATCGTGAAGGAAGAAAATTTGGAGAGCAAGCCTGAACCAATGACTTACAAATTGGAGAACATCAAATTTCGCCATTATGGTAAAACCATTGAGCGAATGATTGAACGTGCTTGCGAATATCCTGAGGGCGAGGAAAGAGACGCTTTGGTGATGCTGATTGCCAACCACATGAAGAAACTGATTTTCCAAATCAGCAAAGAAGATGTGGACGATGCCAAGATTTTCAAGGATTTAGCATTCTTCTCAAAGGGCAAAATCCAAATCAGTGCCGACACGAAGGCGCTTCACGAATTTAAAGAAGCACCTGTTGCCACTAAAACCACAGCAAAAAAGAAAAAGAAAAAATAAAGCACGATGATCACACGCGACGAACTCATAGAAATAGGCGTTTACAACAAGCCTCACGGTGTGAATGGCGAAATTTCGGCAACGATAGACTGCGAACTCGACATTCTATCGCAGTTTTCGTGCCTCGTTAGCGACATCGACGGTATTTTTGTGCCTTTCTTCGTAAGTTCCAAGCGTGGAAAAACGGCACAAACTGTGCTGCTGCAAATCGACGGTATCAACAACGAAAGTGAAGCCACTCTGCTGGTGAACAAAACCATTTTCGTGAAGAAAAACGAGTTCGACAAGTTGGCGAAAGTTTACGACTCCGACGAAATGCCCATTGACTACTTCATTGGCTACAAGGCCATTATCAACGAGGACACAGTAGGGGAGATTGTTGACGTGGACGATTCCACCGCCAACGTGCTTTTCCGCATTGAAGTGGACGACAAGGAATTGCTTGTCCCCGCTGTTGACGAGTTTGTGGTCGACATCGACACCGAAAACGAGACGATTGAGCTCGATGTGCCCACCGAATTATTGGATTTATAAACAAAAAAATACATCAAACTATGGAATTTGACGAAAATAAGGCTATTGACTACATTAAAGCCCACGTTGAGAACCCAGTCATCGCAAAATACGACGACGATGACATTTTGCTGGTGATTGACACCATTTTTGAATATTTCGAAAAGTATGATGAAAACGAAGACTTCGACGACGACAACGAAAAGGTTATCGCCTATGTGAAGAAGCAACTGGCAAAAGACAAGGACAATGCCATTAGCCTCGACCATGTTGCCGAAATCGTGGAAGCAGAGACAGCATACGAAAACACTCTTGACGATTAAGACTATGAGAGTCAATAAACATATCCGTTATCTCATCGCAATGCTGGCTATATGCGCCTGTTTCATTTGCGATGCGAAAAAAGTGGTTGATATCTATGAACTGACTTTTGACGAAAACGTAAGCTCGCCAGCAATCGTAAAAGAAAAAATAGCGCAGCGAGTGCAAGATTTTCAGAACAAGCAAGCCATCGACCTCATCAACAACAATCTTGAAGTGGAGATGATGCGAAATGGCGAGGTGATTATCGTCACCATTCCCGCCGATGAACTTTTCGCCCCAAACGACACCATTTTGATGAGCAAGAGCAAGGACACGCTTAGCAAACTGCTGAAGTTCACCAAAACTCCAGGCATGTATAAAATGCTGCTGGTGATGCATAGCGACAACACCGGCACCCACGAATACTCAACACGCCTGACCAGCGCGCGCGTCAATTCGGTGTTCGACTGGTTTGATGCAAACGGCAGCACCCAATCGGTGGTGCCATACGCTTTCGGCGACATTCAGCCACTCAAAGACAACAATTCTATGGAAAAACGCCGATTAAACCGCCGTTTGGAAATCTACATTGTGCCTGGTGAGGAAATGCTGGAACAAGCAAAAAGCGGTAAAGTGACTGGCAAAACGATTATCAAAAAAAGAAAATAAAAACATAATAATAAGAAATGGCAAAAGAATTAAAAGACTTAACCAAGAGAGCCGACAACTACTCTCAATGGTACAACGAGCTTGTAATCAAAGCCGACCTCGCTGAGCAATCTGCCGTGCGTGGCTGTATGGTTATCAAGCCTTATGGTTATGCAATTTGGGAAAAGATGCAACACCAACTCGACACTATGTTTAAAGAAACCGGTGTGCAAAACGCATATTTCCCATTGCTGATTCCAAAATCATTCCTCAGCAAGGAAGCCGACCACGTGGAAGGTTTCGCTAAAGAATGTGCAGTGGTCACTCACTATCGCCTCAAAAACAATCCTGACGGACAGGGCGTGGTAGTTGACCCAGAAGCTCGCCTCGAAGAAGAACTCATTATCCGCCCAACCAGCGAAACCATCATCTGGAACACATACCGCAACTGGATCAACTCATATCGCGACCTCCCGTTGCTCGTGAACCAATGGGCAAACGTGTTCCGCTGGGAAATGCGCACACGCTTGTTCCTCCGCACAGCAGAATTCCTCTGGCAAGAAGGCCACACAGCCCACGCCACCAAGGAAGAAGCAGAGGCTAAGGCTATCGAAATGCTGAATGTATATGCCGATTTCGCAGAAAAATATATGGCAGTGCCTGTAGTGAAGGGTGTAAAGACTGCTAACGAACGCTTTGCTGGCGCACTCGAAACCTACACCATCGAAGCTATGATGCAAGATGGCAAGGCTTTGCAGAGTGGCACATCGCACTTCTTGGGTCAAAACTTTGCAAAGGCATTTGATGTGAAATTTATCAACAAAGAAAACAAGCTTGATTACGTTTGGGCTACATCTTGGGGTGTTTCCACTCGCTTGATGGGTGCGCTTATCATGACCCACAGCGACGACAACGGTTTGGTGCTTCCTCCAAAGTTGGCTCCAATTCAAGTGGTGATTGTGCCTATCTATCGTAGCCAAGAGCAACTCGACACCATCAACGCCAAGGTGGCTCCTATCGTAGAAAAACTGAAAAAGCAAGGTATTTCTGTGAAGTACGACAACGCCGACAACAAGCGCCCTGGCTTTAAATTCGCTGACTACGAACTCAAGGGTGTGCCTGTGCGCCTTGTGCTTGGTGCTCGCGACATTGAAAATGGCACTATCGAAGTGATGCGCCGCGATACGCTCGAAAAAGAAACTGTATCAATCGAGGGCATCGAAGGATATGTAGAGAAACTGCTCGACGATATTCAGAACAACATCTACACCAAGGCATTGAACCACCGTCTTGAAATGACTACCAAAGTTGACACTTGGGAAGATTTCAAAACTCAAATTGAAAAGGGCGGTTTCATTCTTGCTCACTGGGACGGCACTACCGAAACAGAAGAAAAAATCAAAGAAGAAACCAAAGCCACAATCCGCTGCATTCCTCTCAACGGCGAGGAAGAAGAAGGCAAGTGCATCTACACTGGCAAGCCCAGCAAACGCCGCGTGATCTTCGCCCGCAACTACTAATAGTCAGAGCGATATACCAAAATATCAGAGGCTGTGTCACTATGGTGACACAGCCTCATTTCTTTATAATTGGATGCTGATTACAAAACTTTTGAAAATCTGATTTTTGATTTATAGGTGGGGAACGACATATCTAATATCACACCACTTTCAAAAAATCCGTTCACATCATCATCAATGGAGCGGAATGTGGAGTCAATCCAAAAGGCTTTGTAATTGTCGTTGAAAATGGTTTTGGTCAATCTTCCCTTAAGCATACCTTCACACCATTCGCTTTTTCCAACTTGCGCACCCGACACATAAATAATGTCGAAGCCGTCGCCAGTTGCCACCAAGGCTATTCTGTATTTGCCACCGAGGCGTGCTATGCCATCGTCCATGTCCCTGTCAAGATACTCCCAATAACCCTCGAAAGGATTTTTTGACTGTGCAAAATGTGCTTCGAGTTTATCTTTAGTCCAAGCGGTCATAATCTTTGTGGTTTCGCATTTTTCGTAGGAGAGAACGGTGCGTTCCACTTGCATTTCTCCATCGGGTGCCACCATCAATCCCATTACATCTCCACGGTCTTCCTTAGGAATATCAGCCGTAAACAATTCCTTCAACCGATTATCGCCAACCGACACATTCACAGCATTTTTCTGCACATCCACACACAAGGAATTAACTCCATTATACAGATTAATATCAGAGCTAACAATCTGCTCCTTCACAAGCATCACTTTCTTGTGTTCCACCTTGTAAAGGGACACTTTCACTTGTCGCTCATCACGCATTTCATCGTAAGGGTGAGTGTTATAAGCCGTCATTTTTAAGGTATAGTAGTTTGACGGATTTTTATAAAACAATACCATGCCACAGGCAGGGGAGGCGTGACCGTTTTTCTTGGCTTTACTGTTGGAAAATCTCACCAAATATCTGTATTGCTCGTCGCTTGCCGTGCGTTTGCTCAACACCAGCATCGTAGTGTCGGAAGGATTACTCACCGATAGCCCTTGTTCTCCGAGCTTCACTTGTGGAGCAGGGGTGAAGTCGTGGAAAGAGTTAAACGACGCATTGTAATGCCATATCGTTTCAGCCCCCGCAACGAACATAGAGGACAAAACCACAATCAAAAGAATGAGATATTTATTCATGCGATTAGTTATCATTTTTAAGCAAAGTTAAAGAAAATAGCGAAACCAAGCGATGAAATGGCACTAAAAATCATGTCTGCTTATCAAAAAAGGAAATATTTAGATTTTTTTTACTAACTTTGCAAACTGCATTTTGTGCAGCACAATAATGGAATTAATCATATCTACTATATTAGGATGTTTTGCTATTGGCGTTATTCTTTCTGCGCCAATGGGTCCTATTGGCATACTTTGCGTGCAGCGCACTTTGAATAAGGGGCGCGAAGCCGGTTGGTGGACAGGTCTTGGTGCAGCCATATCCGACTTGCTCTACTGCTTGCTTACAGGTATGGGTATGTCGTTTGTCAATAAAGTGATAGAGAGCAATCAGGCTCCTATTCAAATTATCGGTAGTGCCATTCTTTTGGTGTTTGGTTTCTTCCTCATCAAGAGAAATCCTGCCACCGAAATCAAAGACACCTCCGACAAGAAGGAAAACCATTATCAGGAAATGGGTACAGGCTTCCTGCTCACCTTGTCGAATCCGCTGATTGTGTTCCTTATCATTCCACTATTCGCTCGCTTTGGTTTTCCATCTACTGATATGCCTTGGCCACTTATCATCGTGGGGTATGGCGTAATATTGCTGGGAGCGATTGTGTGGTGGACCCTTATCACTTACTTGGTGAATGCTGTAAGGTCGCACTTCAACATCCGAAGCATGTGGGTTATCAACATCGTGATAGGTGTGATTATCCTCATTCTCTCTATTTACGGTCTTATTACCGGTTTGATGTATTATTTCAACTAACCATCATGGCAAAATCAGCACAATTCCTTCGTTGCAACGCGCTCGATGCTTTAAGCATGAAAGAGTGCGGTGAGTATATTGAAAACAATTTCCAAAAACTATATGTCGATACCGTAAACTGGCCATCAGTTACAGCCTATCAACCTATTTGCGCAGTGATGGGCGCATACTCTGACAAATATCTCTATGTCCATTTCGTGGTGAGAGAAAACGGAATTTTAGCTGAAAACTGCAAGAATTTAAGCCCTGTGGCAAACGATAGCTGTGTGGAGTTTTTCTTGAAAACACCCACAAGCGACGAATATTGGAACTTTGAATTTAATTGCATTGGAGCAGTGAACGCCAGCCACAGAGTCACACGCCCCGACGCCATTCGCCTCACCGACGAGGAAATTGCATCAATCAAGCGCCATTCCTCTTGCGGCACAGAGCCTTTTGGCGAAAAACCAGGCATTCACACCTGGACCTTAACCATTGCCATTCCACTCACACTCATCGGCATCAATAGCGCAGACATGCCCTCACACATTTCTGGCAATTTCTACAAATGCGCAGGAAAAGCCACTCATCCACATTACCTTTCATGGGCACCAATCAAATCAGAAAAGCCAAACTTCCACCTCCCAGAATTCTTCGCACGAATCCAACTCGTGTAATCCAAAGCAAAATTGAGGGATAAACCTGCGCTGATTTTGTTAAGGAATGTTATTATTTGTGGGGAAGTTGTCATAAATGTATTTTTCCTGACTTCGTCATTGCGTCACCCAAAAATCCTCATCAAAAAGTTTAGCTATTTTCTGATGCCTTGTCATCAGCATGGTTTGTGTATAAACCTCCTTGTTTAGGCTGTTCCTGTATCCAGTCTTTTACTTCCTGACTTTCGTTCTTTATCTTCGCACCTATTATATACTTATAGCCACGTGCCTCAAGTTCCGCTATGTTGGCATTGTTCATCGACCGGAGTCAGCCACCACAACGAAGTTTTCCAATCCGTATTTGCTTATAAACTCGTTTATCGTCGGCAGCATCGTGTAGTTATAAAATACGTTTTTTTTTGAGTGACGAAGTCAGGAAACAGACGAATGGTTAAGACGTAGAATTCGCATGTGTATATGGAAAGTTTGGAAGAAGGTCAAGACAAAAGTGGCAAACCTCATCAGATGTGGTATTAATAAATGACAAGCATACGAATGGGGTAATACTCGCAAAGGCTACTGGCGTATAGCTGACAGCTACATACTGCATGGAGCAATAACAAATGAGCTTCTAAGTAGGACAGGGTATACTACTTTAATGGGGGCGTATCTTGAATGGCATCCAAAATAGGAACCGCCGTATGCGGAACCGCATGTACGGTGGTGTGAGAGGTCGGTAAACACGAAAATAGGAGATAAACACCTATAATTAGTGTTTACCTCCTACTCGATTGCCCTAATAGACACCTACTTATTTCTTTTTAAATACAAGCCGGAAAGGCTGCGATTTTTACAACAAAAGAGCCTGCTGTGTCTAATTGGCTTGCATCAAACATACCGAGTCCAATTGAAACAGCTTCGTTTTCATCATCTGCATTAACAGTTATGGTAACGAAGTCTGCGTCTGTTGTTATTTCTACTTGGTAGAGATTCATAACTTTATCTCCTTTATATAATCTGCAACGGCTTTTTGCCATTCAATAGTGAATGTTTTACCGTCCTGATAGGCATAGAATGTGATAGAATCTCTGCCTGTCAGGTATTTTGACTCTATCTCATACACTTTTATTTCTCCATTATAAGAGCATTCTACTCTTAAAATTTCAAAGGTTGAGCTATCGTTAAACTTACATTTATAATTGTTGGTTTCTCTGTTAAAGTTGACGTTTCTCTGGATTATTTTCACTCCATTTATAGGATAACAAGATTGTGTAGCTCTTACTTTTATTGTTGTCGTTTTCATAGAAGAAATGAAGTGTTCTGCTGATCCAATAACATGTCTGCGTCTCAATTTACTTAGCAACGCTCTGAACTCTGCATTCACCGTGTTATCGTTTTTGTCCAGGTTTAGAGGCGGATTCAGCTCTGCGATAAGTTTGTCTTCCATCGACTCAGGGTCGGCATTTTCAACAAAGGCAAGTAGCAGATTGTTCTTCATCCATTTTGTCAACTTTTCTTCATCAGCCGGTTTGAATTTTTCATGTTTTGAATCACCCTCTTTTCGTGGTATTAAATCATATCCGAAAAGGCTACCTATTGATTTCCTCAAAGTTGAACGACTTGCGTCATTGCCAATAAAGTGAATGCGGTAGACCCTCTGTCTGAGACTCTCACTTGCAATACCTGTATAGATTGCTTGATAAGTGTTACCATCTAAAGTGACTTCTGGTATTTGGGGGTTAATGTCTACATGAGGTAACTGACTTCCTTTGCGTAAAAGGAAAACATAATTACCAGCTACATTTGGGAGCATATTGCTGTCCATTGTCATTGGATCGAAAATTTTGAAATTTGCCATGTTATAAGTGTTTTTTGCAAAAGTAGTATTTTGCTAAGAATGCACCAAAATTTTTAAGAGAATTCTAATAAAATAGGTAGCCTAACTCCTTGCCCCCCAATGAGTGACATATAATCGTACCCCCAATGGGTGACATGTAAATGAACCCCATAAGTGCGCCATTGCTCGTGGCCATTAAGGTCATTTGTCATTAAAGACTTCTTATGGTTCTTCCTGTATCTGGAGCGATAGAACACTAGATTTTTTTTAATAATCAATGTCGCCGAAGGCGGCGAATCATGGTGGCGTAAGAACTTTAAAAATCCTGATTATGTAATGAGCATGTTGGGAGCAGGCACATCGGAAGGGGCTGATAAAAAAAAGGAATAGGTGAGTTGAAAATGGGATGTTTCAACCGTCCCTTTTGCGTCACCCAATATAAGGTGACGCAAAGATACAAAATACTGCTTATCAACCAGTTATAAAATACGTGTTTTTTGAGTGACGAAGTCAGGCCCTCACACATTTCTGGCAATTTCTACAAATGCGCAGGAAAAGCCACCCACCCTCATTACCTTTCATGGGCGCCAATCAAATCAGAAAAGCCAAACTTCCACCTCCCAGAATTCTTCGCACCAATCCAACTCCTGTAATTTCAAGCAAAATTGAGGGATAAACCTGCGCTGATTTTGTTAAGGAATGTTATTATTTGTGGGGAAGTTGTCATAAATGTATTTTTCTTTTGCGTAATCTGAATGGTTTATTAATAAATTTTAATAGCGATTAATGCTTTGGTATTCTGCTCGTTTTTGTGTAATTTTGCATAGTTTTTGTGCCGTTTTGGGAGCTATTTCCTCTCAAAGCGATACTGCAACTCTGAAATAACAAATTAAAATTATATTAAACAACAAATTATGAGTTTGAATATCATTGTGCTGGCTAAGCAGGTGCCCGATACCCGCAACGTTGGCAAAGATGCTATGAAGGCCGACGGCACTATCAACCGTGCGGCACTTCCTGCTATCTTCAACCCTGAAGATTTAAACGCATTGGAGCAAGCCCTTCGCTTGAAGGAGCAGCATCCTGGTTCCACTATCGGTATGCTCACCATGGGTCCTCCACGTGCAGGTGAAATTATTCGTCAAGGTTTGTACCGCGGTGCCGACACAGGCTGGTTGCTTACCGACCGCCTTTTCGCTGGTGCCGACACATTGGCAACCAGCTACGCACTTGCCACAGCCATCAAGAAAATCAGCGCTGAAAAGCCTGTTGATATTGTGATTGGTGGCCGTCAGGCTATCGACGGCGATACTGCCCAAGTGGGCCCACAGGTGGCTCAAAAGCTCGGTTTGAACCAAGTGACCTACGCCGAAGAAATCCTCAAGGTGGAAAATGGCGTTGCCACTATTCGCCGCATGATTGATGGTGGTGTGGAAACTGTGGAAGCTCCACTTCCAGTGGTAATCACAGTGAACGGTAGCGCAGCCCCTTGCCGCCCATGCAACGCTAAGCTGGTGATGAAATACAAATACGCCACTTGCCCGATGGAGCGCACTGGCGAAGAACCTTGGAAAGAACTCTACAACGAGCGTCCATACCTCACTCTCAACGAATGGAGCGTGGCTGACGTGGACGGCGACCCACAACAGTGCGGTTTGAGCGGTTCGCCTACAAAGGTGAAGACCGTGAAAAACATCGTGTTCCAAGCCAAGGAAAGCAAGACCCTCACCGGTAGCGATGAAGACATTGCAGGCTTGATTGAAGAATTATTGGAAGAAAAAATTATTGGTTAATAGTAGTACACAACGACAATGAATAACGTATTTGTATATTGCGAGATTGAAGGCACTACTGTTGCCGAAGTATCTCAAGAATTGCTCACCAAGGGCCGCAAATTGGCTAACGAACTTGGTGTGGAGCTCGAAGCTGTTGTAGCTGGTACTGATATTAAGGGTAAGGTGGAAGACCAAATTCTCCCTTACGGTGTTGACAAACTCCACGTTTTCGATGCTGAAGGCTTGTTCCCCTACACTTCTGCCCCTCACACCTCAGTGCTGGTGAACCTCTTTAAGGAAGAAAAGCCACAAATCTGCCTCATGGGCGCAACTGTGATTGGCCGTGACCTCGGTCCACGCGTTTCTTCTTCACTTTTCAGCGGTCTTACCGCCGACTGTACCGAACTTGAAATCGGCGAATACGACGACATCAAGACCAAGAAGCACTACGACAATCTGCTCTATCAGATTCGTCCTGCTTTTGGTGGCAATATTGTGGCTACTATCGTCAACCCAGAAAACCGCCCACAAATGGCAACCGTTCGCTCTGGCGTGATGCAGAAAGCCATTTACGAAGGCAAGGCTAAGGGCGAGGTGGTTTACCCAGAAGTAGCAAAATATGTTCCAACCACCGACTTCGTGGTTAAAGTTATCGACCGCCACGTGGAAGCCGCTAAGCACAACCTCAAGGGTGCGGCAATCGTAGTGGCTGGTGGCTACGGCGTGGGCAGCAAGGAAGGTTTCGACCAACTCTTCACCCTCGCAAAGGAACTCCACGGCGAAGTGGGCGCATCTCGTGCGGCAGTTGATGCTGGCTGGGTGGCAGCTGATCGCCAAGTGGGTCAAACTGGTGTTACCGTTCACCCAAAGGTGTATATCGCTTGCGGTATCTCTGGTCAGATTCAGCACATCGCTGGTATGCAAGAGGCTGGTATCATCATCTCTATCAACAACGACCCAGATGCTCCAATCAACAAGATTGCCGACTACGTGATCAATGGCACTGTGGAAGAAGTGGTTCCAAAACTCATCAAGTATTACAAGCAAAATTCAAAGTAATACTTCAGAAGTTAAGAAGTTAAAGAAGTTAAGAAGTTAAGACAATACCTTTTGATTATGGCTGTCACTTACAGTTTCGAAAATCTTCAAGTTTGGCAAAAAGCCCATGCTTTTGTGCTTTTCGTATATAAAGTTACACGCCAATTTCCAACAGACGAGAAATATGGTCTTACTTCTCAATTTCGTAGAGCCTCAGTTTCAATAGAAGCGAATATTGCGGAAGGGTACAAGAAAATCGGGAAATCCGATAAATTGCGATTCTTCAATATCGCTCAAGGAAGTTTGGAAGAATGTAGAGATTATCATATCCTCTCAAGGGATTTGGAGTTTCTCAAGCCAAATGATTTTGATAAGATGCGCTCACTGATTGAAGAAACAAGCAAACTGCTCAATGGCTATTGTAAAGCAATTATAAATAATGTTGCGACAAGCCAAGATGATTTATAACAAGCAACAGGTGTTGAAGTTACAAGCAAAAAGACATTCGTCTTAACTTCTTAACTTCATAACTTCTTAACTTCAAAATAAACTTCCAGCTTCTTAAGATTTAATCATTTAATAAAGAACAAAAGCTTAATATTACAGTTATGGCTAATTACTATACTGATCATCCTGAAATTGAATTCCACTTGAGCCATCCGCTCATGAAGCGAATTGTTGATCTCAAGGAACGTAATTACGAAGATAAAGACAAGTTTGCCGATGCTCCTGTATGCTATGAGGACGCTATCGAAAACTACAAGCGTATTCTCGACATCACAGGCGATGTTGCAGCCAACATCATCGAACCAAACTCTGAAGATGTTGACCTCGAAGGTCCTCACTTGGAAAACGGTCGTATGATTTATGCAAGCAAAACTTACGAGAACCTCGACGCTACCCGCAAGGCTGGCCTTTGGGGCGTGTCGATGCCTCGCCGCTACGGTGGTTTGAATCTTCCTAACACCACATTCTCAATGTTGAGTGAAATCATTTCAGCTGCCGACGCAGGTTTCCAAAATGTGTGGAGCCTCCAAAGCTGTATCGACACACTCTACGAATTTGGTAGCGAAGAACAACGCCAAAAATACATTCCTCGCATCTCTGCTGGCGAAACCATGTCGATGGACTTGACCGAACCTGATGCAGGTTCCGACCTCCAACGCGTGATGCTCAAAGCCACTTTCGATGAAGAAAACAACTGCTGGCGCTTGAACGGTGTGAAGCGTTTCATCACCAACGGCGACTCTGATATTCACTTGGTGCTCGCTCGCTCTGAAGAAGGCACTAAGGACGGTCGTGGCTTGTCAATGTTTATCTACGACAAGCGTGATGGCGGTGTAGATGTTCGCCACATTGAGCACAAACTTGGTATTCACGGTTCACCAACATGCGAACTTACCTATAAGAACGCAAAGGCTGAACTCTGCGGTAGCACTCGCCTCGGCCTTATCAAATATGTGATGGCATTGATGAACGGTGCTCGCCTCGGTATCGCCGCTCAATCAGTGGGTGTGGAGCAAGAAGCTTACAACGAAGCTCTCGCTTACGCTAAAGAACGCGCTCAATTCGGTAAGAAGATTATCAACTTCCCAGCCGTTTACGACATGCTCAGCCGTATGAAGGCTAAACTCGACGCTGGCCGTTCGATTCTTTACCAAACCGCTCGCTACGTTGATATCTACAAGGCACTCGAAGACATCGCTCGCGACCGCACGCTCACTCCAGAAGAGCGCAAGGAAATGAAGCTTTATTCTCGCCTTGCCGATGCGTTCACTCCACTGGCAAAGGGTATGAACTCAGAATACGCCAACCAAAACGCTTACGATGCTATCTCGGTTCACGGTGGTTCGGGCTTCATCATGGAATACAAGTGCCAACGCTTGTTCCGCGACGCTCGTATCTTCTCTATCTACGAAGGTACTACCCAACTTCAAGTGGTGGCAGCTATCCGCTATGTGACCAACGGCACTTACCTTGGTATCATCAAGGAAATGCTCGAAAAAGAAGTGGCTCCTGAATTCCAAACATTGAAGGATCGTGTGGCTAAGATGGTTGAAAAGTATGAAGATGCTATCAACTATGTGAAGGCTGCTGGCAACAACGACCTCCACGACTTCTTGGCACGCCGCCTCTACGAAATGACTGCAGAAATCATCATGTCGCTCCTTATCCTCGACGACGCTACCCGTGCTCCAGAACTCTTCGCTAAGAGCGCTAACGTATATGTTCGCTACGCTGAAGGCACTGTTGCTGGTCACTATGCTTACATCAAGGAATTTAAGGCAGAAGACCTCGCTGATTTCCTCGTAGCTACTCCTGAAGAAGCACCTGCTGAATAATCTTTCATAGCGAAATAGTTAAAACACTTTATATTAAAGATGCCGCCACACTGTTGGTGGCATCTTTTTTTTGAAAAAATTTAGTTTTTGCGTAGCGAAAGGTCGCGTTTCGTGTTATTATAATAGAAACGCAAAATAAACGACGATGGAGATACAAGAGTTTATCACAGAAGCAGAGCATCTGCGGAGCCACTTGCTCAGTCAGGCAAAGCACTATCTGGGCGATGCCGACAGCGCAGAAGACGCTGCGCAAGAAACTCTTGTCAGGCTATGGTTGGCAAAAGACCGGATACCCGATGCCACAAAAATGAGGAATATGGCATCGGTGGTTTGCAAAAACGTTTCCCTCAACATATTGCGCGATGCCAAATCCTGCGTAGCCATCGATAGGGCAGAATCAATTGCTGGGACTGGGAACCCGGAAAAGCAACTGGTGGAGCAGGAGAATTTGCAGAATTTGCAACAAGGCATTCGCTCGCTGAGCGATAAGCAACGAGCCATCATCCGTATGCGCAATGTGGAAAACTTGTCGTATGCCGACATTGCAAAAATCATAGGCGCCACGGAATCATCGGTGCGCGGTATGATAAGTAAAGCAAGAATGCAGCTACTAAATCAAATGAAAGGAGTCAAGTTATGAAACAAAACGAATATATCGCATCGCTTCTTGAAAAGTTTCTTGAAGGGCAAAGCACGGAAGCCGAAGAGCAAACGCTTTCGGAATACTTCAACAGTGCCGACAATGTGCCTGCTAAATGGGCAGCGTATCAAGAGCTGTTTAGTAGCTTTACGACCGATGCTTATGATTTCAGCGATGAGGAAATCGACGCAATGCTTGCACCCACTCCTTCAAAAAAGGGGATTGTGGTGAGCTTGCTGCGATGGAGTGCAGTGGCTTGTGCGATAATAGCCGTGCTGGCAGGAGCGTGGCTGTATTATAAGGACATCGCACCATCTCCTACAATATCACAAAAGCCTGTCATTACCCAAAATGAGGTAAAAAAAGTGGCAGAAAAAAGTGAGGATGATAAAAAAGATACAATGCGAGAACAAATAGAAAGCCCCACACTTTTGGCACACAAGGAGCAGCAGCCAGCAATGAAGCATCGCAAAAAGGCAAAGCGCATTGCCGAAAAAGGGGTTCAAGCACCAACCACCGATGAAGTCAGCACCACCGAACTGCTCGAAACGGTGAGTGTGCTCACCACGATGGACGCAGAATATGCATCAATCACTGCCAAGCCGCACAAAAATGGATTTTTGGTGAATGTGATGTGCACTGATGGTGAAGCCAGTTCATTTTTACTTCAGCGAAGCAGTGATGGCACGTCCTTGAAATTAACAACTCAATTAATTAATAACTAAACTCTTATCATTATGAAAAGAACAGTTTTATTTTTGGCAATAGCTATCATTAGCGTAGCATGTCTTGCCGCAGAAAATGTAAAAGCCCCCACTTACATCATCAACGGCAAAAAAGTGGAAAACTTCGACGGCTCACAACTCAAAGGCAAAACCATAGCAAACTACACCATAGGTGAGGGCACCAACGTGCACGTAATTCTTACCGATGACTATGTGGCGAGTAAGGGCGGCGTGAAGAAGGTGAGCGTGTTTCAGTCTGTCCGCCCCTTAAAAGACGGCGAAAGCATCACTTCTTCAGAAGATGCAAGCCACTACCTTTCTGGTGAAGCAGTATTTGTGCTCGATGGAAAACTGGTTTCGGTGTCGGAGTTTACTTCATTGAAGCCATTTGCGTTGTCAACCGTTAAGGTAATAAAGGACAAAAATAATGCCGACTTCAAAAAATATGCCGAAGAAGCAAAAAAGCAATCAACCACAGGTGTAGAGCCAAAATGCATAATCATGGCCACCTCAAAATAATCTCCCCACACACATAAGCACAACAAAAGGGTGCGCCTATTTTGTAGGTGCACCCTTTTGTTGTATATTTTCTAAATTAGATTAGAAAGAGTATTCGAGGCACTCGTCGAGGAGGCGTGTGATTTCTTCCTTGTCGAGGTTTTGGCCGATGAATACGATTTTTTGCATACGGTCGCCGTAGGTCTCGTCCCAATCACGGCGCAAAGTTGGATCGGTGTCGAGCATTCGTTGCAGTTCGTTTTCAGGCATTGTGGCATAGAATTTACCTGCCTGACGAATCGTTTTTTGCTGACCTGCTTGCTCAAATAGGTAGCACATGTCGGGTTCGTCGGTGAAATAGCACACGCCCTTTGCACGAATCACATTCTTTGGCCATTTGGTAGCCACGAAGTGGTCGAAATTCTCCAAGTTGAACGCTGGGCGGCGGTAGTACACGAATGTTCCGATACCATATTCCTCAGCTTCGCCCTCATCGTGGTGATGATGGTGGTGATGTCCGTGATGGTGATGACCTTCTTCATCTTCCTCGTGGTCATGGTCGTGGTGATGATGTTCGTGGTCTTCGTGTTCATGATCATGTTCATGCTCGTGTTCTTCTTCGTGCTCATGCTCATCCTCATCGTGATGGCCTTCGAGTTCGCGAATCCATGTGGCAGAAGTAACCACCTTTTCAAAATTGAACAAGCCTGTGTGGAGAATCTTGTCGAAATCCACATCGCCATAGTTACATTCCAAAATCTCTGCTTTGGGCTGGAGCGCACGGATAATCTTCTTGATACGGTCAAGTTCTTCAGGTGAAACTTCATCCACCTTATTCAAGAGAATCTTGTTGCAAAATTCCACTTGTTGGATAACGAGGTTTTCAATATCCTCCTCACCGATATGCTTCTTCATCAAGTCGTCGCCGCAGCCAAACTCATCACGCATACGCAGCGCATCGACCACGGTCACGATGCAATCGAGGCGTGCCAATCCGTTTTCAAGATATTTCTTTCCCATTTGCGGAATAGAGCAGATGGTTTGAGCAATAGGTTCAGGTTCGCAAATGCCGCTTGCCTCAATCGCGATGTAGTCGAACTTATCCATGCAAGTGATGTCGTGAAGTTGCTCCACGAGATCCATTTTCAGCGTGCAGCAGATGCAACCATTTTGTAGAGCTACAAGACTATCGTCTTTTTTGCCCACCACGCCTCCTTGTTCAATCAAGTTGGCATCAATGTTCACTTCGCCAATATCGTTTACAATCACGGCAAACTTAATGCCACGCTTGTTGTTCAAAATTCTGTTGAGAAGAGTGGTCTTGCCACTGCCAAGATAGCCTGTAATCAGTAGAACAGGAATTTGTTTTATCATCATAATTTATAATGTGTTTTTAGCGTTTTCTAACTGCAAAGTTACAAAAACAATCGAATAGGGCGTATCATTTTTAGTATGTTTTCATGATTTCATAGAATTTGTTCGGTGGTATCGAAAAGTTTCGTAATTTTGTATAATAAACATAATTATGTATGAGAACAATAAGTAAAATATTAGCTGGGGCATTTATTGCCACCTCCACAACATTTGGCGCATCTGCGCTTGAACTGAGCGATTTCGTTCTTTCATACCGTCCTTATGGCATCGCTGCCACACAAAAGGCACTAAACGGTGAGTATTATTATCAAAAGAGCACCGATGGCTCGAAAATCTTCCGCATTGCGTATAAGAACGAAGCCAACGAAACCACTATTTTTAACAGCGAGGAACTGAAAGGCTGTAAAATCACCGATTGGGACGGCTACGAGATGAGCAACGACGAAACAAAGATTCTCTTGCACACCGACACCAAGATGATTTATCGCTATTCCTACATTGCCGACTACTATGTGTACGACGTGAAGAGCCAACGCATCGCCAAGCTCACCGACGAAGGTGGGGAAGAGATTGCTACGCTCAGCCCCGACAACCAGAAAGTGGCTTTCGTGAAGAATAACAATGTATATATCAAAAACCTTGCCGACGGCTCTATTACCACTGTGACCACCGACGGTGAGAAAAACAAGATTATCAACGGCGTGCCCGATTGGGTTTACCAAGAGGAGTTTGGCATTCTCAACTCTCTGAAATGGTCGCCAAGCAGCAACACTCTGGCGTTTATCCGCTTCGATGAAAGCCAAGTGCCTATGTATTCCATGACTATGTATGAGGGCGATTGCCACCCCAACAAGGACTATTCACTCTACCCAGGCAGCTATGACTACAAATATCCAGTGGCTGGCGAGAAAAACTCGGTGGTGAGCGTTATGGCTTATGATTTGGCCACCAGCCGTCTGCAAAAAATGAATCTCCCCATCACCGACAATGACTACGTGCCACACATTGATTACGGCACACAAGACGATCGCTTGATGGTGAGCACGCTTAACCGCACCCAAAACTATTTGCATATCTACGCAGTAAATCCTGCCACCGCTCAGGCAACCGAGGTGTATGCCGAGCAATCCACTTCATGGATCGACAGCAAGAGCGCCAACGATGTGATGTATTACGACACATTCTTTGTGATGCCAAGCGAAAAGTCGGGTTATATGCACCTTTATCAATATGCCTACGATGGAAAATTGATCAAGCAACTCACTTCGGGCAACGAAAATGTGACCGAATTTTACGGTTACGACAAGGCGCGCAAACAATTCTTCTATCAGCGCACCAATGGTCCGCTCAATCGCATGGTGGAAAGTGTTGACGCTGCTGGCAAAGTGACCGCCCTTACCGATGGCGATGGCACATACAGCGCAAAATTCAACAGCAATTTCAAATACTACATTCGCACATTCAGCTCACAACGCATTCCAAACCAATACGCCATCTATAACGTGAACGGCAAAAAGGTGCGCGATTTGGAACTTAACCGCGAGTTTGCCGAAAAATATACCGCTCCAACTGTTCCACAACGCGAATTTATCACCGTGGAAAGCGATGGTTACAAGCTTAATGGCTACATTATCAAACCTGTGGATTTCGACCCCAACAAGAAATACCCAGTGATTATGCAACAGTACAGCGGTCCAGGCTCACAGCAAGTGCTCAACAAGTGGAGCCTCGACTGGCAAGAATATTTTGCAACTCAAGGATTTATCATCGCCTGTGTAGATGGCCGTGGCACTGGTGGCCGTGAAAAGGCATTCCAGAGCGTGGTGTATCAAAAGCTTGGTAAATATGAAAGTATCGACCAAATTGCCGCCGCAAAATATATGGCAAGTCTGCCATACGTTGATGCAAAGCACATTGGCATTTGGGGTTGGAGCTACGGTGGCTATGAGGCACTGATGGCAATGTCAACTCCGGGTAGCGACTATGCAGCAGGTGTGGCAATCGCTCCTGTCACCTCATGGAAGTTCTACGATACTATCTATGCAGAGCGATACATGCGCACTCCACAGGAAAATCCTGACGGCTACCGCGATGGCGCACCACTCGAAAACACCGACAAACTGAAAGGCAAACTGCTGATTATGTGGGGTAGCGCCGACGATAATGTGCATGTAATCAACTCTATGCAATATATCTCAAAGCTCCACGGTCAAGGCAATCAATTTGATATGATGATTTATCCCAACATGAACCACAGCATCAACGGTTGCGGCATTCGTCTTCCACTTTACCAACGAGTTTTGAACTTCTTCAAAGCAAACTTGCAACAAAAATAAAATCGAAAGGGCTCGTATCAAACACTTAATATGATGACCGATTTGATTGTGATAACTGGACCTACGGCTTCGGGCAAGACTGGTAAGGCTGTGGCATTGGCAAAGGCACTTGATGCTGAAATCATCAGTGCCGACTCGCGCCAGCTGTATAGGGGAATGGACTTGGGAACAGGAAAAGACCTCGAAGAATACGGCGATGTGCCTTACCACATGATAGACATTTGCCCTGCTGGCTACAAATACAACCTTTTTGAATTTCTGCGCGACTATCAGAAGTGCTACGACGAAATCCGCAGCCGAGGCAAGCAGGTGATTCTTTGTGGCGGCACGGGGCTGTATGTGGAGAGTGTGCTCAAAGGTATTCAGTTGCCACCAGTGCCTCAGAACGAGGAGTTGCGGGCAAAACTCTCCACAAAAAGTCTGGAAGAACTGACCGAAATCCTCAAAACATACAAAACGCTTCGCAACAATAGCGACATCGACACTTGCAAGCGTGCTATCCGTGCGATTGAGATTTGCGTGTATTACCACGAAAATC
Organism: Bacteroidales bacterium; assembly: GCA_004557565.1. GTDB lineage: Bacteria > Bacteroidota > Bacteroidia > Bacteroidales > Muribaculaceae > Sodaliphilus. Next base: position 43,841 of record SFGS01000001.1, on the reverse strand, counting down.
CCACTCTCAAACTCGCCACCGAGCCACACCCGCTTGAAAATGTGTTAACCATAGGTGTGAGCATACCGCGTGACGACCGCCGCCAGCGTATTACCGACCGCTTGAAAGCACGCCTTGACGCAGGAATGGTTGATGAAGTGCGCCGACTGATTGATGAGGAAGGCGTAGCCCCCGACGACCTGATTTATTACGGATTGGAATACAAATACATCACCAAGCATGTGATAGGGGAGTTGACTTACGATGAAATGTTTACAGGACTTGAAACAGCCATTCACCAATTCGCCAAGCGACAAATGACATGGTTCCGTGGCATGGAACGCCGCGGCTTCCCCATCCACTGGCTACCCTACAACCTCACTTCCGACGAATTTGTTACAGAAGTGAAAGCACTACTGAAGTAAAATTTCTAAAGAATACACTCCATAAAAATAACCACGAATTTCCTGAAAAATTCGTGGTTATTTTATATATGTTTTGTTTGAGAGGATTACCACACGCCGTATTGGGAGCGTGAAGCATCGATGCGGAGAAGAATAAACAGAAGAATGGTGAATCCCCAAAGCGATGAACCGCCGTAACTGAAGAAGGGGAGAGGAATACCGATAACGGGGCATAGTCCAATCACCATTCCCACATTAATGCTCAAGTGGAATATGAGTATCGATGCCACACAATAGGCATAAACTCGTGCAAAAGCTGTGTGCTGGCGTTCGGCAATAGCGATAACACGAAGTATCATGGTAAGAAATAGAATAAGAACAGCCACCGAACCCACAAAGCCTTGTTCTTCACCGATGGTGCAATAAATGAAGTCGGTGTGCTGCTCTGGAACATAGCCGAATTTGGTTTGTGTGCCGTTGAGGAACCCTTTGCCCATCAAGCCGCCCGAACCTATGGCAATTTTACTTTGGTTCACATTGTAGCCCTGGCCTCGCACGTCGTCTTCAATAGCGAGTGCCACCTTGATACGCATCTGCTGGTGAGGTTTCAGCACCTCATTAAACGCAAAATTCACGGTAAAAAGCAAGCACATGCCAGCAATCGCAAAACCGATGGTGGTAAGGATTTTCCTGTTGTTCATACGGAAAAATTCCCATATCAGATAGATAAGCGAGCAGATAATAACAGGGAAGAAGAACAAGTAGCCGTGAATGTCGCAACCTAAATAATGCGCACCAAGTGCCAACGCCCCAGTACCTAAATAACCGAGAGTAACATTGCGCGCCGCAACATGCGACTTGCAATAGATATGAAGCATACCCACGATAATGACCATCAGTAAGATAAACACACAAAACTCACCAAGCGTGATGTCCATAAATGGCACAGTGGAATATTTAAGCGCAATCACAAAAATCACAACAGAAGCTAAACCCGCAAAAAGCACAAGCCCTGTCATACCCTCACGATACAGCACAAACACCAGCGCGGTATAAACCAAAGCCGACCCAGTTTCGTTCTGCAAAATGATAATCAGAATTGGCAGCACGATGATACCCACGGCTATCGCCATATTCTTGGGAGTATTGAGGCTGAAACCGTAAGTACTGAATAACTTCGCCAATGCCAATGCCGTGGCAAATTTCGCAAACTCAGCCGGTTGCAGACTCACAGGCCCTAACGTAATCCACGAGTGCGAACCTTTAATGTTAGGGGCAACAAATATGGTAAGCACCAGCAGAAGAATCATACACCCATATATAGGGTAGGCATACGCTTCATAAAACTGCCTGTCGATCAGCAATAATGAAAAACCCAAACAAAGGGAAAGAATAATCCAGCAGAATTGCTTACCAGAGTATGTGTCGAAGCTAAACAGGCTGGTTTGCTCAAAACTGTATTTAGCGGCATAGATGCTGATAGCACCATAGATGGTCATCACCAAATACAGCACGATAGTAAACCAGTCAAGCGACTTGAATATGCTTTTTTCGTTGCTACTCACTTTATATTATTTAATTCTTGAGTTCATCATTTGATTTTCCATCTCAGTGCGTTTTACCTCGCCCTTGAGATATTTCTCTATCATCAAACTACCAATCGGCACACCATATTCAGCACCGAAACCGCCATTTTCCACATACACAGCTACGGCGATTTTTGGATTGTTCATTGGAGCGAAGCCCATGAACGCAGAGTGGTCGCGACCGTGTGGGTTTTGGGCTGTACCAGTCTTACCACACACTTCAATGCCTTCAATGTTGGCCCTACGGCAAGTGCCGCCAATGACAGCGCCACGCATACCAGCCACCACTTCGGTATAGTATTTTGGGTCGATAGTGGGAATGCGTTTCGTTGCGAAGCGTTTCAAAACGCCCACGCCTTCAATCCTCTTCACAAGGTGGGGTGTGTAGAAATATCCACGGTTGGCAATGAGGGCGCAAAGGTTGGCAATCTGAAGCGGTGTCGCCAAAATTTCACCTTGTCCAATCGATACGGAAATAATGGTATTTGCATTCCAACCACCTTTGATATGCTCGTTGTAGTACTTTGAGTTTGGGAGGAAGCCTCGGCTTTCAAATGGCAAGTCCACACCAAGTTTTTTGCCGTAGCCCATGCTCACCAAGTGGTTTTTCCACACGTCGAACGCATTCGCTATTGAGCCATACTTTCGATTGTTGAGCATGTTACGCAGACCCCAACAGAAAAACGCATTACAAGATGTGGTAAGGGCTGGTCTTAAATTCAGCGGAGAGGCGTGACCGTGACAACCGACACGCATACCCCTGATCACGAAACCATGGTGGCAAGGATACATGGTGCTGGCGGTGATGATGCCTTCCTGCTGTAAAATCAGACCTTGCGACGGCTTAAATGTGGAGCCTGGAGGATACGCCGCCTGAATGGCACGGTTGAATGTGGGCTTATCGTTGTCGCGAAACAGTTGAGCGTAGTTTTTACCGCGGTCTTTGCCCACAAGAAGTTTGGGATTATAAGTAGGGGATGTGACGAGAGCAAGGATTTCGCCAGTGGCGGGCTCTATTGCCACAATAGCACCACGCTTACCCTGCATAAGTTTTTCGCCGTATTCCTGAAGGTCGAGGTCGATGCCCAATTTCAGATTGTGGCCTGCTTGTGGATTTATGTCGTGCTTGCCGTTGTCGTAATGCCCCTTAATTCTGCCCACATGGTCGCGAATAAGAATTTCTTCGCCTTTCACGCCACGAAGATACTTTTCATATTCCTTTTCCAATCCCATGTCGCCAATATAGTCGCCAGGGTTGTAGTAGTCGTCTTTTTCCACTTCTTTAGCGTTCACCTCTCTGATGTCGCCAAGAATGTTGGCAGCCACGGGCAATGTATAGTCGCGCACAATGCGTTGAACGATGGAGAATCCGGGGAAGCGATACAGTTTTTCCTGTATTCTGCCGTAGTCCATCTGGTCGATGTGCGCGAGAAACACCTGCTCACGATAGAAATTCTTCGTTTCCCTCACTTTTTCGAGGCGTTCGTCAAATTCCTGTCGGGTAATTTGAAGTGTGTTGCAGAAGTCCACGGTATCGAAAGGCTGAACGTCTTTCAAAATCACGGTTAAATCGTATGACGGTTGATTAAACACAATCAACTTACCGTTTCGGTCGAAAATAAGGCCACGCGAAGGGTAAATCATTTTATGGACATAGGCATTTCCGTCAGATTTGTCCTTATAGGAATCGTCCATAATCTGAAGCATGAAAAGTCTCACCACGTAGATGCACACAAGCACCACGATGAAACCACCAATCACGTATTTCCTTTTTTCAAGGTTATAATCTTTTCTCATTTAGAGAATGCTTTTTTCAGATTTTATATGCTATCTTTTCTCGCGGCGTGTGTTCACCAAACTGTCGATACCGTAAATCAGCATGAGCGACAGGGCAAAACTACAGAATATGCGAGCGATCGTGAGCAACACATTTTGGAATGTGAATGCTTGGATAAAGAATATCAAGAAGCAGTAGATGAGCATCAATGTGCCAGCATACTTCAAGTATGTGCCTGTGCCGATACTTTTACACGAAGGGATAATAGCGCTCGACTCATCGTCGTGAGTGACAAAAGCGTAGAACACTTTAGTGCGAATGGCTGCTATCAGCAAACACGCCAATGCATTCATACCTTGGGTGTCGTTAAACACGTCAATCGACAATCCTGAAAAGAATGCGATGGTGAACACGGCATTCAGCGATAAGCCGATGGGCAATCGAAGCAGCAAATAGATAAAGATAATGGGCGTGGCTACATTGAACAGCATGATTTTGCTGAAAATCACTTGCACCAAAACCAATATCACAAACAGTATGATAAATTGAACAGTAGTTTTTGCCATTACTTTTTCTCCTCCTTCTTTGTGCCGCTTGGGTTATTGTCTTTCGTCTCTAAAGCTTTCAGTTCCACACGCATCTTGTTGTTGAGCGCGCTCACATTCTTCAGTTGCGAGAAGTCGGTGCTCAATTTCACTTTCATAGCCATGAAATTGCTCGACATCGCCTTGTCTTCGCCCACTATCACGCCCACCATAATATCTTCGGGGAACAATGAAGAATAGCCGCTGGTCACCACGCTGTCGCCTTTGGCATATCTGCCGTCGCGAGGAAGTTCGGTCAATGTGGCGTAGCGATAATCCTCGCCATTCCAGATAAGAGTGCCGAATTTGCTGTTTTTCTTCACCTTGCACGACAAGCGAGTGTAGGGATTGATGAGCGAGATGATGCGTGCCGAGTGCTTGCCCACCACATTCACAATGCCTACCACGCCATTGTGGCCGACTACGCCCATTTCTGGCACGATGCCGTCGTCGCTACCACGGTCGATGGTGATGAAGTTGGCTGGTTGAGCCACACTGTTACTAATCACATTCGCCACCACATAGGAAAAGTTGCGTCCACTTCTTGCAAGAATGCCCGACGTGTCGGGAATCTGCAACTGATAGTTGTGGATCGCTTTTTTCAGTTGAGCAACTTCAAGTTCTAATGCCGTGTTGCGTGCCTGCAAGTCCTCGTTCACCGATTTCAATCCGAAGTATGACGACACACCGCTGTAACCTTCATACACAGTGGCACTGATACCATTCGCCGACGAAAGGTAAACGCTTTGCTGAAACGGATTGTTGCTAAAAAGCAGTACGCAGCTGATTATCACATAAATGATAAACACAAACCACGGAATATGCTTAACTAAAAATTGGAGTAGATTATTCATAACATCGGCATTTTGCTGAAGTGTGAAAGGGCATACCTATAGATACGCATAAGAAGGCAATGACGAATCGTTGCCTTCCCGTGCGAAATGATATTCTGTTTCTTATTATTGTTTCAAGAACTTGAAGTGCTTGATGTTGCGCAAAGCCACACCCGTACCCTTAGCCACTGCGTGCAGTGGATCTTCAGCCACGTGGAAAGGAATACCGATTTTGTCTTGCAAACGCTTGTCAAGACCGCGGAGCAATGCGCCACCACCAGCCAAGTACACACCGTTGCGAACAATGTCGGCATACAGTTCAGGAGGTGTCTGCTCCAATGCGCTGAGCACAGCTGCTTCAATCTTTGAAATCGACTTTTCAAGACAGTGGCAAATCTCCTGGTATGAGATGGGCACTTCCATTGGGAGGGCTGTCATCTGGTGAGGACCATGTACCACGAAGTCTTCGGGTGGGTTGTCGAGTTCGGTAAGGGCAGAACCTACATTGATTTTGATAAGTTCAGCAGTGCGTTCGCCCACCTTCACATTGTGTGCACGGCGCATGTGTTCCATAATGTCTTCTGTGAGGTCGTCGCCAGCGATACGAATGCTCTTGTTGCTCACGATACCACCAAGCGAAATCACAGCGATTTCAGTGGTACCACCACCTATATCAACAATCATGTTGCCTTCAGGGGCAAGCACATCAAGACCAATACCAAGGGCGGCAGCCATTGGCTCGTAAATCATATATACCTCACGGCCGCCAGCGTGCTCGCTTGAGTCGCGAACGGCGCGAATTTCCACTTCAGTAGAGCCTGAAGGAATACATACAACCATAGTGAGCGAAGGCGACATCCAGCCATTTTTGCTGCTCACCTTCTTAATCATGCCACGAATCATCATTTCGGCGGCATTAAAGTCGGCGATTACGCCATCGCGCAATGGACGAATGGTGCGAATGCCTTCGTGTACCTTGCCGTGCATTTCACGAGCCTTTTCACCAACTGCAATCATCTTGCCAGTCTTGGCATCTTGAGCGACAACAGATGGCTCATCAATCACGATTTTATCTTTGTGGATAATAATCGTGTTAGCTGTACCTAAATCGACAGCTATTTCTTGTCTGAATGAGAAAAATCCCATAGTCGTGTTTTCTTGTCTTTTAAATATTTTAGTGTTTGAAGTGACGGTAGCCTGTCATGACCATTGCCACTCCGTTGTTATTACAGTAGTCGATGCTTTCGCCATCGCGAACCGAACCACCAGGTTGGATCACTGCATCTACGCCTTCTTTGTGTGCGATTTCCACACAGTCGGCAAATGGGAAGAATGCATCGCTTGCCATCACAGCTCCGTGCAGGTTGTGCTTGAAGTTGTGGGCTTTTTCAATAGCGTGCTTCAGTGCGTCAACGCGTGAGGTTTCACCCACACCGCTTGCAATGAGCATTTTGTTTTTAGCAAGCACAATCGAATTGCTCTTGCTGTGCTTCACCACTTTGTTGGCAAACAGCAAGTCGGCCACTTGTTCGGGTGTTACGCCCTTAGTGGTGCATTGTTGAAGTTCTTCAGGGGTTTCAACGTGTGTGTCGCGCTCTTGAACGAGAGCACCGTTGAGCACTGTGCGGCATTGAATAGCAGGAACCTTGAAATCCTTCATCACGAGAATCACGCGGTTCTTTTTCTGCTTCAAAATTGCAAGTGCCTCGTCGGTGTAGCCAGGAGCGATGCACACTTCGATAAACACCTTGTTCATTTCTACAGCTGTGGCTGCGTCGATTTCACGGTTGGTGACATGCACACCGCCGAAAGCGCTTACAGGGTCGCCAGCCAAAGCGGCATTGAATGCGTCAACCAGTTTTTCTCTTGAAGCCAAGCCACAAGCATTGTTGTGCTTCATAATCACGAAAGTGGTTTCGTCGAAATCGTTAATCAGATTCACAGCCGCATCGATGTCGAGCAGGTTGTTGTAGCTGATTTCCTTGCCGTGGAGCTGAGTGAACATCGCATCGAAATCGCCAAAGTAGAATCCCTTTTGGTGAGGGTTTTCGCCATAGCGGAGCGATTTGCTGCCATTCACTGCAAGGCGAAGCGCACTGTTTTCGTTTTCGTCGAAATAGTTGAAAATGTGACTGTCGTAGGCACTCGACACCGCAAACGCTTCTTTAGCAAACCAGCGGCGTTGAGCCAGAGTGGTTTCGGCATTGCCGTTTTCCTTAAGAGCGTTCACGAGAGGTTTGTATTGCGCCTTGGAAGCCACAATCACCACATCGTTGTAGTTTTTAGCGGCAGCACGAATCAGTGAAATGCCACCTATATCAATTTTCTCGATAATTGCCGATTCGTCGGCACCGCTTGCCACGGTTTCCTCAAATGGATACAAATCCACAATCACGAGGTCGATTTCAGGAATATCGTATTGGGCAATTTGCTGCTGGTCGCTTTCATTGTCGCGACGGTTCAAAATGCCACCGAACACCTTTGGGTGAAGAGTCTTTACACGGCCACCCAAAATTGAAGGGTAGCTTGTGAGGTCTTCAACGGCTGCACATTCGTAGCCAAGTTCTTGAATGAACTTCTGAGTACCTCCAGTAGAGAGGAGTTTCACACCGTTGTTGTTTAACTCTTTTAAAATTTCTTCAAGACCATCTTTGTGGAAGACGGAGATGAGAGCAGATTTAATTTGTTTCTTATCAGCCATATTTGTTTTGTTAATTCGGCATTGTTTGGCGTGACTCTACTTTTTGCGAACAGCTTATGAATCAACCAAGTCTGCCTATTTGTGCAAAATAGAATACAAAATTATTAAAAATTGACCAATTATCCACTATATTTAAACTCCTAATTATGAAAAAATATGTTTTTTCACAGATTTTTGCCAATCCCCAACTTTCCTTAGCGCAATCCGCATATTTTTTTGCAGGCACGAGCAAGTGTGAACGAAAAAGCCACACCCAGCCAATATCTTTGCACCAAAATCGCTATATTTGCATAAAAATTAATAAGCACAACATTGATTAACCATGCAAGATTTTGCAGCAATAGATTTTGAAACAGCCAATAGTGAGCGCTCATCCGTTTGCTCTGTTGGCGTGGTCATTGTTAGAGGTGGTGAGATTGTGGACAAATACTACTCGCTCATAAAACCCGAACCAGAGTACTACAACTACTGGTGCAGCAAGGTGCATGGCCTATGCGCCACAGATACAGAAGACGCGCCAATCTTCCCCGAAGTGTGGAAACAGATAGAGCCCATGATTGGAGATATGCCATTGGTAGCACACAACAAGTCGTTTGACGAAAGTTGCCTGAAAGCCGTCTTCCGCGTCTATCAAATGGACTATCCCGACTACGATTTCTACTGCACATGCGCAGCCTCGCGCAAAGTCTGGCCAAAAGGTCAGCACACCCTTAACGTAATTGCCGCCCGCTGCGGCTACGATTTAACAAACCACCACCACGCCCTCGCCGACGCCGAAGCCTGCGCCGCAATAGCAATAGAAATATTGTAACTTAATAGACAACACAGATAGAAAAGATTTCCCACATAGATATATAAAAAAAATGTGCAGTCTATTGGTGGCTTTAGACACGCTTTCTCCTGTGTAAAAGTGACAGAATGGCTGATTTTGGCAGAGATTTTTGTTGGGAATGGGAATTGCTATTAGGGGTGGTGAAAGGACATGTGAAACAACACATGAAAATGTATTATGAATTTTCAAAATTTTACCATCAAATCGCAAGAGGTAGTGCAGAAAGCTGTACAGATTGCCCAAAGCAATCAGAACCAGGTGTTGGAGCCTGTTCACCTCTTAAAAGCAGTGATGTCTGATGACGACTCGGTTGTGAAGTTCGTTTTCCAAAAGTTGGACGTGGCTGCCACCATGATTGAACGTTCCCTCGACGAGCAGTTGAGCCGCTTGCCAAAAGTGAGCGGAGGTGAGCCTTACCTCAGTTCCGACTCCAATAAGGTGTTTGAAAAAGCCAATGCTTTCGCCACGGAGAATGGCGACCAGTATGTGACCGTTGAAGCCATTTTGGTCGGGCTTCTTTCCGTGAACTCACCAGCAAGCAAAATCCTGAAAGACGCTGGCGCTACAGAAGATGACTTGAAGATGGCCATCAACGAATTGCGCCAAGGCAGAAAAGCCACTGGACAAAGTGCTGAAGAGCAGTACAACGCTCTGAAGAAATATGCAATCAACCTTTGCGAACGCGCACAGCAAGGCAAACTCGACCCGGTTATCGGCCGTGACGACGAAATCCGCCGTGTGCTTCAAATCTTGAGCCGTAGAACCAAGAACAACCCTATATTGATAGGTGAGCCTGGTACGGGTAAGACAGCCATTGTGGAAGGTCTTGCACAGCGTATCGTAAGAGGCGATGTGCCTGAGAATCTTCGTCAGAAACAGGTTTACTCTTTGGACATGGGCGCACTGATTGCAGGTGCTAAATATCAAGGCGAATTTGAAGAGCGACTGAAAGCCGTAATCAACGAAATCACCTCGTCGAATGGCGAAATCATCTTGTTCATCGATGAGATTCACACACTTGTGGGCGCTGGTAAGAGCGGTGGCGCAATGGACGCTGCCAACATTCTTAAACCAGCCCTTGCCCGTGGCGAATTGCGTAGTATCGGTGCCACCACTCTCGACGAATACCAAAAGTATTTCGAACAAGACAAGGCACTCGAACGCCGATTCCAAGTGGTGATGGTTGATGAGCCTGACGAAGAAAGCGCTATTGCCATTTTGCGTGGTTTGAAAGAGAAATACGAGAACCACCACAAGGTGAGGATTAAAGACGATGCCATTATAGCGGCTGTGCAGTTGAGCCAGCGTTATATCAGCGACCGTTTCCTCCCCGACAAGGCCATCGACCTTGTGGATGAGGCTGCTGCTAAGCTGCGTATCGAAATGGACTCCGTGCCTGAAGAACTTGACGAGACCACTCGTAAAATCGCCCAACTCGAGATTGAGCGTGCAGCCATTAAGCGTGATGGCGATGCCCAACACGTAGCTCAAGTGGAAAAGGAAATCGCCGAGTTGAAAGACAAGGAAAACGACTACAAGGCAAAGTGGAAGAGCGAGAAGGAACTTATCAACCGCATTCAGCAGAATAAGATTGACATCGAACAACTCAACTTCGAAGCCGAAAGAGCCGAGCGCGATGGCGATTATGCCCGTGTGGCAGAAATCCGTTATTCTTTAATCAAGCAAAAGGAAGACGACAACAAAGCCATTCAAGAGCAACTGAAATCAATGCAGGGCGAAACGGCAATGATCAAGGAAGAAGTTGACAGCGACGACATCGCCGATGTGGTATCGCGCTGGACAGGCATTCCAGTGAGCCGTATGCTCCAAAGCGAGAAAGACAAGTTGCTCCACCTTGAAGAAGAGTTGCACAAACGTGTTGTAGGTCAGAACGAGGCTATCAGTGCCATTTCCGATGCCGTAAGGCGTAGCCGTGCAGGATTGAATGACCCTCGCAAGCCTATCGGTTCGTTTATCTTCTTGGGTACCACCGGTGTCGGTAAAACCGAGTTGGCAAAGGCATTGGCCGACTATATGTTCAACGACGAGAACATGATGACTCGTATTGATATGAGTGAATACCAAGAAAAGTTCAGTGTGAGCCGTTTGATTGGTCCACCTCCAGGCTACGTAGGCTACGACGAAGGCGGTCAGTTGACTGAGGCAGTGCGCCGTAAACCATATTCAGTGGTGCTTTTCGATGAGATAGAGAAGGCGCACCCCGATGTGTTCAACATTCTGCTTCAGGTGCTCGACGATGGCCGACTCACCGACAACAAGGGCCGTACCGTCAACTTCAAGAACACCATCATCATCATGACCAGCAACTTGGGCAGTCAGATTATTCGTGAGCGCTTCGAGCATCTTAATGCTCAGAACAGGGCAGAGGTGATTGAAAAGACCCAAAACGAGGTGTTCAACTTGTTGAAAGCTCAAATGCGTCCAGAGTTCTTGAACCGTATTGATGAAATCATTATGTTCACGCCTCTTGACGAAAACGAGATTGCACAGATTGTACGCTTGCAAGTCAGCGCAGTGGCTAAGATGCTGTCGAAGAATGGCATAACTCTTGAAGCTACCGATGCTGCTGTTGCATTCCTCGCTAAAGCTGGCTACGACCCTGAATTTGGTGCTCGTCCTGTAAAGCGTGTTATTCAGAATATGGTATTGAACAAATTGTCGAAAGACATCATTGCTCAAAACATTGATAGGGAGAAACCTATTGTGATCGACTGCGTAGGTGATGAATTGGTTTTCCGCAACTAACCCCATAATCTCGCGCTACACATAGTAAAGTAAATTAAGAATCCCGCCTCCACGATAATGTGAGGGCGGGATTTTTTATGTTTTCTCGAAAAGGGGAGAGATTACTTGGTAACTGTCACAACGAAGGTAGCGATTGACAGAGAAATGCTGAGAATACTTGTACCCCATTGCCATGCTGGTGGAATTGCCCAAGAAGAACGCTTTTTGGTAGCGTTTGGTTCTACGTAAACCACATCATTTTGACGAAGATTGTAAACTGGCGAGATAAGAAGATTCTTATCGGTAAGATTAACACGCTGCACTTCACGGCTACCATCAGAATTGGTGTGAATCACCATCACATTATCACGACGGCCATGAATGGTGAGATCGCCAGATTGTGAAATAGCTTCAAGAATAGTAACGCGGCCATTGGTTGATTTGATAAGACCAGGTCTGTTCACTTCACCCATTGTGAAAACTTGGAAGTTTTGGAAGCGCACCTCCACACCTGGCTTTTCTGCAAGGTAGCGAGGATAAATAAGGTTGGTGATTTCTGCTTCCACTGCACTTTGAGTTTTACCTACTACATAAATTTTACCAAGAACAGGAAAGTCAATATACCCTTTGTTGTCAACAAGATAGTAGAACATTGGGTTGTCGGGGTTGCTACTGGTAGAGCCGGTAGCAACCATTTCTGATTTGTTGAAAAACTTAACCAATTCAGGATTAGTGGCAGAAACACTGATTTGAAGCAAATCGCCCGACATAATCACAGGGTCGTTGATTTTCGCAGTGGCTTTCAACACTTCGGGAGGGAGTGTTTCGGCATTTTGCATGTAAGTGATGTCCTTTGGGGTACTACAACCAGCCAAGATGATGGCTAAAAATGCCATTGAAAGAAATAATCTGATATTCATATTATTGAAATTGTGTTGTTTGAAAGCATACTAATTGAAATACAAAGTTATGAAAAAAATCAAAATAATTTCAAAAATAGCAGAAATATATCGCCATCGCCACCATTTTTGCAATACTCCATATATAATGAAACAAGAAAAACACATCATCGACAGCATCACCCCCACTTTTTTTGAATTAAAGAATTGTGTAACTTTGCACATTATTTATATAATGTATTGCATAATGAAGCAAAAATTACCGATAGAGAGTCACCCATTTCCACCATTTCTGCCAGATGGGGCAAGAGTGCTGATGCTGGGTACTTTCCCGCCAAAGCCAAACAGATGGGCGATGGAATTTTTCTACCCTAACAAGACAAACGATATGTGGAAAATTATGGGGCATATTTTTTATGCCGACCGTTTCAAGTTCTACAACGCGGAGCAGCGCACCTATCGTCTGGAAGAAATCAAGGCTTTCCTCACGGAGCAGCATATCGCCCTCTATGATACCGCCAACCGTGTGCGACGATTGAAAGACAATGCAAGCGACAAATTCCTTGAAATTGTCGAAACCATTGATTTGAAGGCTTTTTTCGCCACTTGCCCAACGCTTGAGGCGGTGGTTACGGCAGGGGAGAAGGCCACGGGCGTGATAGCCTCGATGGCAAACGTGGAGGTTCCCAAAATGGGAGAGATGGTGGAGTGTGAATATGCCGGGCATCGGTTTAAATTGTTCAGAATGCCATCGTCATCTCGTGCCTATCCGCTGGCTTTAGAAAAAAAAGCTGAGGCATATTGCAAAATGTTTCGCCAATTAGGCTATGAAATTTAAATGATTATTTGTATCTTTGCACTCGCAATCAGAATTAAAAGATGAAGAAGCAAACAATTCAATTGCTCATTGGGGCAATCATATTGGTGGCATTAGTGGCCTCAGTTATTGTTTATATGCCTAATTTAGACGCTCAAACGCTCTACAATTGGTTTAAAGACAATATGGGTTACACACTGATATTCTTGCTGATGGCTGTTGAAAGTTCCTTCATCCCATTCCCAAGCGAGATTGTAGTGCCTCCTGCCGCATACTTTGCGTGTTCAGGTGCAGGTAATGCGAATATCAACGTGGTGATGGTGGTGCTGGTTGCCACATTAGGTGCTTTAGTGGGCGCATGTGTGAATTATGTCATTTCAATGTTCATTGGCCGACCTGTGGTTTACGGTTTCGCGAACAGTAGAATCGGTCACATGTGTTTGATTGATGCCGAGAAAGTGGAAAAGGCGGAAAAGTATTTTGCCGACCACGGTTCAATCTCCACATTCTTGGGACGCTTGATTCCTGGCATACGCCAGCTGATTTCAATTCCTGCTGGCTTGGCACGCATGAGCTTCCTTAAGTTCTCAGTGTTCACCACTCTTGGAGCTGGCATTTGGAACGTGGCATTGGCGGCTCTTGGTTGGTGGTTAAGCACTTTCGTTGCAGAGCCAGATTTATACGCTCAGCTCGAAGCCAACAACAAATACCTCACTTACGCAGGTTTTGCATTGTTTGGAATTATTGTTTTATACATTGCTTATAAAGGCTTAAAAGGCTCACCAAAGAAAGGATAATATGAAAGTATCACCTTCACTTCTGTCGGCAGATTTCGCCCATTTGGCTGAAGAACTGGAATTTATCAATGCCAGTGATGCTGATATGCTTCACCTCGATGTGATGGACGGAGTGTTTGTGCCCAACATTTCATTCGGTTTTCCCGTGATGAAATATGTGAATAAGCATTGTCAGAAGCCATTAGATGTGCACCTGATGATTGTTGAGCCTCAAAAGTTTGTGGCTGAAGTGAAAGATTGTGGTGCAGAGATAATGACGGTTCACTACGAGGCCTGCGTTCACCTCAACAGGGTGATACAGCAAATTCACGATGCCGGCATGAAAGCTGGTGTATCAATCAACCCCGCCACTCCAGTGTGCTTGCTCAAAGACATACTGCAAGATGTGGATTTGGTGCTGTTGATGTCGGTGAATCCTGGATTTGGAGGACAGAAATTTATTTCTGGAACAATAGAGAAAGTAAAAGAACTTCGCCAACTCATTGCTGTTACAGGCAGCAAAGCCATCATTGAGGTTGATGGTGGCGTAAATGCTGAAACCGGCGCAAAATTAGCCGAGGCTGGAGTTGACATGGTGGTAGCTGGCAACTACGTTTTCAAATCAGAAGACAGAACTGCCGCAATAGCATCACTGAAGAAGTTGTAGACATATTGGAAAGGTGCCGGAGTGGCCGAACGGGACGGTCTCGAAAACCGTTGTACCCTTACGGGTACCGAGGGTTCGAATCCCTCCCTTTCCGCAACAGAAACGAGGAAACCCCAACAGGTTCCCTCGTTTTCTTATTTTTATGTGGCGTTGCTTCTTGAAATTGCAAATTATTTCAATACTGGGGGCACCGAAACAAAAACATAAAAAACAGCCTTTTAGCGATACCTGTGCTTCGCACCTGTCGTTAGTGCTGCGGCATGTCTGATTTCAAGCCGAAGCTTGAATCAGCCACCCCACACCCCTAACGCCGCCCTCTTACGAGGTCGGTGGCATCGCCAAAAGGATAAAAACCGCTCGCCTTCGGCGAAAAACCAATCTTCAGAAATCCGATTATCCGAAAACGCAAATAAGAATTATAACGTAGGGACATGCCTTTGGCATGTTTCAATGCAAACAGCAATGTATCAACGCATTAGGAACACACCAGAAGAACCTTCCCTTTGGTATACTTCAATTTGCTTTTAAATTTGAAACAGCTTCCAGCCAAGAAACCATTTAATCATCAAGGGTTTTTCGCCGTGAAACGGCGAGCGGTTTTTATCCTTGGGTCAAAGTGGAAGGCCCTCGTAAGAGGGTGGCGGAGGGATTGTGTGGTCGGCGGCATGGAAACTCGTTTCCAATGACGCAAAGCGCACAGTCGCACCGCCAAAAGCGAAGCATTCCACGTTGCCACAAGGCTGTTTTTTTATGTTTTTGTTTTTAATTCCATTCACGATTCAGCAACAATGCATAATCTATTCCCAGAAATTTCCCAATGAACCGTTGCTTGGGGTATGGGGTGGTAAGGATTTTATGGATTGGGCGATTTTTTGGATATGTTGGGGAGTTGTGCCGCAGCAGCCGCCAACGATATTGAGCAGACCGTCTTTTGCCATTGACTTGATGTGGCTTGCGATGAAATCGGGGGTGTCGTGGTATTCGCCCAGGGCGTTGGGTAGTCCTGCGTTGGGGTAAAAACTGATATACTTTGGGATTTGCGATGCTATTCGTTCGATTATCGGGCGCATGTTTGCCACACCAAACGAGCAATTCACACCAAACGACAGGATAGGGTAGTGCTGAATGCTTGCGTATATTTCCTCAAGCGTTTGACCTGTAAACGTGCGGCCACTACGGTTGTTGACGGTAACCGACACCATCACCGGTACCATAGTTTCCTTTTCTTTTTCAAGTTGGTTGATGGCGTGCAGAGAAGCTTTGCAGTTGAGCGCATCGTAGCAAGTTTCCAATAGCAGCAAGTCAACACCTCCTTCCATCAGCGCCTTCACTTGTTCGTAATAGGCATCGGCAAAAAGGGTGAAATCAGCACCTTCGCCAAAAGCGTCCATCGTCAAACTTTTGTTCATCGATCCAACGCTTCCAGCCACCCACACTTTGCGCTCGGAGCATTTACCAGCCACATCTTTCGCAATTGTCGCACCCTCATAAGCCAATTGGTGTGCAAACTTCTCGCATCGGTAATCGGATTGCGAAATACGGTTGCTGTTGAAAGTGTTAGTCGTGATAATGTCAGCCCCAGCGTCGATATACTGCTGATGTATATCCGCAATCACATCGGGGCGTGTGATATTCAGAATGTCGTAGTTGCCCTTTAATGGCACAATCCAATTTTTAAAAACACCTGATGCGAAATCTTGCTCTTTCAGCGCGCGCTTTTGAATAAGCGTACCCATTGCGCCATCAAGAACGAGGATTCGCTCTTGTAGCGCCGTAAGTATATTATCAGAAAGTTTCCCCATGGCAGTACGACTTGAAGCAAGGTGACATTACAAGTATTGAGTCACGAATTCCGTTCCCCAAATCACAGCGGCGTATCTAAGCCATTTTCCCACACTCATTGCCGCCACCGTGCCCCAAACATTGGCGCGAAGCAAACCTAAAGCCACCGTGATGGCACTGCCCAAAATGGGAATAAATGCGAAAAACGCCATCCATGCGCCACGCTTATGTACCCACGCCGATGCGCGGTCTAACTTTTCTTTTTTCACATGGCAATATTTCTCTATCCATTCCATTTTGCCCAAATGCCCCATCCAGTAGCAGGTCATTCCACCAGCCACATTGCCAGCGAGGGCAGCCCAAAGGCAAATCCATGGGTCGAGATGCAACGGACCTACGCACACCACCAATATCGCCTCAGAGCTCAATGGTATCACGCTTCCTGCTATAAACGAGCCCACAAAAAGCCCCCAATAGCCCCATTGCACGAAAAAGTCAACAAATGCGTCCATACGAGAGTCGCTATTTCACGAGTTTGGTAGTCTCGCCCAAAGTCACTTTCTTCTGCTTGTAAAGCAATCCTAAAGCCTTCTTGAAGTCCTTTTTTGAGCAGTTAAAGGTGTCCATGATGTCTTTTGGGTCGCTCTTGTCGTTGAGTGCCATTTCGCCACCGTGCTTTTTAAGATAGTTTTCTATCACTTCGCCAAGGTCATCGACACGCACTTTTTCTATCTTTTCGAGCGTCACATCTATCTTTCCATCGTCGCGCACTTGCTTGATAAAACCTGTGCGACGGTCGCCAATATTGATGTCGCCATATATCTCATTGCTGTAAAGAAGTCCCCAAAACAAGTTATCCACAATCACCTTATAGCCCAGCTCTGTACGCTGCACCACCAGCACATTCACCTTTTGGCGATGGTAGAAGCGTGGCATCTTGTTGTCGAGGAATTTGTTGAGTTTGGCAGAAGCCACTATGCGTTTTGTGGCATCGTCGATATACACATATACTATATAGCTGCGACCAGCTTGCATACGCACACGCTGCTCACGGAATGGCACCAACAATTCCTTGTTCACCAACCCCCAATCGAGGAAAGCACCCACCTGGTTCACCTGATTCACGCGCATCAAAGCAAAATTGCCCACCACGGCATAAGGTGTTTCGGTGGTTGCCACAGGGCGGTTTTCCGAATCGTTATACACAAACACGTGGAGCATGTCGTCAATCTGTTCTTCGCCTGTGAGGTAGCGTTTAGGAAGCAGCACTTCGTTTGCCTCATCGTCGATAAGATATAGTCCAAAATCAACGAAACGGTTGACTCTTAAATCATTATATTTGCCAATTTCTATCATTATGGTTTGCTATAATTGGGGTTGATATTTTTACTGAAATCACACCTTTTTTAAGATTGTTTTATGCCATTCACAAAACAAAATCAAAACATTTTTTTGCATTGCAAAGTTATACATTTCCCATTAAATCCACAAATAGTGTGTTTATTTATGTTAAAAATCAAATTTCTAACAAAATACACTAATTTCTGATGACTTTTCTCTTTTTTAATCAAAAAAAATGCCTAAATTTGTGTGTCGCATGACAAAACGACAAAAAATATTATCAACATCAAAACTTAAACATAATTAGAGTTATGAAGAAGCACAATTTTTATGCAGGTCCTTCAATCATGAGTCAATACACTATTGACAACACCATTGAAGCTATTCGTGATTTCGCAGGTACTGGACTTTCAATTCTTGAAATTTCTCACCGCAGTAAAGAATTTGTTGCAGTGATGGACGAAGTCCAAGCCCTCTTCAAAGAGTTGCTCGACATTCCTGAAGGCTACGAAGTGATCTTCGTGGGTGGTGGTGCAAGCACTCAATTCTGCATGGTGCCATACAACTTGTTGAAAACTAAAGCCGCTTACATTGATTCTGGCACATGGGCTCACAAAGCTATCAAGGAAGCTAAATTGTTTGGCGAAGTTGATGTTTTGGCCTCAAGCGAAGAAGCAAACTACACCTACTATCCAAAGATTGAAAATGTGCCTACCGATGTAGATTACCTCCACATTACCACCAACAACACCATCTACGGTACCGAACTTCGCACCGATCCTGATGTGCCTGTTCGCATGGTGGCTGATATGTCAAGTGACATTTTCTCTCGTCCTATCGACGTTTCAAAATACGATATCATCTATGGTGGCGCACAGAAGAACGTTTCTCCTGCTGGTGTGACTTTCGCTATCGTCAGAACCGACGCTCTCGGCAAGGTTGACCGCAAAATCCCAACAATGCTCAACTACGAAACCCACATCAAGAAGGGTTCAATGTTCAACACCCCTCCAGTGCTCCCAATCTACAGTGCACTCCAGACCTTGAAGTGGTATAAATCACTCGGTGGCGTGAAGGTGCTCCAGAAGATGGACGAAGAAAAGGCTGCTGTTCTTTACGACGCAATCGACTCAAGCAAGATGTTCGTTGGCACAGTTAGAGAAGACAGCCGTTCAATCATGAACGTTTGCTTCGTAATGAAGCCAGAATATAAGGAACTCGAAAAAGACTTCATCGACTTTGCCAGCACTAAGGGTATCGTTGGCATCAAGGGCCATCGTTCAGTAGGCGGTTTCCGCGCATCTCTCTACAACGCACTCCCACTCGAAAGTGTGAAGGTGCTTGTTGAAGCAATGAAGGAATTCGAAAACAAATAAAATAAACCACGAAAAAGTAGGGATACGATTGTTTCGCATCCGCCCCTCAAAATGGTGACACATTATATATAATATAAAGTTTCTCCAAATTGAGGGCTTCTACTATTTCGCTAACATAAACATTAAAAAACGATTACACGACTATGAAAGTTTTAGTTGCAACAAGCAAGCCATTCGCCCCCGTGGCAGTTAAAGGCATCAAGGAAGTACTCGAAGCAGCTGGTCATGAAATGGTGCTCGTAGAAAAAGGCACAAAAGAAGACATGATTAATGCAATTGCAGATTGTGCTGGTCTTATTGTGAGAAGCGACATCGTCGACAAGGAAGTGATGGACGCTGCCAAGGAATTGAAGGTGGTGGTTAGAGCTGGTGCTGGTTACGACAACATCGACCTCGCTGAAGCTACCGCTCACGGCATTTGCGTGATGAACACCCCTGGCCAAAACAGCAACGCCGTTGCTGAATTGGTATTTGGTATGCTCGTTACTTTGGTTCGTAATCGCTACAACGGCACAAGCGGCACAGAACTGAAAGACAAGACTCTCGGTATTCACGCTTACGGTCAAGTAGGTCGCAACGTGGCACGCATCGCCAAAGGCTTTGGCATGAAGGTTAGTGCTCTCGACCCTTGGGTGAAAGACGAAGATATGCTCGCTGATGGCATCACTCCTGTTCACAGCGTGGAAGAACTTTACCAAAACAACCAATATGTAAGTCTCCACATTCCTGCAACTCCACAGACCAAGAAATCTGTAGGCAAGGCCCTCATCGAACTGATGCCAAAGAACGGTGTGCTCATCAACACTGCCCGCAAGGAAGTAATCGACGAGGAAAGCCTCGCTGAAGCACTCGCAGCTCGTGAAGACGTTCGCTACGTAGCCGACGTGAAACCCGACATCGCTGCCGAACTTGAAGAAAAATATCCAGAACGTGTATTCTTCACTCCTAAGAAGATGGGCGCACAAACTGCTGAAGCCAACATCAACGCTGGTCTTGCAGCCGCCAACCAAGTGGCTATGCACCTCAAAGACGGCTGGAACCGTTTCCAAGTAAACAAATAATCCAACTCCAATACTATAAAAAAGAGGCACTCATCATTCAGAGTGCCTCTTTTTTTTTCACTCCGTCTTTCAAATAACCCACCAATTAAGCAAACAATACGAACATTCGTAATCACGTCTGCTGAATACATAGGTGAGAGGATGTTAAAAAATGAGGAGTGGAGTGAATGGGTATGGAAAATTTGTTATCTTTGTGGTGAAAAACTATTAAAGAATAAAGATATGAAACGTGTGATTTTTGCCGCTTTTTGCGCAGGTGCTTTGGTAATGCCTTCGTGGGCAGCCCAACCAAAAGCCAAGGTTCAAACCAACAATGATGTGATTCTCCATGCTTGGAGTTGGAGTTTCAACACCATTCGTGAGAATATGAAAAGCATTGCCGATGCTGGGTTCACTATGGTGCAGACATCTCCAGCACAGCAATGTGTGACCGAAACCAAAGGTGACAAAGGCGGTGGCAACAAACTGTTTGGCAAAGGGTATTGGTATTACCATTACCAGCCCACCGACTGGAAAATCGGTAATTATCAATTAGGTACTCGCGACGATTTCAAGGCAATGTGCGACGAGGCGAAGCGATATGGCGTGAGGGTGATTGTAGATGTGCTCCCCAACCACACTTCTATCGACGACACACGCACCAGCGATGCGCTCGATGCTGCCGTTGGCGGACACGAAAACCTCTACCACGCCAATGGTTTCAACGAAATCAAAGACTATAACGACCGTCTGCAATGCACCACAGGTCAAATGGGTGGTCTGCCTGACGTAAACACCGAAAACCCTGACTTCCAGCACTATTATATGCTGTATGTAAACGATTTGCTCAAATGCGGTTGCCGTGGTTTCCGCTACGACACAGCCAAGCACATCGGTTTGCCAAGCGACCCCAAAGACCCCAAAAGCCCAGAAAACGACTTTTGGGAAGTGGCTACTGGCAGAAAGGCGGTGAAAGGACTTCGCATGGCGTTGCCCGAAGACAGTCTGTTCATCTACGGCGAGGTGCTTCAAGACAAGAATGTGAAAGAAACAGAATACGCCCAATACATGGGACTGACGGCAAGTAACTACGGTTACATTATGCGTGAGGCACTCAAGGCTGCCAAGTTCGACACCACAAAAGCAGGCAACTGGTTTCACCCAGTTGAACCTAAAAAACTGGTCACTTGGGTGGAATCACACGACACTTACTGCAACGCACACGAATCGGCAGACTTGAGCCTCGACCAAGTGCGCGCCGCATGGGCATGGCTCGCCGCTCGCCAATTCGGCACTCCGCTGTTCTTTTCTCGCCCAAACAACAGCACAAAAGACAACGTGTGGGGCGACAACATAGTGGGTGCACGTGGCAACGACCAGTTCATCCACCCCGAAGTGGCAGCCGCCAACAAATTCCGCAAAGCCATGGCTAGCGAACCTGAAGCACTTTTCTACTCAGCCGATGCACAAGTGGGCGAGGTATGCCGTGGCAAGAAAGGCGCAATGCTGGTGAACATGAGTGGCAACGAAGTGGCAGTAAGCATGAAAACCAACCTGCCTAATGGCAAATACACCGATGCAGTGCACGGCACCGTGTTTAGAGTGAAGAAAGGCACGCTTACTGGCACTCTCGCTCCATTATCGTCCTACGCCCTCATCAAGAAATAATCAAAATAGTGAACAAAACAAGTATTGAAATATTGGTAGGAATGTCGCTGCTGTGGCTCACTGGTTGCGGTACAGGCATCGAAACCACCGATAAGGTGACTGATAAAGATGTGAAGAAGGTGGAGGACTACTACGCCGCCACATCGGTGCAATCGTCGCTGAAAATCGAGTTTGATTCGGTGGCTTCGTGGAAGCAAGGCAAGCAGTTTTATGTTACCAACGACCGCATTTCCCTAATATTTGAGAACTCCGACAAATACTCTCCCGACCAAATCCGTTTGGCTGGCACTCGCCTCACATACAAAGGCTATGTCACTGGCAGTGTGCTCGACAATAGGGCAGTGGTAACACTGAAATTCACCGATGGTGTGAATGAATACCGCTATTGCACCAACAAAGAGATTCAAGAACTCTCACCCAATTTCCAAGTGCCATTTATGGTTGATGAGGACATGGTGAAGAGCGTTGCACATCAAATCGTGGGCAAAACGCTTTACGTTCGCACCCGATTGTGGTATGACGTTCGCACTCAGCAGATGATTGACCGCCGTCAGTATATCGCTGTGAAGGTGGACAGCGTGTTGCCCGGTGACGATGCACTGCC
The DNA here is from genome assembly GCA_004557565.1 of Bacteroidales bacterium. Lineage (GTDB taxonomy): Bacteria > Bacteroidota > Bacteroidia > Bacteroidales > Muribaculaceae > Sodaliphilus. The sequence goes on along the minus strand of SFGS01000001.1, from coordinate 21,430 downwards.
GCTGAAGGTGGTGTTTACCACCCTCGACACACATGAACAAGCCATGCTGCGCATTTCAAGCGGGAAATCGCTCCAATCAAGGGATTTCGACGCTATGTTCTCGCTGAAAAATCCTCGCAACGAATTTCCTGAGATTTCTCCCGAAAACTGGTTGCTCATCACCAAAGGCAAGGTGGCAGAAGGCATGAACAAAATGGAGTGCCGAATGGCTAAAGGATCGCCAAAACAGATTGTACGCACCCCATCACACGATGGAATGGGCGAATACTGGTATTACGACGGGGGCATGTTTCTACATTTTGAAGACGGAATTTTGAAACAATTCAGATGAGCTACAATTCAGAACTTGAAATAGAATTTCTCGGAACAGGAACCTCTACGGGGGTTCCTTCCATTGGTTGCCACTGCAAAGTGTGCCGGTCAAAAGACAAGAAAGACAAACGACTGCGGGCTTCCGCCATTGTGCGCTATAAGGGCATGAACATTCTCATTGACTGCGGTCCAGATTTCCGACAGCAAATTTTGCGAGCGTCATCAGACAATCTCGACGCTCTGCTCTTGACCCATATTCATTACGACCACGTGGCTGGCATCGACGACTTGCGGCCTTACAGTTTCAACCATATTTTCCCCATTTACGCAAGGCCGGAAGTAAACCAACAGTTGCGCACCAATTTGCCATACTGCTTTACAAAGCATCCTTATCCGGGCGTGCCACGACTTGATTTAGTGGATATTGACAACAATCCTTTTATGGTTGGAAATGTGGAAGTTACGCCAATCCCTGTGATGCACGACAAACTACTCATCAATGGCTACCGTATCGGGCCACTTGCCTATATCACCGACTGCTCATATATCTCACCAGAGGAAATAGAGAAGTTGAAGGGCATTCCGCTGCTCGTAATCAATGCGCTCCGCCATCGTCCTCACCACAGCCACATGACTGTAGAGCAAGCCCTTGAGGTGGTGAGTCAGATTTCTCCACAAGTCACATATTTCACACACATGTGCCACGGCATCGGCTACCACTACCAAGCCGAATCCCATCTGCCACCTAACGTACACTTCGCCTACGACACACTAATAGTACGCACAGAATAACCGCCTATAAAATTTCATAAAAAGTGGAAGAAAACAGCATTTGTTTTGAAAATGTTGTTTTTTTCATTTTAATATGCGACGGCAAAGCATTATCTTTGTAAATTGAATAAAACGGATTTTTCAGTGAAAGATATGAGAAATATAGCCATTATGGGCAGCACAGGCTCTATCGGGCGACAAACGCTCGATATAGTGAGTGAATATCCCGACCTATTTAAGGCGTGGGTGCTGGTGGCAAACAATAGTGCAGACTTGCTTATTGAGCAAGCCCTGAAGTACCGCCCTCACACGGTGGTGATTGCCAACGAGGCTCTATACGATAAAGTGAAAACTGCTTTGGCCGACACCGACATTGAAGTGCAGGCTGGCGACCAAGCTGTGGCAGATTGTGTGACAGCCCCAGAAATCGACACGGTGGTGACGGCAATGGTGGGGTATAGTGGACTGGCTCCTACCATCAAAGCCATTGGCGCAGGCAAGAAAATAGCCTTGGCAAATAAGGAAACCCTTGTGGTGGCTGGCGACCTGATCACACGCTTGCTTGCCACCTCAAAATCGGTGCTTTACCCTGTGGATTCGGAGCATGGTGCATTCTATCAATGTCTGGTGGGCGAACGCCATCAAGATATCAACAAACTGATTCTCACAGCATCAGGCGGTCCGTTCCGCACTTTCTCGAAAGAGCAGTTGGAGTATGTGACAGCCGCCGACGCGCTGAAGCACCCCAACTGGAGTATGGGAGCCAAAATCACCATCGACTCTGCTTCGATGATGAACAAGGGCTTTGAAATGATAGAGGCGAAGTGGCTCTACAACGTGTCGCAGCGCGATATTGAAATAGTGGTGCACCCCCAGTCAATCGTTCACTCTATGGTGGAATTTAAAGACGGTTCGGTGAAAGCGCAACTGGGATTGCCCGACATGCGCTTGCCAATCCGCTACGCATTGGGATTGCCTGGCCGACTGGCTTCGAACTGCAAGAAAATGACAGTGGCAGACTACTGCAACCTTACGTTCGAACTTCCCGACTTTGAGAAATTCCCGCTCTTGAACACTGCCTACGAAGCCGCCGACCGTGGTGGTAACGCAGCCTGTGTGGTGAATGCCGCCAACGAGATTGCCGTGGCTGCTTTCCTTAACAATCAAATAAAATTTACAGACATCTATAAAATCATTGAGCAGACACTCGCTTGGGCTCCATTCGTGGAAACCCCTGCATACGACGACTATGTGAATAGCAATGCCGAAGCGCGTGCCTATGCCTCATCATTAATCAAGTAAGAGAACTACAAGAAATGAACACATTTTGGTTAAAAGCATTTGAACTGATACTTTCGCTGAGTTTGCTGGTGTTTATCCACGAATTTGGCCACTATATGTGGGCAAGAATCTTCGGCGTGAAAGTAGAAAAATTCTACCTTTTCTTTAATCCATGGGTCACACTGATGGCTTGGCTTCCTAAAACGAAGAAAGTAAGCGTGCTTCGCACCAGCAAAGGCGCAGTTTATGAGTCGAAGAGCGTTGAGACTGAAAAAGAGTCCTCCAGCAAGAAAGCCACTTGGCGCGACACCGAGTATGGTTTAGGCTGGCTGCCATTGGGCGGCTATTGCGCCATCGCTGGTATGATCGACGAAACTCAAGGTGCCGACAAACTTTCGAGTGAGCCACAACCATGGGAATTTAGAACACAAGCCACTTGGAAGCGACTCCTGATTATGGTGGGCGGCGTGCTCAACAATTTTCTCCTTGCCATCTTCATCTATGCTGGTATGGTATGGTACTGGGGCGAGCAATATCTTCCATTCACAAGCGCAACCGAAGGCATCACTTATAGCGAAACCGCCCACAAGGCAGGTTTTCAAGACAACGATATTCCTCTGATGGCTGATGGCGACGCTGTGCGCTATTTCGACAGCGACCAGCTGAAAATTGCTATGGCTAAAGAGGTGAAAGTGCTTCGTGGCAAGAAAGATACCGTTACGATTTCAATCCCCGACCAGTTTGTGCTGCAAGTGAATAGCGACCTTGAAAACGGCGAGCCATTCATGTCGTGCAATGTGCCTACCATTGTGAAGGCTACAATGCCTGGCACTGGTGCAGAGAAAGCTGGTTTCCAAGAGGGTGACAAGCTGGTGGCTGTGAATGGCGTGGCCACACCATCGTTCACACAATTCACCGAACAACTTAAGAAAAATAGCGGAAAGACCATTCCCGTGCAGCTTATTCGTGGTGAAAAAACCGTCACCACACAAGCAGAGGTTGACGGCGATGGCAAACTTGGTTTCGAGGTGCTTGCCGACGTGTCAAAACTCTTCAAAACCGAGCAACACAGTTATTCATTCTTCCAGTCGGTGCCTCGTGGCATCGAGATGGGATGCTCTCAACTGGTAAGTTATGTGAAAGCGTTTAAGACGGTGTTCTCGAAAGAGGGTGCAAAGAATTTGGGCGGTTTTGGTTCTATCGGCCACATTTTCCCAGAGGAATGGGACTGGTACAGTTTCTGGAGCATTACCGCATTCCTTTCTGTGATTCTTGCCTTTATGAACATTCTTCCTATTCCAGCCCTCGACGGCGGACATGTGCTGTTCTTGCTCTACGAGATGATAACTCGCCGCAAGCCAAGCGAGAAATTTATGGAATGGGCGCAAACCGCAGGCATGGTGTTCTTGATAGCGCTCTTGCTGTTTGCCAATGCTAACGATATTTACCGATTCTTTATTAAATAACAGATGGTTTACAAACGCGTGATATTAAAGCGAGGTAAAGAGGAATCGCTCAAGCGATTTCACCCCTGGGTTTTCTCTGGGGCAATTGCTCGCATGGACAACATAGAAGAAGGTGACTTGGTGACCGTTTACGACCACGAGGGCAACCTCATCGGCAACGGACACTACCAGATTGGCAGCATCGCCGTGCGTATTCTCACTTTCGACGACACAGAAATCGACTCCGCATTTTTTGTGAAGCGCCTCACCGAGGCTTTCAAGATGCGTCAGGCTCTCGGATTGAGCCGCCCCGACAACAATGCTTTCCGCCTGGTGCATGGCGAAGGCGATTTCTTGCCGGGCTTGGTAGTCGACATTTACGGATCTACGGCTGTGATGCAAGCCCACTCTCCAGGTATGCACTTCGCGCGCAACCTGATTGCCGACGCTCTCACCCAGTTGCCCAATGGCGTGGTGAAGAATGTGTATTACAAGAGCGAAACCACCTTGCCCTATAAGGCACAGCTCGATCCTCAAAACGAATACATAGTAGGGGAGTACGACACAGATGTGGCAATGGAGAATGGTTTGAAATTTCATGTCGATTGGCTCCGCGGCCAAAAGACGGGGTTCTTCGTTGACCAACGCGAGAACCGATCGCTTCTTGAGCATTACGCCACAGGCCGAAAAGTGCTCAACATGTTCTGCTACACTGGTGGATTTTCGTTCTACGCCCTGCGTGGCGGTGCCGAGCTTGTTCACTCAGTGGATAGTTCCGCAAAGGCAATTTCGCTCACCGATGCTAATGTGGAATTGAACTTTCCGAATTGCGAACGTCACAAGTCGTTTGCCATCGATGCTTTCAAATACCTCGACGAAATGGGAAGCGACTACGACCTTATTGTGCTCGACCCTCCAGCATTCGCAAAGCATAAAAGTGCATTGCGTAATGCTCTGATTGGTTATCGCAAACTCAACGCAAAGGCATTTGAAAAAATCAAACCGGGTGGCATATTGTTCACATTCTCTTGCTCACAAGCTGTGAACAAGGAGCAATTCCGGCTGGCAGTGTTCAGCGCGGCGGCAATGTCGCGTCGCAAGGTGCGCATCTTGCATCAACTCACCCAGCCTGCCGACCACCCTATCAACATCTACCACCCCGAAGGCGAATACCTGAAGGGATTAGTGCTTTACGTGGAATAATTAATTTTTTAATGCAATAGATTATGAAGAAAACCTTTATCGCCGCCGCACTGGTGGCATTGGCATCAATAGCAACTATGGCACAAGGAAATAAGTTCGACTACAACGTCGATAGTTTTGCCGACATTCAGGTACTGCGTTATCAAGTGCCTGGATTTGCCGACCTTTCTTTAAATCAAAAGAAACTTGTTTACTACCTCACCGAAGCAGCTTTGCAAGGTCGCGACATTCTCACAGACCAGAACTGCAAGTATAATCTTCAGGTGCGTCAAACCCTTGAAGCGCTCTACACCAGCTACAAGGGCGACAAGAACAATGCCGATTTCAAGGCTTTGGAAAAATACTTGAAGCAAGTGTGGTTTGCAAACGGCATTCACCATCACTATTCTAAGGATAAGTTCACCCCAGAATTTACCGAAGAATTTTTCAACGCAAGTGTGAAGGCTTTGCCTCAATCAAAATTGCCATTGGCTAAGGGACAATCTGTCGCCTCTTTCCTCAAAGTGATGGATCGAGTGATTTTCGACAAGGCGTTTATGGCTAAGAGTGTGAATCTCGCTGCCGGCCAAGACCTCATCACCACATCTGCTAACAACCTTTACGAAGGCGTAACGCAAAAGGAAGTGGAAGACTATTACAAGGCTATCAAAGACCCTAACGACAAGACTCCTATTTCTTACGGACTTAACGCTAAGGTGGTGAAAGAGAACGGTAAAGTGGTAGAGAAAGTTTACAAAGTGGGCGGTCTTTACTCTGAAGCCATCACCAAGATTGTTGACAATTTGAAGGAAGCCATGAATTATGCCGAAAACGAAGCACAAAAGGCATATATTCAAAAATTGATTGATTTCTATGTCACAGGCTCATTGCGCACATTTGATGAATATTCTATCTTGTGGGCACAGGAAACCAAGAGCGATGTTGACTTCGTCAACGGTTTCATCGAAAACTATGGCGACCCTCTGTCGATGACTGGCGCATGGGAAGCTTTGGTGAACTTCCGAAACAAGGAGGCTTCACACCGCACTACACTTATCAGCAACAATGCACAATATTTTGAAAACGCATCACCTGTTGACAACCGTTTCAAGAAGCAAAACGTGAAAGGCGTGAGCGCAAAGGTGATTACCGCAGCCATTTTGGCTGGCGATAGTTATCCTGCCACTCCAATCGGTATCAACTTGCCTAACAGCAACTGGATTCGTGCACAATACGGCTCTAAGTCGGTGACTATCGAAAACATCACCGATGCTTACGACGAGGTGGCTAATGGCACTGGTTTCAACGAAGAGTTTGCTTACAGCAATGTGGAAGTGGAATTGATGAAGAAATATCTCACACTCGCCGACAAACTCCACACCGACCTTCACGAATGTTTAGGTCACGCTTCTGGTCAAATGCTCCCAGGAGTTGATGCAAGTTCGTTGAAAAACTACCGCTCAACCCTTGAAGAGGCTCGTGCCGACTTGTTCGCCCTCTATCACATGGCAGATCCAAAACTGCTTGAATTGGGCATTTTCAAAGATGCTGACACCTACAAGGCTGAATACTACAAGTATATTATGAACGGTCTGCTCACCCAACTCACCCGAATCGAGCCAGGCAAGGACATCGAGGAAGCACACATGCGCAACCGCAAACTCATCAGCGAATGGTGCTATCAAGAAGGTAAGGCCGACAACGTGATTGAATATGTGAAGCGCAACGGAAAGACTTTCGTTCGCATCAACGATTACGAAAAGCTCCACAAGCTCTTTGGCAAGCTGCTCGCTGAAATTCAGCGCATCAAGAGTGAAGGCGACTTTGAAGCTGGTCGCGACTTGGTTGAAACCTACGGTGTGAAGGTTGACCCAGCAATCCACAAGGAAATCTTGGCACGCTACGAAAAACTCAATATCGCACCATACAAGGGCTTTGTTAATCCAGTTTACACACTGGTGAAGGACAACAACGGCAACATTACCGATGTAAAAATCTCATACGAAGAAGGCTACATCCAACAGATGCTCCGCTACAGCCGCGACTATTCACCCCTCACCAAGTAACCCCCATCACCCCATAAATTAAAACAGAGAGAGCCTCCACCAAAAGGCTCTCTCTTTATTTTACCCACAATACCTTTTTACAATAGATTTCTCCACACACATTAATTATATTTGCATGAAGGAATATATATGAATAGAGACATTAGTGTTTCAGGTGTTTCAGGTGTTTCAGGTGTTTCAGGTGTTTCAGGTGTTTCAGGTGCTTCGGGTGCTTCGGACGACTCGTGGCTATCTGAATTTATTAATTGTGGTGGGGGATTTGGGGGGGGTGGTGTGAAATTTTTTGAAAAAATATTTGTGGAAATTTTTGTATTTCACATTTAATTGTTAATTTTGGGGCGTAATGTTAAAAATTTAGACGAAAACACCGTGTTTTTCGGCAAAGTAGCAGTTTTTTAACGTTGCAGTATAAGTGTTAAAGTGTTAAAGTGTTAATTCCAGTAAGATGAAGAAATCCACAATTTGGCTTCTGACGATAGTGATGGCTTCCACCATTATGGGACTTTTGTTCGTTCAAATCATGTATATGGAAGACATGGTGAGAATGCGAAATGAGCAATTTTCCGAAACGGTGAAAAGAAGTCTGTACGCCGTGTCCGACGCTCTGGAACAAGACGAAACACGATATTATCTCGACCAAGACTTAAACGAGGCAGAGCGTTATCAATTTGAACTTGGCGACCGCCTGCCGTCGGAAATCACAGGGACGATTTCAGACAACACAAACAACCTGGGCAAAAAGACAGCCCCCAAGCCAGAAATCGGAAGTGGCAACTTCAAACTCTCGGAGCAATACAAGCACCAGCAAGCCATTCTGAAAGGGCAGTACCTGTACCAGAAGGGGTTGCTCAACGAGGTAATCCTATCCATTCTCAACCAAGCGAGCGACCGCCCCATTGTGGAGCGTGCTGATTCGGCAAGGGTGAATATCTACTTGAAGAGGGAATTGGAGGGCAACGGTTTGGAAGTGCCATACGAATTTGCGGTGGAAAGCCCACAGCAAGGCATCGTGTATCACACAGCTGGCTATGAACCTGATGGCGATAAGCGCAGCGTATTTTCTGCAGTGCTGTTCCCGAAAGACCCCGAATCGAAGCGCAATGTGCTGAAGGTATTTTTCCCTACGCAGTCGAGTTACATCTATGCATCTATCAAGTTTATGATTCCGTCGTTTGTGTTCACATTCATTCTGATGTTCATTTTCATCTACACCATTGTAGTGATTTTCCGTCAGAAGAAACTGAGCGAAATCAAAAACGACTTTATCAACAACATGACGCACGAGTTTAAGACACCTATCTCCACCATATCGCTGGCAGGGCAGATGCTCAACGACGAAACCGTGCTGAAAAGTCCAACGATGATGAAGCATGTATCGCAAGTGATTACCGACGAAACGAAGCGCCTGCGATTCCAAGTGGAAAAAGTGCTACAAATGTCGCTTTTCGACCGAGGCACTGCCACCATTCGCCTGAAAGATGTTGATGCCCATGCCATCATCGACAATGTGGTGAGCACCTACCGCATCAAGGCTGAAAAATTCGGTGGCCACATCACCGCCGACTTCTCTGCCGAAGACTCGATTGTGAATGTTGACGAGATGCACTTCACCAATGTGATATTTAACCTCCTTGACAACGCCATCAAATACCGCCGCGAGGATGTGGCTCCAGAGTTGTCGATCTCCACTTGCAATATTGGCGACGAAAAACTCGAAATCCGCATCAGCGACAACGGCATAGGCATGAAGAAAGAGGATTTGAAAAAGATATTTGAAAAATTTTATCGCGTTCATACCGGAAACCGACACGATGTGAAGGGATTCGGACTCGGCTTGGCTTATGTGAGCAAAATGATTGAACTGTTTAAGGGCACAATCAAAGCCGAAAGCGAATTAAATAAAGGTACGACATTTATAATTACATTACCACTTTTTAAATAAATTAGATTATGGAAGAAAAATTGAGAATTCTGCTTTGCGAAGATGACGAGAATCTTGGCATGCTCACAAGAGAGTATTTGCAGGCAAAAGGCTACAATGTAGATTTGTATGCAGATGGTGAAAGTGGCTATAAGGCATTTTTGAAAGGCAAATACGACATTTGCGTGTTCGACATCATGATGCCAAAGAAAGATGGTTTCCAATTGGCACAGGAAGTGCGCACCGTTAACAGCGAGGTGCCTATCATTTTCCTTACTGCCAAAACTTTGAAAGAAGATATCCTCGAAGGCTTCAAGATCGGAGCCGACGACTATATCACCAAGCCTTTCAGCATGGAAGAATTGGTGATGCGTATTGAAGCTATTTTGCGTCGTGTGAAGGGCAAAAAGGGCAAAGAAATCACTATGTATAAGATTGGTAAGTTCACTTTCGACACCCAGAAGCAAGTGCTTATCGCCGACGACAAGCCCGAAAAACTCACCACCAAGGAGAGCGAACTCCTCAGCCTGCTTTGCGCACATGTGAATGAGATTTTGGAACGCAACTTCGCATTGAAGACCATCTGGATTGACGACAACTACTTCAACGCCCGTTCAATGGACGTGTACATCACCAAGTTGCGCAAGCACTTGAAAGATGATCCATCTATCGAAATCATCAACATTCACGGCAAGGGCTACAAGCTGATTGCTCCTGAAGCTGAAGCGAAGTAAATAATATCACCCTCTATATAAAATCGTGGCGTTCGTTCGGAAGGTCACGATTTTTTTATTACCTTTGCACCAACTAACAGCACCAGCGCTGTCGGGATTTTTTGAATACTGTTGACGTTTATATTATATTATGAATTATTTGTTCCGCATTTACCAGTGGCTTATCGCCGCACCAATCATATTAGTTGCCACAATTCTTACCGCCTTGTTCACCATGGTGGCAAGTTTGTTCAACAGGGCTTGGGCAGGATATTACTGCACCATTTTATGGGCCAGATGCTTCTGTTGGCTGTTTTTCATCGATGTGAAAGTGGAAGGACGCGAAAACATTGACAAGAACAAATCCTACGTGTTTGTGGCAAACCACCAAGGCGCATACGATATTTTCGCTCTGTCGGGCTATCTGGGGCATAACTTCTGCTGGATGATGCGACGCGCGCTCATCAACATCCCTTTTGTGGGCACAGCTTGCCAAATGTCGGGACAGATTCTTGTGGACACCCACAATGCGAAAGCTTTGAAGAAAACGATGGACGATGCGAAGAAGCGTCTGAACAAAGGCGTATCGCTTTGCGTGTTCCCCGAAGGCCGCCGTACCGACACTGGAAAAATGGGACCATTCAAGAAGGGCGCGTTCAAACTCGCAGTGGACTTCAGCCTCCCAGTAGTGCCCATTACCATTGATGGCAGCTACGATGTGATGCCTCGCTCCACATTCAATATCCGTCCGGGCAAAATCCGCATCATGATTCACAAACCCATTTTCCCAGCCGAAGACGGCCACGACTTGAAGGCACTGTCGATCGACAGTTTTAAGGTAATTCACGACTCTCTGCCCGAAAAGTACAAATAAGGCATGCGAAATGGCGAGAAATCGCGCAAAGCGAAATAAAAAATAGGATATATCGCTTGCCATTTCCAAAAAATGTATTACCTTTGCAACGCAAATGAAAATTGTCCTGTGGTGTAACGGTAGCACACCGGATTCTGGTTCCGTTTGTGAGGGTTCGAATCCTTCCAGGACAACAAAGTGAGAGTGGTCATCTCGCATGAGATAATCACTTTCATTTTATGAATATAACAATTTAAACTTAATTTATTATTATTTTTTATGGCAACTAAAATCAGATTACAACGCCACGGTCACAAAGACTATGCGTTCTATCCAATTGTCGTAGCCGATAGCAGGGCACCACGAGATGGTAGATTTATTGAAAGGATTGGTTCTTATAACCCTAATACTAATCCTGCTACAATAAGTTTAAATTTCGAAAGAGCGCTTCACTGGGTGAATTGCGGTGCAATTCCTACCGACACAGTTCGTAACATTCTTTCTCGCGAAGGCGTAATGCTTATGAAGCATCTCCAAGGCGGTGTTAAGAAGGGTGCGTTCGATGAAGCAGAAGCTCAAAAGCGTTTCGATGCTTGGAAGGCTGAAAAGGATGCTAAGATTGAAGCTGCAAAGGCTAACTTGGCAAACGCAAAGAGCGCTGACCAAAAGAAGCGTCTTGAAGAAGAAGCTAAGAAGAACGAAGCTAAGGCTGAAGCTGTGGCTAAGAAGAAAGCTGAAATCGCAGCCGCTAAGGCTGAAGCTGAAGCAGCTGCCGCTGCTGAGGCTGCCGCTACAGAAGCTCCAGCTGAAGAAGCTGCTGAAGCACCTGCTGAAGCATAATCTTCAACTTCTGCAATCGCATAAAAAAGCGTTGGGCAATAGCCTGACGCTTTTTTTACAATCAAAAAATATAAATATTCTTTGCCATTTTCAGTTGTAATGTGATTTTTTTTGTGTAATTTTATGTTTGAAATTAAATCTGATTTCTTATGATACGTAAAACTATACCATTAATTTTAGGCTGTATGCTTTTACTCGCCACCGTAGCAAGTTGCGGAAAGGGCGATGGGGCATCATCTGGTGGCGATTCAATAACCTTCAGCGCAAAAAAAGACGCCGACACATCTTCTTTCAAGCGCAGCAATGGCGAAATTTGCAAAGTGAGTGTGAACACCGAACTCTCTATTCCCGACACATATAAAGGAATGGCTATTGACGATAAGTTCGTGAAACTTTTTGTCACCACCGCACTTGAAGGCGGCGACTCTCTTGACGTGGACACTGCTATCAAGCAACTGGTGGCAAACCGACTGGCGGAAAACGTGTCGAGCGAAACCGAGAGCAACGAAGAAGACGACGCACTTGCCACATCGAATATTCAAATCGACGTGAAAGTTTACCCTGTGTTTAATCGCAACGGCATCCTCTCTATGTGCTTTGAGGAAACCGTGAAGAAAGACGCAGTGGCTTCGGTAGTGCACAGTTATTTCAACTACGACATGGAGAAATGCGCCGTGGTGGACATGGGCGAATTTGTGGATGGAGCATCAAGCGACCTAGCTCAACTGCTGCAAAACAAACTGATGGAGCAAAACAAGGTGGAAACCGAGGAAGAACTGAACAGTATCGGTTATTTCGACATTTACAACCTCTCCGCCACATCAAACTTCTATTTCAACGACAAAGGAATCGTGTGGAGTTACAAGCCGCAAGAGCTGACGGTCGATGCCAATGCCGAGCCCACCATCTTAATTCCATTTGCCGAGTTGGCACCCTATGTGAAAGAAAATTCTATTATCAACACCCTTTTGTAAGAGGCTGATTCTAAACCGAATTAATGAACGCAATTTTAAAATACTTTCCACAACTGTCGGAAAAGCAACAACAGCAATTCCAACTGCTTGAAGAATTATACCCCGAATGGAACAGTAAAATCAATGTGATTTCACGCAAAGACATTGAAAACCTTGAGGTGAACCACCTGCTCCACTCGTTAGGCATCGTGAAATTCGTAAACTTCCAACCCGGCACTAAAGTGCTTGACTTAGGCACAGGTGGCGGCTTCCCGGCCATTCCGTTGGCTGTTTTCTATCCCGAAGTGCAATTCCACCTTGTCGACAGGATCGGAAAGAAGTTGAAAGTGGCTCAAGACGTGGCAGAAAAGGCTGGATTGACAAATGTCACAATCCAGCATGGCGACGTGAAGGAGGTGAAAGGCAAATTCGATTTTGTGGTCAGTAGGGCAGTGATGGACTTGGCTGACATTGTGCCGCTGGTTCGCCGATTGATTTCTTCCGACAACTTCAATGCCATTCCAAACGGCTTGATTTGCCTCAAAGGCGGCGATTTGAAGGACGAGGTTAAGAAGTTTAAAGACGAAGTGCTCATCGATGAACTGAAAAGTTATTTCAAAGAGCCTTTCTTCGATACAAAAAAAGTGGTTTATTTACCTTTATAATCATTCCTGCGAAATGAAAACAAGCATTGTCACCACCCGACTTTTCGGCGAAAACATATACATTATTTGGGACGAAACCACACTTGAGGCTGCAATCATCGACCCCGGCATGATGGACGAGAGCGAGCGTCAAGAGGTGGAAGATGTGGTTAAGCAAGAGAATCTAAGCGTGAAATATGTGCTCCTGACACACTCGCACATAGACCACGCTTGCTCCGCGCGATGGACTGCCGAAAAATTTGGCGCACAAGTGTATGGATCGAAAAATGATGATATGCTGGCTCAATCGCTCACAGGTCAAGCCACAATGTTTCATTTGCGAATTTCGCCACAGCCACTCACCATCGACCACGACCTCAAGCAAGGTGACGAACTCACCCTTGGCAATGACAAGATTCAAGTGCTTGCCACTCCCGGCCACACCGAAGGAGGCTTGACTTACTATATTCCACAAGAGGACGTTGCCTTTGTGGGCGACACCATTTTCCAGCACAGCGTGGGCCGCACAGATCTGCCCGGTGGCAATATGCACACGCTGACCGAGAGCATCAAATCACGGCTATTCGTGCTGCCCGGCGAAACCATCTTGGCACCCGGACACGGACCAACCACAACCGTGGAAGATGAGCGACTCGGCAATCCGTTCGTATAAACCCAAATCGGCAGATTTGGGATAAACGGCAGTTCACAACCTGCCGCTCACTTCAATTTTTGGCAGGACTGATTGTCGCCACCACATATTCTGAATTTGTGCCAATGCGGAACTTTCCTCCCCAAATTCCAATGCCTGAACTGATATAGTATTGGGTGTTGCCTCTTTGGTGTGCACCATGGTCTTTCTCATACATTGCTCCAGTAATCAAACTCACCGGGAACACTTGCCCCTGATGGGTATGTCCGCTAAACTGGAAATCCACCTTTTCACGCTCTGCTTGCTCAAGGTGAAATGGTTGGTGGTCGAGCAGCAGGGTGAACTTTGATTTGTCCACCGATTGCATCAGCGAGTGCAGCGTGGCTCTATGCCCATTCATTCGGTCGTCACGCCCCACAATATTGATTCCAGCCACCTCCACGGCAGAGTCTTTCAATAGGTGTATTCCAGCCAAATCATAGAACTTTTTCACCTCGTCTATATTACTGAAATATTCGTGATTACCATAGCAAGCATAAATAGGCACTTTAAGTCGGTGGAACTCTTCCTCAAACCTCTGTTTTCTGATAGGGTAGAGGCTGATGTCCACAATATCACCTGCTATCAGTATCAAATCAGGATTCTCGGCATTAATCATATCCACCCATTTCGCAAACTCCTGTTTTCCGATATGGTAGCCCAAATGCACATCGCTGAGCAGCACCAATTTCAGAGGCTTGGGCAGCGATTTTGATGTGGTGAAGTTCAGTTCCACCCGCCTCTTCGCATTATAATTAACGTAGCCGTAAACCATCAGAGCAAACACCGCACCAAACACCACCATCGAAGCCTTCGCCGAATGGTGGTTGAATCCCTTCGGAATCAAGTGCGTAGCCACACCTATATCCATCACAGCAAAAGCCAAGACCAAGTAAAGCAGCACCACCAGCCACGATGTGCCCACATCGTATAACACCGTGTCAAGCAGTAGGCTCGACATGCCCTGGAATTGTCGCACAAAGCGCAGAATCAGTGCCACAAGCGCCATCAGCATCAACAGCGCCACCACCCACTTGCCCCAAACAGGGAATGGAAGAATCTTAAAAGTGCGCCACGAAATATATGCTTGCCCTAAAAGGATTAGAATAACGGCTATTTTCATAACTCAATTTTTTTATTCAAATTAACTGCAAAAAAATAGAAGGCACAAATTGCGAATTGCATATTAGCAATATTTAACGAGGGAAGAGGCTCGAATGTTAACAACTAATGGCTCTATTTTTTGAATAGGTTGTATTTAATGAGTAATTTTGAAAGAAAAATTATTTTAATCTTATATGAATCCATTTGTTCATTTACACGTCCACAGTGATTTCTCTGTTCTTGACGGAAAGTCGAAGATACCGGCGCTCGTCGACCTGGCTATTGCCGACGGCATGAAAGGTATGGCACTCACCGACCATGGTGTGATGTACGGTGTCAAAGAATTTTCAGACTACTGCGCGAAAGTCAATAAATCTCGTAAAAAAGAAGGTCTTGAGCCTTTCAAGCCCATTCTTGGTTGCGAAATGTATGTGGCTCACGGCAAAAAAGAAGAAAAAACCAAGGGCAACTATCACTTGGTGGTGCTGGCAAAAAATTACAACGGTTACAAAAACCTCATCAAACTTGTGAGTAGGGCATGGGTAGATGGCTTCTACTACCGCGCCCGCACCGACCGTGAGGATTTGGCGAAATACCATGAAGACCTTATCGTATGCTCAGCATGTATTGGTGGCGAAATTCCTAAGAAGATTTTGGCTGGTGATATTGCTGGAGCAGAAGAGGCGTGCCGATGGTACCACGAAGTGTTTGGCGACGACTTCTACCTTGAACTCCAACGCCACGAGGTGAAAGACCCACGCGCGATTGCTAACCGCGAGACCTTCCAACTTCAAGAAGAAGTTAACAAGGTGCTCATTCCTATGGCAAAGCGAGAGGGTGTGAAACTCATTTGCACCAACGATGTTCACTTCGAGAAAAGAGACTACGCCGAAGCGCACGACATATTGCTCTGCATCGGTACAGGTGCCGACTACGAAGACCCTAACCGTATGCGATACACCAAAGAGGAGTATCTCAAATCGCAAGCGGAAATGAACGAGGTGTTTCACGATGTGCCAGAAGCGCTGTCGAACACCCTTGAAATATTAGACAAAGTAGAGGTCTATAGCATTGAGCACGGACCTATCATGCCTAACTTCCCGATTCCTGCCGACTTTGGCACCGAAGACGACATCAGGAAAAAGTACTCCGAGGAAGACCTGCTGAAGGAGTTTTCTTCCGACGAGAAAGGCAACAACACACTGCCTCGCGAGGAAGGCATGAAAAAGATTGAATCGCTTGGTGGATTCGACAAGGTTTATCGCATCAAATTCGAGGCTGAATATCTTAAAAAACTGGCTTACGATGGTGCGAAACGCCTTTATGGCGACCCTATTCCCGAACACGTGCTGGAGCAGGTTGATTTCGAACTCCATGTGATGAAAACCATGGGTTTCCCTGGTTACTTCCTTATCGTGTCGGACTTCATCGACGCTGCCCGTAAAGAATTGGGCGTGATTGTAGGTCCTGGCCGTGGTTCTGCGGCAGGTTCTACCGTGGCATATTGCTTGGGCATCACCCGAATCGACCCATTGAAGTACGACTTGCTGTTTGAGCGTTTCTTGAACCCCGACCGTGTCAATCTCCCTGATATTGATACCGACTTCGATGACGATGGTCGCAAATGGGTACTGAAGTGGGTGATGGACAAATACGGGCATGAGAATTGCGCCCACATCATCACTTACGGCGCAATGGCGACCAAGAACTCTATCAAAGACGTGGCTCGCGTGAAGAAATTGCCTTTGGAGAAAGCCAATGCGCTTTGTAAGGCCATTCCCGACCGTCTTCCCGATGGAGCGAAAATGAATCTTGGCAACGCCATCAAATACACCCCAGAACTATTAGACGCAGAGCAGTCGAGCGACCCTGTGGAGCGCGACACTATCAAATACGCCCGCCAACTTGAGGGCACCACTCGCAACACAGGTATTCACGCATGCGGCTTTATCATTTGTGCGAATCCTATTAGCGACTGGGTGCCTGTTTCCACTGCTGCCGACCCCGATTTCCCGGAAGAGCGCACCATGCTCACCCAATACGACGGTCATGTGATTGAATCCACTGGTCTGATTAAGATGGACTTCTTGGGATTGAAAACGCTGTCGGAATTGAAGGAGGCGGTGAAGAATGTGAAGCTTTCAAGAGGCATTGATATTGACATCGACAACATTCCTATCGACGACGAACTCACATATCAACTCTACCAAAGAGGACAAACCGTGGGTACATTCCAGTTTGAATCGGCTGGTATGCAGAAATACTTGCGCGAACTTCACCCAACCGTGTTTGAGGACTTGATTGCCATGAACGCGCTGTATCGTCCAGGTCCAATGGACTACATTCCCGACTTCATCAAGCGTAAACATAATCCTTCGCTCATCACCTATGATATTCCTATCATGGAGAAATATCTGAAGGACACCTACGGTATCACCGTGTATCAAGAACAGGTGATGCTCCTGTCGCGTCTGTTGGCAAACTTCACCCGTGGCGAGAGTGATGCTTTGCGTAAGGCGATGGGTAAGAAGAAGAAAGACATCGTTGACCAAATGAAGCCTAAGTTCATTGAGCAAGGCAAGGCAAATGGTCACGACCCCGATATTTTGGAGAAGATTTGGTCCGACTGGGAAAAGTTTGCTTCCTATGCGTTCAACAAATCTCATGCCACTTGCTATTCATGGGTTGCTTACCAAACTGGCTACATGAAGGCTCATTATCCTGCCGAATTTATGGCAGCGATTATGACTCGACGCAAAAACGACATCAAGGAAATCACCAAGTTGATGGACGAATGTAAGTCGATGGGCATCGCCACACTTGGTCCCGACATCAACGAGAGTTTCGCCAACTTCGGTGCGAACAAGAAAGGGGAGATTCGCTTCGGTCTTGCCGCCATCAAGGGTGTGCCTACCGCAGCCGTTGAAGCCGTTATCAAAGAGCGCACCGACAACGGTCCGTTCACATCCATTTTCGATTTGCTTGAGCGTATTGATGACCTGAAGTCGTTCAACCGCAAGGCACTTGAATGTTTCGCCCTTGCAGGTGCATTGGACTGTTTCACGAACGTGAGTCGTGAAGCATATTTCCACGAAAACGACAAAGGACAGCGATTCTCCGATGTGCTGATTCGCTATGCGCAAAATTACCGCAAGGCGAAATTAGAAGCGAAAGAATCAATATTCCCCGACTCTGATGAAATTAAAATTGCCAAGCCCGAAATCCCAACCCCCGAAAAGTGGAGCGACCTCTTCCGTCTGAATCAAGAGAAGGAACTGGTGGGCATCTACCTTTCTGCTCACCCATTAGACCAATTCTATCTTGAACTCACCTACGGCTGCAACACCAAACTTGCGGACATGGAGAAGAAGGCAAGCGAACTCGACCAAGAGGTGACCTTCGGAGGACTGATTACTTCATACGAGGAAAAAGAGGCGCGTTCGGGAAATAAATACGGCAAAATTGTGATTGAGGACTACACCGGAAAATACGATTTGATGCTCTTTGGCAACAACTATATAGAATACAACAAATTCGGCATCAAGGGTCTCGCCATTATGGTGAAGGGCGTGTTCCGAAAGGGGCGCTTCAACGATCGTATCAGTTTCAATATAGCGAGCATCACTCCGCTCGACGAAGTGAAAGGCAAACTGCTATCCAACCTCACTATTCAAGTGCCAGAAGATAGGTTTGCCGACCTCTCGCCACTGAAAGAAACGATGACTGAATCAACGGAAAACCGTTGCAACCTCAACTTCCGTATCTTTACCGACGACAGGAAGCACTATGTGGACATGCGCTCACAATATAAGATTCCTATCAACAAGCAGGTGCTGAAAAAACTTGAAAGTATGGAAATGGAATTTAGCATCAATTAAAATAACGACAAACAAACAACATAAAAAAAACAAACAAATATGGCTTATACATTTAACGACGAAAACGCTAAGCAAGCGATAGAATCAGGGCAACCTGTAGTGATTGACTTTTGGGCAGAATGGTGTGGACCTTGCAAGCACATCGCTCCCATTGTAGATGAGTTGGCAACTGAATATGAGGGAAAAGTTCTCATCGGCAAATACGATGTTGATGAAGGTGAAGACCTTCCTGTAGATTTCTCAATCCGCAGCATTCCTACAATCCTCTTTTTCAAAGACGGTGAATTGAAAAACCGCCATGTGGGTTCTTCCACCAAAGAAGCCCTCGCACAAAAGATTGAGGAATTGATTAACGGCTAATTTCAGACAATTTTGCTGAACATTTCGACAAATTTTTCCAAAAAATTAGTACAAAAGTAAAAAAAATTGTAAATTCGTAAGTTGAATTTTTATAACGACCTTCAAAATACTAAAAATGATGAAAGATAAACTTAGAACAGCGTTCATCGAGCGCTTTTCGAGCAATCCAGTCTTCTATGCGTCAGCCGGTCGCATCAATTTGATTGGTGAGCACACTGATTATAATGGTGGCTTCGTTTTTCCTGGAGCAATCGACAAATATATCATGACAGCGATTAATATCAATGGCACCGACAAAGTGCGATTGTATTCCGTTGACATGAACCAATACACAGAATTTGGCTTAAGGGAAGAAGACAAACCTGCCGAGCAATGGGCTTGCTATGTGTTTGGCGTGTGCCGTGAAGTGATAAAACGCGGTTTCGAGGTGAAAGGCTTCGACGCAGTGTTTGCTGGCGATGTGCCTCTCGGAGCAGGTTTATCGTCATCAGCAGCGCTCGAATCTTGCTTCGCTTATGCGCTCAACGACTTGTTTAACGACAACAAGATTAGTATTTTTGAACTTGCGCTGATTGGACAATCCACCGAGCACAACTATTGCGGTGTGAACTGTGGCATCATGGACCAATTCGCTTCCGTGTTCGGCAAAAAAGACTGCTTGATGCGTCTTGACTGCCGCTCACTTGAATTTAAGTATTTTCCATTCAAGCCTGTGGGTTATAAATTGGTGCTCGTAAATTCACAAGTGAAGCACGAACTCGTGGATTCGCCCTACAACAAGCGCCGCGAATCATGCGAGCGCGTGGCGAAAACCCTCGGTGTGGAAACTCTTCGCGATGCCGACATGTCGATGCTTGAAGCAGCGAAGGCTCAAATCAGCGACGAGGATTACAAGCGTGCCGTGTATGTGATTGGCGAAAAGCAACGTGTGCTCGACGTGTGCGAAGCTCTTGAGAAAGGCGACTACGAAACCGTAGGACAGCGCATGTACGAAACCCACCACGGTCTTTCTAAAGACTACGAAGTGAGCTGCGAAGAACTCGACTTCCTCAACGATGTGGCTAAGGAATGTGGCGTGACTGGTTCACGCATCATGGGTGGTGGCTTCGGCGGTTGCACCATCAACCTCGTGAAAGAGGATCTTTACGACACATTTGTGCAAACTGCAAAAACAAAATTCAACGAAAAATATGGCATTGAGCCTATCATCATCGACGTGGTGATTAGCGACGGTGCACACAAAGTGGAATAATTGAACTTTTTCTAAAATCAACTTTATAAATACATCTAACAAATTATGTCAAAACCAACTTTATTTGTTCTCGCCGCCGGCATGGGAAGCCGATATGGCGGTTTGAAACAGCTCGACGGTCTTGGACCTCACGGGGAAACTATTATGGACTACTCTATCTACGACGCTATCCAAAGTGGCTTTGGTAAGGTAGTATTCGTTATCCGCAAAGATTTTGAAGAGGATTTCCGCACCAAAATCTTGTCGAAATACGAAAACCATATTCCTACAGAAGTGGTGTTCCAATCAATCAACGACCTTCCAGAAGGTTTTACTTGCCCAGCCGAACGCACAAAGCCTTGGGGTACTAACCACGCTTTGATGATGGGCAAGAACGTGATCAACGAACCTTTCGCCATCATCAACAGCGACGACTACTATGGCCGTAACAGCTTCGAGGTAATGGCAAAGGAATTGTCAAGCCTTGAAGAAGGCTCTACCAACAAATATTCAATGGTAGGCTTCAAGGTGGGCAACACTTTGAGCGAAAGCGGCACTGTGTCTCGTGGCGTTTGCGAGAAAGAGGGCGACTATCTCACTGGCGTAGTTGAGCGCACAAGCATCGGCTACAACGCTGAACACAAAATCTCTTTCACCGACGAAAACGGTGTGGAACAAGTTATTGCTCCTGACACTCCTGTGTCGATGAACTTCTGGGGTTTCACTCCCGACTACTTCAAGTACAGCGAAGAGTATTTCGTGAAATTCCTCAAAGAAAACATCGATAAGCCAAAGAGCGAGTTCTTCATTCCTACGCTTATCAACGAACTGGTTAAGCAAGGCAAAGCATCTGTTAAGGTGCTCACTACCGAATCAAAATGGTTTGGTGTAACTTACAGCCAAGACCGTCAAGGTGTGGTTGATAAGTTCGCTGAACTCCACGCAACTGGTGTTTACCCAGAAAAAATGTTCTAATCCAAATTTGCCCAAATCCAAAAGATTAAGGCACCCCAAAAAGAGCCAAGCCCCAAAGCTTGGCTCTTTCACTTATATAATCCCCGATAAGAAAAAAACACAGTTGATTAAAGTAACAACAGCTCAGTGGAACATTCCTGGGGATAAATTATGGAATGTTGCCGAATTGTGAATGGAATCAAAAACAAAAACATAAAAAACAGCCTTGGA
>SFGS01000087.1 GCA_004557565.1 Bacteroidales bacterium | reverse complement strand
ATGTGGAATGCTTCGCATTTGGCGTAGGGATTGTGCGCTTTGCGTCATTGGAAACGAGTTTCCATGCCGCCAACCACACAATCCCTCCGCCACCCTCTTGCGAGGGCCTTCCACTTTGCCCCAAGGATAAAAACAGCTCGCCGTTTCACGGCGAAAAACCCCTGATGATAACATGATTTCTTGGAAGGAGGTCGTATCAAATTTCCCAAACGATTTTGCATGGTAGGGACGCGATACTTCGCGTCCGCGACAAATTGCTGGTATTCAATATGGTATCACGTCCCTACCGGGTTTTTCGCCGAAGGCGAGCGGTTTTTATCCTTTTGGCGATGCCACCGACCTCGCTGGAGAGGGCGGCGTTGGTGATGTGGTGTGGCTGATTCAAGCCTCTGCTTGAAATCAGCCACACCACACCACTAACAACAGGTGCGAAGCACTGGCATCGCTAAAAGGCTGTTTTTTTATGTTTTTGTTTCAGTCCCCCAGTATTTCTCCACAGAACCATTTTCACTGAGCCAAAAATACGGCTGCCCACTAAATTTCGATAACTTTACAGGGGGCGGCTGGTGGTTTGTTGGTGAAAACAAAAAAAAGGGAATCAAAATTGATTCCCTTGATTTTTGTGACTCCTACAGGATTCAAACCTGTAACCTTCTGATCCGTAGTCAGATGCTCTATTCAGTTGAGCTAAGGAGCCAGTACCAATAAAATTTAAATTTTTGAAAGTCACAAATGCTTCCTAAAATTTGTGACTCCTACAGGATTCAAACCTGTAACCTTCTGATCCGTAGTCAGATGCTCTATTCAGTTGAGCTAAGGAGCCATGCTTTTTTGAGGTTCGCTATAGTGCTTTTCTCAATTGCGATGCAAAGGTAGATGTTTTTTTTTGAACCACCAAATATTTTGGCAAAAATCGTTCAAAAAAAATTATTTCAGCAACAATTTAGAAAATAAGAAGCGCAGCAATAAACACTACGAAAATCAAAGCCGCAATGATAGTCGGCTTTGTCAATGTCTTATAATCCACGATATAGTAGCTCTGGCGTGGAGCGTCAACCTTAGCAGGTTTATTCTCTGCGATTGCCAATCTCTTTTCGTCGATAGGCTCGCATTGTTGCATTTGTTCTTTATATAATGTAGCTTTCATAACCTATAAATTTTATGCAAAGATAGTGAATTATTTTTATATCTCACCATTTACACTCCATATATTGTTTGATTTGCGTAACTTTGCACAATTATGACGCAAAGAATTTACCTTTTCAACCCCGACAACGACCTTGCCCTCGCGCATGGTGGTGGCCACTATATAGCCCCACCATTCGCACAAAAGATGCAAAACGACTTATGCACCCTCCCCATGTGGTACACCGAGCCGGGCAGCTTGGTGCTGGTGTCCGACGAGGCTATGCGTGAGTGGGTGGATTCTACAAGCGAGCGACTGGGCTTCACCATTAAAGGAATCACGCCCGACAGCCTTGCGAAAGCCAACGATGCTTCGTTCTGCCCATGGGGATGGAGCGGAACAATTAAAAAGCGTCTTATCAAGCGTGGAGTGAAAGCACACCTACTCCCATCAGATGCAGCGATGGAACAAGTCCGACTTTTGGCACACCGACGCAACTCCATCGCCATGCACCATTTCATACAGGAGCGCACCTCTCTCCCACTCTCACCTGTGCCAGTAGAGTATGACGATTTCAACGAGGTGCTCGACTTTGCCACAAAACACCCCGGAAGTTATATCAAAATGCCTTGGTCGGGAAGCGGTCAAGGGGTTTACCACGCTATTGAGCCTGGCACTATCGAATTTGAGCGATGGTGCAAAGGTGCGCTCAAGCGACAAGAATCGCTACTGTGCGAAGTGGGACTCGACCGCATTTTGGATTTTGCGTTGGAATTCAAGTGCGAGAATGGCAAAGCCGAGTTGCTGGGCTATTCCGTATTTGAAAGCGACTTTCACAGCCAATACAATAGTGGCATCGTAGGCTCCAAACAGCATCTTTACGACATCATCGCCTCAAAATACCCTCCATTGCACGACATCATACCCTCCGTCATCGAGGCTGTCAGCCACATCTATGCTGCGAATTACGAGGGATTCCTCGGCGTGGACATGCTGCTCTACAACGATGGCGGCACAACCAAACTCAACCCTTGCGTGGAAGTGAATCTTCGCGCCACAATGGGGCTCGTCACCTGCATAGTGGGCGAACACATTTTGCCTAAAGGCTCCGTGGGAAGATTCAAAATTGAATACAGCAAAAGCGGTTTCCACACATCGCAGGAAAACCGCATATATCTCACCCCAATTCTGCCCGACACAAAGTATTGTGCGTATATTGATTTGGGTTAAAACGTTTTCAGCAGAGCATACAGTCGCTGAACTGGCAGCCCCATCACATTGTAGAAACTACCCTTAATGCCTTTGATGCCCATATAGCCAATCCATTCCTGAATGCCATACGAGCCCGCTTTATCCAGCGGACGATAATTCTCAACGTAATAGTCGATTTCCTCATCGGAGAGTGGTGCAAACTCCACTTCCGAACTGCAACTAAGCGATTCCACCCTGTCGGCAGTGAACACCGTCACGCCAGTGACCACCGTGTGCACATTACCCGACAGTTCGGAGAGCATTCGTTTTGCCTCCGCCTCATCGTGGGGCTTGCCTATCACCTTGCCATTAAGAATCACCACGGTATCGGCTGTGATAATCAAATCGTTGGCATTTGCCTGATAGGCATGGGCTTTCAGACGCGACAGGTACACAGGAATTTCCGCCACAGGCAAATCGTGTGGATAGGTTTCCTCAATACCATTCACCACCTCCACACGGAAATCCACGCCAAGCCCTTCAAGCAGTTCTTTTCTGCGTGGCGAACCGCTCGCGAGTATGATATTGTATTTCTTTAAGTTGTCCAGCATAACATCACGATTCTAATTACCAGCCGAAAGCCTTATGGTCGCTCATCCACAAGCCTTGTGCTTTCATCACTTGTTCCAAAATTTCGCGTCCCACACCGTAGCCGCCTTGCTTTGGCGAGATATACGATGCCACACGCTTCACCTCGTCGGCAGCGTCGGCTGGAGCCACCGCCAGTCCCACATGCTGCATGGCTTGAATGTCGGGGATATCATCGCCCACAAACGCCACCTCATCAGCGCTCAGTCCATTATCCTCCATCCATTGCTGGAGAATGGGCAGTTTCATCGATGAGCCAAGAAACACGTCGTCAATGCCCAATCCACGGAATCTGACATCCACTGCCTTGGTGTTTCCTCCGGTGATAATCGCTATTTTCAAACCTTTTTTCACTGCCAGTTGCAGTGCGTAGCCATCTTTGATGCTCACCATGCGCAAAGGCTCACCTTCGGGCGAAAGTGGAATTGTGGAAGGCGACAACACACCATCTACATCAAATGCTATACCTTTTATCTTTTTTAAATCGTAATTAATCGAACTCATATCTGTTATTCCATGTTTTCATCGTTCCACACTCCGATATGCACCTTCTCCCAACGCAATTTCTCTGGGTCGGCAGGTTTGCGTTCCTCATCTTTGTAGCCGATAGAAATCACACAAAGCACCTGCTGCTCGTCGGGAAGATTGAACATACGTTTCACCGCATCACTTGCCGATGTTTCTTCATCGAGCATTCTGTTGCGCACCTGAATCCAGCAACTGCCCAAACCTAATGCCTCGGCTTGAAGTTGAATATATGCGGCGGCAATCGACGCATCTTCCACCCACACATCGCTCACCATGACATCGGCACTCACAATCACAGCCAATTTGCAGCGTGAAATGGGAGTGGCAAACTGTGGTTTGCATTGCGAAAGTTGCGCCAACTGGTCTTTATCCTCTACCACAGTAAACGACCACGAACGCTGGTTCTTGGAAGTGGGGGCCAGCAATGCGGCTTCAAGCAGAAGTTTCACATCTTCGGCAGAGAGGTCTTTGTCTTGATATTTACGAATGCTGCGGCGATTGAGCAGCAATGAATGAAAATCTGTCATTGTTTTTTCGATTTTAACGGTTGTTGTTCTCCTTTGAAATAGGTGTCCATCACATCTGCTGCCGTGTCGCCAGCCACCCACCTAAACGATGCGCCCTGCGCACCTTGCACTTCCTTGCCCTTGTAATAGGCAGAATAGCCATCTTTGGCATATCCGCCGCCAAGCACCTTGAAAGTGGATGGTTGCGCCACCTCTATCGTGTCGCCATTATAGTAATAATGGGTGGAATCGCACGAATAACCATCGGCAAGGGCCTTTCCCACCATTTTGGGCGCGCCATATGCTTTTACTTTCTGCTCTTCCTTGCCACACGATGCCATCAGGGCTGCGAAAAAGAGTAACAACAAATATTTTTTCATAAATAAAAGAATTAACTCAGAAGTTCAAAATTAACACAAATAACTCGTGTGTGCAACTTTTTCTCACACGGCATATCTCATAAATTCTTATTATCTTTGCATAAAAGATTTTTTCGCTGATGAGAACACTTTTAATATACATCATATTCGCCTTTGCCGGTTTGAGTTGCTACGCCCAGACCGAAAGCGAGAACGCCGACACCGTGTCGGCTATCGACACCGTATATATTTACACCAACTGGAAGTCGATTGTGAATCACGACCCTGTGGCAGCCTATTCCGGTCCTATCGTTTATTTCAACAATGAACTTGAGACCGAGATTTTCACCTCCGACCCTGAATCACAACAGGTGGTTGACAACCAAGCCATAGCCGTTTGCGTGGGCGACACGCTTTGGCTGGCAAACACCAACTACCTCAATCAGGCGTTCAACAACAAATGCGAGTGGTTTTTGAATTATATGCCACTGTACTTCACCGAGAAAATTGCCTTCGTGAAATTTTGGAACAGTTATCCATCAGAGTATTATATGCGACTGATGCCAAATAAAAAGCTGGAAACGCTTTTCACCTACGACTGCCAATCATCGTTCTATATTCTCGATTTCATCGGCAAACGCCTGGTGGAACTCAACTACAAAGTGCTCACCTCGCTATTGGAGCGCTACCCCGATTTGCAATGCCGCTATTTGGGCATGAAGAAATACAAGACGAAAGATGTGGTTGACTTCTTTTTCATGCAATACATCGAACGCCTGAAAACCGACGATGACGCACTCACTATTTTAGAACAATTAAATCAGCAAAACAAATGAACAACGAAGAAATACTCCGAAACACCCGTAAGCAATTTTTTGCCTACCGCAATGGCATCATCGCCGACTCTTTGCGCAAAAATGGCGACCCTCACAGCATGATTATGGGTTGCCAAATGACCGATGTGGCACAAATCGCAGCAGATATTGAGCCAAGCAAGGAGATTGCGGAGGCGTTTTGGGCAGACACCAAGCACCGCGAGTGCCGTATGATTGCGCCAATGCTCTACCCTTCCGCCGACATGGATAAAGCAACCGCTATGGAATGGGCTAAGAATGTGGAGTGTGAAGAAATTGCCGATGTGCTGTGCCATCGCTTGCTCCGCAAATTGCCTTTCGCGGCAGAAATCGCTAAAGAGCTGAAAAGAAGCGCAGAGCCAATGGCTATCTACACTGGATTCAGGTTGTTGCTCAACTTGGTGTTGATGAACAAAGTGGAAAAAACAGATTCTTTAAAAGCGGAACTCGAAAAAGAAAAGGAAAACGCGCCCCAAAAAGCGCAGCCTATTATCGCCAGCATTTTGGAAGAGTTTGAGGTTGATTTCTAACGCACTTGCGTTTTCCCTACATGTCTTTCACGTCCTTGATATCTACAAGTTTGTTCACTATCGCGTAGATGGTCAAACCTGCCGCCGAGCGTATTTGCAGTTTGTTGCTGATATTGCGGCGGTGAGTAATCACGGTGTGAATCGACAGACACAGTTGGTCGGCAATTTCCTTGTTGGTCATGCCCTTCACCACACACACGATAATTTCACGCTCACGGTTGCTCAAACTTTCGGTGGTGTTGGGCTCGTCTTGCTTCTCCGCCATCAGCACCTTCTTGATTTTCTCGAAAATGTCGTCAGGATTGTCGTAGAGCAAGAAGTGCTCGTCATATCCCGAAAGCACATTCTGGTCGAGCATCGCCGTCGAGAGGGCGATAAAACGAGTGTCGTCAAGTTTCAACTCTGCTTTAAGCGCCTTCACATCGAATAGTCCGTCAAACATAGGGTTCACTATCACCACATCGGGGTGGTGCATCGCCACATAATTGCGAAGCGATTCCTGTGTTTTCACATCAAAAGCCGTGGCAGCCAACCCCGGTATATGACGGAGCACTGCCACCAAGCCGCTCCTCACGATGAAGGAGTTGTCGGCCACTACAAAACGATATGTGAGTAGATTACTGTTCATTTCTCAATTTCTTTTCCACTTGCATCACTGCCGGCACAAACAGGCAATCTTCCACAAGGTTATGAGAAGCCAAATCTTGCTCACAACTGTAAATGTCGTATAGCGTGGCACTGAGTAGCAGGTTGTCGCTGCTTTCTGTATAATATTTGGTGATAATTCCTTTGAGTTCTTTCAGTCGCTCATCAATTTTCGAGTGATGGCTGGCAAACTTGGTGATATTGAATTTGCGGTTCAACTTACCTCCCAGCAATGCCTCCACATACGAAAACACCTGTTCGTTTTCATACTGCATGTGCTCTTGCACCTCATTCACAAACACATCGAAGAATTTGAGAATCAGAAATGCCACATTGTCCTCGCGCGAACAGTCGATAGCCTCAATCAATTTGCGGCGAAGCATCGGCAACACGAAATCGAGAAAATAGGTGTGAGCGTTTTTCAGATAGTCCATCAGCGATGGAATCGACAATTTTGGCAATTCCTCCACGCTGAACGATGTTTGCTCACTACTGATAAAGTTTGCCACCGCCAAAAATGTATCGCAATCCACATTCTCAGCCTCGCACACCTCTTTCACCGACTTTTCGCCGAAACCAAGAGAAATGCCGAAGCGGCTCATCACCATCAGCAATTTAAAATTGTCGTCGATGAGGTCGCAAAGCCTATCTGTAGCCGTATATTTGTTGTCAATAGCCATAAGCATTTTTCATATTTTACCGAGTTCAAAATTACTAATTTGGAAACAAATGCCCAATACCTACATTTAGGTATTTTTGCGCCGTTTTCTAATCATCGACCATAAGTTCACACATGTAGTGAGGGTTCAGTGGAAAATTTGTGGGGATAAATTATGCTTTGTTGCCGAATCGTCAATGGAATAAAAAACAAAAACATAAAAAACAGCCTTGGAGCAATGTGG
>SFGS01000086.1 GCA_004557565.1 Bacteroidales bacterium | reverse complement strand
TGCTTCGCATTTGGCGGTGCGACTGTGCGCTTTGCGTCATTGGAAACGAGTTTCCATGCCGCCAACCACACAATCCCTCCGCCACCCTCTTACGAGGGCATTCCACGTTGCCCCAAGGATAAAAACCGCTCGCCGTTTCACGGCGAAAAACCCCTGATGATAAAATGATTTCACGGAAGGAGGTTGTATCAAATCTTCCAAAACGATTTTGTATGGTAGGAATGCGACACTTCGCGTCCGCGACAAATGGTTGATATTCAATATAGTATCACAATTATGGGCGGACGTGAAGTATCACGTCCCTACCAGGTTTGGTTTTTCGCCGAAGGCGAGCGGTTTTTATCCTTTTGCGATGCCACCGCCCTCGTAAGAGGGCGGCGTTGGTGATGTGGTGTGGCTGATTCAAGCCTCGGCTTGAAATCAGACATGCCACAGCACTAACGACAGGTGCGAAGCACAGGCATCGCTAAAAGGCTGTTTTTTATGTTTTTGTTTCAGTCCCCCCAGTATTTATCCACTGAACAGTAAATCCAACACAAAAACAATGCTGAACTGCGTGGGAATGTGGTGAAAAATTGCACATTTCCACGCAGTTCAGCATCTTTTTTGCTCCGAAGTCTTGCGTGTGGGGGTTTGGAGGGGGGATTAGAATGGAGCCTTTTCGGGAGCGGCGGGGGCTTGCGGGTCGCCAGTCTGTGGACGGCTGCCCAGAAGCTCGAAGGTATCGGCATACACCTCGGTCACGTAGCGCTTAATGGCGTTGCGGTCTTCCCATTGGCGTGTACGGAGTTTGCCCTCAATGTAGAGTTTGGTGCCTTTGCGCACATATTTCTCCACAATTTCGGCTTGTTTGCCCCAAACCACGATATTGTGCCACTCTGTGCGCTCGGCTGAGCCGTTGGCGGTGGAATAGCGTTCCGACGTGGCAAGCGTGAACGAAGCCACGCATTGCCCTTGCTGTGGGTAACGAACATCAGGGTCTTTGCCCACGTTACCAAGAAGAATTACTTTGTTTACTGACATATCTTTTAATTTTTTTCTATTTTTCGGGAGAAAATCAGAGTACTCTAATTTCTAATATCTAACTTCTAATTTCTAACTTCTAACTTCTAATTTCTAAAAAATCTATTTCGATGCTTTCAGGCCCTCAATCACACTGGTGGTGAAGCCGTGGGCTTCCATGGCGTTGAGCCCTTTGATGGTGATGCCGCCGGGGGTAGTCACCTTGTCGATTTCGGCTTCAGGGTGCGCGCCTGTGGCTTGAAGCAATGCCGCAGCGCCCTGCATGGTTTGCAGCACAATGTCTTTCGCAAGGTCGGCTTTCACGCCCAGTTCCACGCCGCCTTCGCTTGCAGCACGCACATATCGCATAGCGTAGGCAATGCCGCACGAAGCCAAAGCCATACACGCCGTCATCTGGTTTTCATCGATAACCATCACCGAGCCAAGGCGGCTGAAGATGTCGCTCACACACTTGACTTGCTCATCGCTTGCGCCAATGGAGCAAATGAAAGTCATGCTCTTGCGCACGGCTATGGCGGTGTTGGGCATCACACGGAACACGGCAGGCGGAGTGCAAAGCGAAAGGTCTTCGAGTTGCGACAAAGTGATACCTGCCGCCACCGACACCAGCATCTGCTTTTCCCACTGAATTTTGGGCGATAGCGGATCCATCACGTCATACACCAGCCACGGCTTCACGGCAAGGATAATGATGTCGGTACCAAGTATAGCCTTCTCGTTGTCGGTGTCCACATTTATATCGGGATAGTCGGCCTTCAGCGCATCGAGCTCGCCATGGTTGTTAGGCGAACAAACGGTAATGTCGGCTGTGCAGAAATCAGGGTCGGCCGCCAATCCTCTTGCGATAGCGCCACCCATGTTGCCAGCCCCAATGATTCCTATTTTCATAATCCTAAATTTTTATTTTACAAATATAGCAAAAATCATTCCAATTACACACATGATGGCGTTTTGATTTTCGTCGCCATTTGCAAGTTTTTGCAACCGATTGCGGTGGCGGTCGGGTGAAATATTGAGGGCGAATATGGTTTATTTGATAATTTAGCAGTAACTTTGCTATATCACAAAACATGATTATTACTTAGCGGAGATTTCTCCGCCACAATGTATGCTTGAAAATATGAAAAAGTCATTTCCTATTATCAAAGACGACCCTTGGCTTCAGCCGTTTGCGCCTGCCATTGAAGGCCGACACGAAGATGCGTTGAAAAAAATGAAGGAACTTGCCGGCAAGGGCAAGCTCAGCGATTTTGCAAACGCCTACAATTACTATGGCTTGCACCGCACTGATAATGGATGGACATTCCGTGAATGGGCACCAAATGCCACCGACATCTACATCGTGGGACCGTTCAACGAATGGACAGAGTGTGAACCCTACCGCATGAAGCGACTCACCGACGGCAACTGGGAAATCAACCTGCCTGAACGCGCCATGGCGCACGGCGACCTCTTTAAGCTGCATGTGCACTGGAATGGCGGTTGGGGCGAACGCATCCCTGCCTACGCCACACGCGTGGTGCAAGACGACACCACCAAGATTTTCTCGGCTCAGGTTTGGAGCCCTGAAAAGCCCTACGAGTTTAAGGTACACGACTTCGTGCCTACGGTCGATCCACTGCTCATCTACGAGTGCCACATCGGTATGGCGCAAAACAAGGAGGCAGTAGGCTCGTACGAGGAATTTCGCACCGAGGTGCTGCCACGCATCGTGAAATTGGGCTACAACGCCATTCAGATTATGGCTATTCAGGAGCACCCCTACTACGGCTCGTTTGGCTACCATGTGTCGAGTTTCTACGCTGCATCAAGCCGCTTCGGCACTCCCGAAGAGTTGAAGCGTCTTATCGACGATGCACACGCCCATGGCTTGGCGGTGATTATGGATATTGTACACTCCCACGCCGTGAAAAACGAGGTGGAGGGTTTGGGACGCTTCGACGGCAGCTACAACCAGTACTTCTACGGCGACGGCCGACGCGAGCACCCGGCATGGGATTCGCTCTGCTTCGACTATGGAAAAAATGCCGTAATCAATTTCCTGCTGAGCAACTGCAAATTCTGGCTCGATGAATACAAGTTCGACGGTTTCCGCTTCGACGGAGTGACCTCGATGCTCTACTACAGCCACGGACTGGGACAGGCGTTTGGCAGCTACGACGACTACTACGACGGCTCGCAAGACACCAACGCCATCACCTATCTCACCCTTGCCAACATACTGATTCACGAGGTGAACCCTCACGCCATCACCATCGCCGAGGAAATGAGCGGTATGCCAGGACTGGCACGCGCATTTAAAGACGGTGGCATGGGCTTCGACTACCGTATGGCGATGGGCATTCCCGACTATTGGATCAAGACCATCAAGGAGAAGAAGGACGAGGATTGGAAGCCCGGCTCCATTTTCTGGGAACTCACCAACCGACGTGCCGACGAAAAAACCATCAGTTACGCCGAGAGCCACGACCAGGCTTTGGTGGGCGACAAGACCATCATTTTCCGCCTCATCGACAAGGAAATGTATTGGCACATGATGGTTGACGACCACAACGCTGTGGTGGATCGCGGTATGGCGCTGCACAAGATGATTCGCTTGGCAACAGCCTCGACCATGAACGGCGGCTACCTCAACTTCATGGGTAACGAATGGGGACATCCCGAATGGATCGACTTCCCACGCGAGGGCAACGGCTGGAGCCACAAATATGCTCGTCGCCAGTGGGATTTGGTGGACCGCAAAGACTTGAAGTACCAGTTCCTCAACAACTGGGACACCGATATGATGCACCTGCTGGGCGGCCAACACGGCTTCCAGAAATTGCCAATCCGAAAGTTGTGGGATAAGGACGACGACCAAGTGCTCGCCTTCATGCGTGGCAATCTGGTGTTTGTGTTCAACTTCCACCCATTCAAGTCGTTCGCCGACTACGGTATCTTGGCTCCCGAAGGCGAATACGAGCCCGTGATGGACAGCGATAGCGCACAATACGGCGGTTATGGCAACATCGACAGCACCATTCACCACCTCACCCAGCACGACGACCTTTACAACGAGGCGCACTTGGGTTGGCTGAAACTCTACCTGCCATCGCGCAGCGTGCAAGTGCTGCGTATGCTTCCACCAAAGCGCAAAACCGCCAAGAAAAAAGCCGCCCCAAAGAAAGTGGCAACAAAAAAAGCAACCACAAAGGTTGCTCCAAAGGCCGCTCCAAAAAAGAAATAGCCACCATCGCCAACACCGATAACACGGCAAAAAAAACAAAAACTGCGTCGCAACCTTTCAAAGATTGCGACGCAGCCATTTTATATCAGTCGAATAGATTTAGCGGAGCCAGTCGGTGATGCGTTTTTTCACCAGCGAGGTTTCGCACAAAATGCGGATAAATTCTTTTGATGCCATGTTCTTATAAACACCCTTCAAAGTCTGCACACAGCCTTCCATGTGGCAACCGTCGTGGTTGATGGGTATTGCCACCAAGTCGTCGACATCTTCCGTGGCCGACGACGAAAGCACGGTGTATAGCCCCGTGTTGCGCACCAGGCGCAGAAGCGGTGTCACCTCGTCCATTTCGGCACGCACATTGAGTTGGGTGTTGGTTTCGGAAAGTATGCGGTCGAGCACGTTGCGCGCTTGCAGTCCCTTGGCAGGAAGCACAGCAGGGTAATCCACTAAGTCGGCGAGGCTCACTTTCCCGTGCTTTGCCAACGGGCTGTCGCGGCGCACAATCACCGACAGCACATCTTCAAACAGCAGATGCGACTCGATGAGCGGATAATTGTCCTTCGGGCGAAACGAGAGCACGAAATCGAGTTCGTGGTTCATCATCCTGTTGATCAGCTCGGTCATGGGCTTGTACACAATATTGAGGAAAATATCGGGATAGAGCTTCATGTAGTCTTTCAGCGTTTCGTGCATCACCATATTAAACGAGTGCGTTACGCCAATGTTCAGCG
This sequence comes from Bacteroidales bacterium, assembly GCA_004557565.1. GTDB lineage: Bacteria > Bacteroidota > Bacteroidia > Bacteroidales > Muribaculaceae > Sodaliphilus. The sequence continues at coordinate 2,188 of SFGS01000086.1, read as the reverse complement.
AACCACACTTCAGTTCGCGCAAATCATTCATACGGCGAGAGCAATTATCGGCAGAATCGATAGTGGTGACGGCAAAAGGCAGCAGTTCCTCACCAGCCTTCGTGAGCGACACCTTATGCGATGTGCGGTAAAAGAGCACCGTTCCCAGTTCTTCCTCCAGTTGTTTGATGGTTTGCGAGAATGTGCTTTGTGTTACGCACATTTCCTTTGCTGCTTCTGAAAAGTTGAGCCGTTTTGCGGCAGTGACGAATGCTTTAAGACTCCTTAATTCCATAAAAAAATATACACTTTGTAATACAATTTACAAAGTTAATATTTTTTTTGCGTAATATTGGTCAAATTCCCCTTTCTCATACGGTGCTCCATCAGCATTCGCTTCTCGTGCTTTGGCAGCATCAGTCGGCGGATAAAGATGTTCGGGATTGCCACACCTATGGCAATGCAGATGATGATGAACGAGGCGCGCATACCGTTGTTCATCGCCACGGTCACTTCGCCCACCACGCCGTGCATTTTAATGATGGCAAACAGCGCACGATACATCAGCACGCCCGGAATCATCGGAATCACGCTCGGAATGCTCAAGCAGTGGTGCGGTGTGTGGTGCCAGTGAATGGCTTTGATGCAGATGATGCTAATTAGCGCGCTGCCCACCAGTGAGCCGATAATTGGCCCCATGTCGAGCCCTACATTGCCATTGCTGGCGCCAAGACTAACGAAATTTCGAGTGCAGACGGCTATCACGCCACCCATAGCCACCACACCCAACAGACGGCGGGGCGTGTTGAAAATCATTGAAAAGCCCATAGCTGAAATGGCAGCGGCGATTGAAAATTCCCAATATTCGTGGTGCGGTGTCATCGACAAGTCGTTTACGAAATTATCGATACCCACCACCTCGATAGCAAACGAGATGCCGAACGCCATGGCGAGGACCATAAGCAGCGTGTTGATGGCGCGCGTCACGCCCACCTGCTGGAACCCCGACAGCATATCGCTCACAAAGTTGATGAGAGGCACACCGGGCACGATAAACAGGGCGCAAGCCATCATCGGATGCCACGGCGTGGTGGTCTGAATCCACGCAGGCAGTTGGAAAGCGGTGGTGGTGTTGGCCACGCCAAACAGCCACGCAATCATGGTGCTGACAAATGCCACTATCGTGATATTGATATATGGGTTCATTTTTTTGCTTGCCAAATACATGCGCATACGCAATCCCACTGCGGCAGCGATAGAAGCGTAGAAGAACGAAGGCCAGTCGCAGCCAAACTGAATGCAGAAGCCACCACATGCCAGACCGCCACCCAAAGCCACTTGCCAAGGCTTATAGACGCGTGGGCGAGCACAGATTTCGTCGAACTCCTCCTCAAACTGGTCGAGGGTGTAGTCGTTGGCGATGGCACGCCACGAGAGTTTACTGATTGCGCTGATGGCAGCCATATCGATGGCATGGTTGGAGCAACGCTGGAATTTGGTGTACGAACAGCGATCGTCGCTATAGTTCACCATCAGCAAATTGTAGTCAACGTAAATCTGCAAATTCTCCTCCTTGAAGCCGAGGAACGCTGCCGTGCGCTTCATGTTACGCAAAATGCGCTGCGTGTCGGCAGAACTCTCCATAAGTTTGCAACCCACCTTCAGCAGCACTTTCATTCGTCGAATCACATTGGCGTCTTCACACTTATTGTGAAGTTGTAGAGGCTTAGAAATCATCGTCATCGTCCCAGTCATAAAGTGAATCAATAGAATTGTTATCGTAGGAGATGCAATGATGCTTTTTATTGAATCTCCACAATTTGCGTGGCAATTTACCTATACAAGAAACAAAATCAACAACACCATGACAGATACTCATCAAAAATTCTACAACTAATTTCATAATATATCTCCTTTTTTCAACGGCAAAAGTACAAACTTCCCACAGCCCAAGAAAGCATCGGCTAATGATTGTATGAATAGCAGATATTGATAAAACCGATAGCAAACCACCGTTCTGTGGAAAAAACTCTGGGGATAGATTATGCAATGTTGCTGAATTGTGAATGGAATCAAAAACAAAAACATAAAAAACAGCCTTGGAGCAACATGGAATGCTTCGCATTTGGCGGTGCGACTGTGCGCTTTGCGTCATTGGAAACGAGTTTCCATGCCGCCAACCACACAATCCCTCCGCCACCCTCTTACG
>SFGS01000085.1 GCA_004557565.1 Bacteroidales bacterium | reverse complement strand
AGACATGCCACAGCACTAACGACAGGTGCGAAGCACTGGCATCGCTAAAAGGCTGTTTTTTATGTTTTTGTTTCTGTGCCCCCAGCATTTATCCACTGACCCCACCAATCCCCAACCACAATTAGAAATATTCCAAGAATTGAATTTCCCGTTTTCGAATTATTGCATTGATGAATTATTCAAGATTTTCTTACCGTGGTCAGTGGGGTGAAATTTGCATTTTTGGAAAAAAATAGCTATATTCGCAAACAATATAAGTATAGCCTATATCCTCTACGACAATGAAACCAATCACCAACATACTCCTGATTGCAGCTATCATTTGCTACGTGTTTCTGCCTTTCCGCACGATGGACCTCGCTGGAAGTATCACGGGGCTAAGTTACTCGGCAGGACTTATAACAGAAAATTTCAGTTTACTGAAAACTATATTCGCACTACTCCCATTCATCGCCTGCTTCGCTGGCGTGGCTATCAACTCCAACAAGCACCGCTATTGGGGTGTGGTCACCGCAGCCATAATCGTTACAGGCATTGTGTTTTTCAGCAAGCCCGATTTATTTTTCGAGACTTGGGACCTGAACCACGACCCTGAACTCATCGGCGACCAAGCCGCACGCATGGAGGGCTTCAAGGTGAAGGAACTGAACATCGGTTACTATGCAAGCAACACGCTGATGTGGATGTCGCTGGTGTCGTGCATCATTTCGCTTTTCCCATTCAAGTTCAACCAAACGCTTGAACGCACCATTGATGACAGCATTGAGCGCAGTCTCCACCGCAGCAAAGAAGGCATCACAAAAGTGCATAAAGAGTTGCAAGAGGAAATCACGCACCTCGAATCAAAAGCAAAACAAAAGCCAGCTCAATCCACAGAGCCAGTTCCGACCGCCTCTCCCGACGAAGCCTCCGAAGACCACACCAAATACATGCCCAAAAGCTGAATACGGCTATAATAAAAATGTGGCGCAACGGCATGAAATTCCGTTAGGAATTTGATGTGCGTAGGCAGGTATGCAGAAAAGATGCAATGGAGCGAAGCGAAATGGAATCTTTTCGAAATGCCTGCAATAAGATGTGCTAATATTATGCATTCCAGCGGAATGCGACACCACCAGAATCTATTGATAGCGAGATCGCATCCCGCTGGGATGCATATTTGTTATGCGGCATTTGCAGGCATTTCGCTTCGGTTGTGCTTCATTTCGCTTCGCTCATTTTGCACAACCTTCACTGCATACCTGCCTACACACATCTAATCCCTACGGGATTTATTCCAATTATCATCAATAACTATTTATGCCGAGTGAGGCACGCACTGCCTCCAAAAGCAAATAGGTATCGATTATCGATTCCAGCGATTGCGCCGCAGTATCGGGCGACACTTTGCCACCTTTCCGCACAAGAAACTTGTAATAGTCTTCCCAGGTGGAAATCACTTTTGGTATATCTGTGGAAGGTGAGTCGGTGATGTCGTCACCTATGCCGGCAAACAGTTTATAAGCGTTTTGAACCAAAGCGGGTCCCAATGAACCAGCGGCAAGCAGTTGCCACTTGCTTTTGTGCTTCTTTGAGCCATCTTCAGCCATGTGGTTTTCAAAAATTGGGATATTGTATTGTATGCTGTCGCGAGCCACAGAGTCGGTGGAAGGCACAGCGACAGCAATGTTGATTGCCGTGTCGCGAATTTCAAGCACAGCATTTTTAGGCATCGAATCCAAATCCGCACCGCCTTGTGGCAGAGGGCTGGTAGTGGATGCTTTTGTGATATAATTGTCTGACACAGTGGGCGTGACACTTGGTTGTGTGGCAATGTGTTGCGTTTTTTTGCTTTTCACTTTTGTGCCTTCCACCTTTGCCGTCACCGTTTTCTTTTCCTCTGTGCCTCTCCTTTGGAACAGGTATTTGCAAAGTGGAATCATGACAATAATCGCCGAAATCACGGCAAGCATTCGTCGGTTAATCATTTTCCGAAGCATGGCTTTTGCTCTCGCCAACTGCGACGACGAACTATGAGGCTCAATGCCCAAACGCTCGGCTATCTCTTTATGCGAAAGCCCCTCTATCACCGACATTCTGAACACCTTGCCGTAGCCCTCTGGCAAACGGTCGATGAGTTGCATGAGTTCTTTTTCAGCCAACACGGCATCAGCCGAAACTCCACTCTCCACATTCATATTATCCAAGTAGTGGGACAGTGGCAAGAATTTTACCTTTCGCTTTCGCTCTAAATATTTGAGCGACACATTTTTAGTAATCGCGGCTGCCCATTCGCCAAACTTTTCCTCGTCGTTCAGTTTTTCAATGGAGTAATAAGCAAGGATAAAAGCGTCCTGAACGAGGTCATTCACCGTGTCCTCGTCTGCTTTCGTGATGCTGAAGCATACATTCCTCATTATCGGAACATACGCCTCGTAAATCGTATTTAAAGCATCGGCATCGTCTGCTTTCACCCTTTCTATAAGCATTTTTAAATCCATGTGTGCAGTTTCGGTTGTTGTGCCGCATATTAAGAGGCATCGAAAAGCGAAAAGACTGCATCGGGTTTTGTTAAAAAACTACAAAATTACGATTTTCTGCCCAATACGCCATTTCATCACTAAGTTTTCCTTAACTTTGTGAATATCTAATTACTTTAACAAACTATTGGACAATATGAAGAAAATTTTCTCTTTTATCGTTATGGCGATTTTGGTAGCCATGAGCGGACAAGCCCAACTCACAAGCGGCAATTCAGAAAAACGCTGCGACGTGTCGTATCCTATAGCAGATTTAAGCGTTTGCCTTACAAGTAACTACAACGCACGTGTCGTCTCAAAATACGTGACAGATGTGCTTATCAGTCGCCTCGATATGGAATACGACGCATCAAACTCAGATTATATGATTAAGTCGATGGAAGTGTCGGTTTACAGATATAAAAAAGGCTCATCAGGGCTCGTTGGCGATGTGCCACCCGAAGAACAGACAAAAGTTGAGCGTGTGCAATTCGTTCCCACCGACGACACTTTGCAACAATTCAAAGCATCGTTAAACATCGGCGAGAACGGCTGGGATAAAATCGTAATCCGCCAAGTGCCCAACTCCTCCGAAATCATCAAAAAATCCGACTACAAACGCTCCACCCTCCTCTAAATTCCCCCTAAGGAATAAAATCACAGTATTCGCTTATTCTCTAATCAACTGCAAAATTAATATGAAAAAGTATCTATTATTAATATGTGTTTTTGGCCTGTTCTTCAGTTCTTGCAACAAATCAAAAGAAGAAAAGGCGGAAGCCTTAATTAAGGATAAGGTGATTGCTTCGTTATACCACCCCGATACATACAAACCTGTTTCGACACATGTAGATAGTTGTTTTTGGAATCGGGACAACTTACCCAAATTTATCCAGATATTAGACGAACTGACTAAACTTTTAAGCAAGCAAGAAGAGTATACCAAAGATATGGAAGAAGAACATTTCACAATGGGTATATTTTCACCCAACAGATACTACGCTTCTGAATATGAAATTAGTAAATATAATGATGCCAAGAAAAAATATAATTTATTAAAAGGCAAATTAGATAAAACCAACGCCAAAATATCCTCAAAATATAAAGAGCTCAAGCAGGTGGTGCAGCATATATACGCAGACAAACCTACAGGATGGCTTATTCGTCACCAATTCACATCTATGAATGGGGACAATACAATGTCACTTAAAGGTGAAATGATATTTTTTAGCGACTTAGATTTTAGTGAATGTGGAGATGGTGTAAGTAAGGAAAATTTCGAAGTTATTTCTTCATTCATTCAAGAAATAAAAGACTCTGAATCTATTGACGACTTAAACGATGCATATGAAGCATTAATAAAGCAAAATACCGTCCTATAGTGTTTTGAAATATTATTCTTCAATTAAAATTTTTGAGAAACAAAAAAAGACAGTATATTTGCACATTACTTAAAAGGACTTAGCCTGTTAATTCAGGCACATAGCTCTGCGATACTCCACATCGTGGAGCTATTTTTTTGTCTGTTTAGTACGAAAAAGTGTAGTAACTATTTGTTTAGTACGAAAAAGTGTAGTAATTTTGTGGTGTTCAAAAACTATTTAGGTTATGAACGAAGCCCTTTTAAGTAATGCGGAGCTTGAGTTGATTGAAGCAATCAGGAATATCCGAAAAGCCTATCCTAACGGATATGAGAATTTGGTTTGGTATGCTCAACAGCTGTTCGACGAATTAGTCGAAATGCCGCCAGCGGACGAAGAGGACAAATGATTCGTCCGAACCCCTCTACAAGCAGAGGGGTTCTTAAAAGGGCTTTATTAAAAACAACAACACAATTAAAATATTCACAAATTATGGAACAGACGATGAAATCAAAGTTGAGTGATATTTTGCTGTCAATCACTTGGAGAGATATTGCCCGCAGGTATTTCGGCAAGTCAAGTTCTTGGCTTTATCACAAGATGGACGGAATTGACGGTAACGGCGGAACCGGAAAGTTTAGCGATGATGAGGCTCAAATGCTGAAAAGCGCATTGTATGATTTATCCGACCGCATTAAAGCTGCCGCAGATAATATTTAAAAGGACTTCTAAATGTTGAGGTTGTGCCAGAATTTTGGCACAACCTCTTTTTTTTAATCTCAAGACAAAGAATATAGCCTGGTTCACATTATTATCTGTCGATGCCGGGGCGTGAGAGCACGCCTTGGGTGTAGTAGTGCTTCACTTCTTGCATATCGGTCACGAGGTCGGCTGCGTCGATCAGCTGCTGTGGCGCATAACGGCCGGTAATGATCACTTCTGTGGCGGGATTCCTCTCCGAAAGCAAATCAAGCACTTCGTCCACCGACAGCAGTTCCATGCTGGTAGCGATGGTGAGTTCGTCAAGAATCACCACGTCCCACTCGCCACTGCGCAACCATCTACGGCAAACGGCAAGTCCGTCTTTTGCCGATTGCCTATCCCTTTCATCGGGCATTCTGTTGAGGCAGCAACCATAGCCCAACTGCTCGATATGTAGCCGCCCGAAGTCGGGGTTTGCGCCGTTGAACAGTGCTTCCGCCTTAGTCTCGTTGTATTTCATCGATTTCACAAACTGCCCAATCGCCACATTCTTGCCAGCGCACAACGCACGGACCGCCAGCCCAAAGGCAGCAGTAGTCTTCCCCTTACCATTCCCGGTATAAACATGTATATATCCCTGTCCCATTTCTCAAAAGAATCAGTTTTGATTTTTTTAACTAATATTTCTCCGTTATCCCTTGTTTTTCTTATGATTAATCCGAAATAATCACTAATTTTGCAATAGAAAAATATCCTGTCGTAACTGAACGGCTACGTGAAAAGTGCGTAGCTCACAAGTGTAGGTTGCGCAGGACTATTTTTTTGCCCTTTTGGTTCGTGTCAAATTGCGAACATGATGCTTCGGCTTGAAGCTCCAATGTCTATAAACTTGAAACCACCGATCGCTTTCCAATTTGATAGGCGTACTGATACCTATATTAAAGTCAGGATAAATCTCTCTAATTTTTTGATTAATGTGCTTATATAGTTTCAGTTTCAAAATTGTGCGTTTTCCAGGTCTTTCGTCACCGTCTGATTTGAGTTTATCTTTTTCATTTAGTTTGAAGCATATCGCGCCCAGAATCACATCCATAAATTGAAGCGGCAAGTGAGACTTTGAATCCACTTCCGATATGCCTTTATCCACAAATCTAATGCCTTTCTCCTTAAACTCTGAATCATTATTTAGCGAATAAAGATGGCTCACAAAGTTTTGCTTATCGCTTTGATTTAAGGGAATCTCGTCTAAATACAGTCTGATGCCCTCGGTGTCGTTTGCGAACACTAAACCGAAAGCGTACTTAATAAATTGATAATACAATATCGGATATTCTTCTTTCCTTTTTTCGGGAGTCAATTCTGGCTCAAACTGGTTGTGTCGGAAAAATATACGAATTTTAAGCATTCCTGCTTTGCCCATTTCAAATAATTCATCAACCAATTTCACATACTTCTCATAGTGATAGGCGTTCACTTTCTGCCACTTGATTTCATCAACGATGCCAAGTTCCTCTTTTATTTTAGTCATTCTTCTTAAAACCTCGGCGCGGTGTTCGGACACGACAAGAATGCCACCATAAAAATTTGAATAGTAACTCCCATGTTTATCACTTTCGTCAAGCCAAATGTGTATCATCCTTGAGTCGTCAATTTAATACAAAGCAAATATACAATATTTTAGTGAAACTACTTACTTTTTTTGATAACCATATTAAAATGCTTGAGCCATAAGAAATAGGGGGAACACTTATTTTAATTCATTTAAACCGAATTTTCACCAATTTAAAATAAATAAAAAATAGGTGTGAATCGGATTAAAATGGATTTAATAGGTGTGAGATTTTGTATCGGTTCCCATGGGTTGAATTTTTTTTTGGGGGGGGAGATGAAAAAGGCTGCCGTGGTGGGCAGCCTGTGGGTGCGGAGTGAGGGAGATTAGAGTGGTATTAATTTATGTGTTGTGTATTATCAATTATTTCCTATTAAAAGAAACTAATTTATTGTTATTGAGAGAAATACTCACAGTTGTCTTGTGTGATGTTGTTGTGTAAAACTTCGTGTTTTTAGATATATTTCTCATCGTGGTGCAATATTTTTGTGATAAAAATGCACCATACATTTTGTGTTTAGATAGGTCTGCTGTCAAGGCGTTCAAACATTCCCACTTCTTGTGATATCTGTATTATATTTATATTCTTATATTTTTGAACACAAGACGATATCTATCGTATCGTTTAAGCAGGCTGCTACATCTCAGCTTTCCATAATTTCAGTATCTCCACCCGTATAAAACTTACGGCCATTCACACGCCTTATACCGTATCTGATGCGACCCTTTTTAGTATATCGGCATAGTGTGTTCCTGTGGATGCCGAGTAGCTTGCATGTCTCAACGATAGAGTATCTTTGCCAAGATAACTAATCAACATTTAAGAAAGTTTCGCGTATCGTTGCAAACACGATTAAACAACAAAAGACCGATCTGTGATTACCACAGACCAGCCCAAGTTGTGAAAAGGAGAAGTATGTAAACGGAGCGATGATAACGAGAACGACCAGGTGTAAATAAAAAAAGGACGGTCTATCTCAGACCGTCCCATTTACAGTGTAATTAAAAATTACCTTAATTCCGCAACACTATAATTTAACTTTATTTATAAGTTCCTGAGCAACAAAAAGTTGCCCAGGATTTTGCCATGTCAGAATTTTCACTTATCT
>SFGS01000012.1 GCA_004557565.1 Bacteroidales bacterium | reverse complement strand
TTTAGATTACTTCTTGCGGTCTTTCGGCTTTTATAAGATGCCTTTTGCTTGTTTTTAATTCGTAATAGCTCGCTATCACTCATTAAAAGACAAACAAAAATCATTCTTCTAAAAATCCGAAATACCACAAACCCTAATGCCCGATTTGGGTTAATGACTTTAAGAAATGGACAAACTACCCCAAGACCCGTTTATGCTCTTTAGCTATGTGAATACGCAGCTTCGTGATGTGTATAGTTCACTCGATGAATTTTGCAAAGCAACTGATGTGGACCGTGATTGGCTCGAAAAAAAGCTGAATGACGCAGGATTTGAGTACAGCGAGGAACTGAACAAATTTTGGTAATAAAAAAACATTTAATATTATGGATTACAAGACTTTGCGCAAACGTGCGCTGATTTTTGATTTTGTGGCGATAGCCGTGGCTGGTGCCGTGCTTTACGCTGGGCAGAGTCTGCTTGTGCCAAGTTGGGTGCTGGTGTTTGGCGCTCTGATTTCGGTAGGTGCTTTGGTGCTTGCCCTTAAGTTTTCGTTTGCTGCTCGCAAACTGGCTCGTGAAGAATTTGAGCGCGTGGTGAAGGAAATGAAACTTCAACAAATTGATAAAGAAGAAAAAAAATAATATGAAATTCATTTCTTGGAATGTGAACGGACTTCGCGCGGTGGTGGGCAAGGGTTTCGCCGAAATCTTTGCTTCGCTCGATGCCGATTTTTTCTGCCTGCAAGAAACGAAGATGCAAGCCGGTCAACTCGATTTGGCTTTCGACGGCTATGAGTCGTACTGGAACTACGCCGACAAGAAGGGCTACAGCGGAACGGCGATTTTCACCAAGCACACTCCGTTGAGCGTGACCTACGGCATGGGAATTGACGAGCACGACCACGAGGGACGTGTGATTACGCTTGAGATGCCCGATTTCTACCTCGTGACTTGCTACACGCCCAACAGTCAGGACGGTCTGCGCCGCCTCGACTACCGCATGACGTGGGAGGACGATTTTCGCGCCTACTTGCAGCGGCTTGATGCCAAGAAACCTGTGATTGTGTGCGGCGACTTGAATGTGGCGCACAAGGAGATTGACTTGAAAAATCCAAAGACCAACCGCAAAAACGCCGGTTTCACCGACGAGGAACGTGAGAAAATGACCACGCTCTTGGGCGCAGGGTTCACCGACAGTTTCCGCTTCTTCTACCCCGACCTCACCGATGCCTATTCGTGGTGGAGCTACCGCTTCCGTGCGCGAGAGAAGAATGCGGGGTGGCGTATCGACTATTTCCTTGTGAGCAACCGCCTTGCCGACAAGATGGCTTCTGCCACCATTCACAACGAGATTTTCGGAAGCGACCACTGCCCCGTAGAACTCGTACTCAACGACTAACTCACACACTACTTTTACAAAATAAAAAATCACATTTAGACTATCAAATCTAAATGTGATTTTTTTATGCGGAAAAATTCCTGTGGGTTAGTATTCCACTTCGTTGTTCATCATCTTGTGGGTGTCCCATGGGGCTGGGTCGCCGCCGAGGTATTTGTGGAACCATTCGAGGTGGGCGTTGTAGTACACTGGCATCGAGTTCATGGTGTCGGGCCAGTGGCCGTCGTTGCTGAACACAATCAAGCGTGATGGAATACCGAGGGTTTGCAGCACGCTAAAATACTGAATGCTTTGGGTGTAGCTCACACGGTAGTCGCGTTCGCCTGTGAGAATGAGAGTTGGAGTCTTGAAATTCTCCACATATTCCGATGGCGACCACTTTTTGTAAAGTTCAGAGTTCCAAGGCTGGCCTTTGAGGTCGAAGTTGGGGAACCAGAGTTCTTCGGTAGTGCCCCACATCGAACGCAAGTCGTAAAGACCCATCATCGAAGCCAAGCACTTGAATGGGTGGTCGTGGCCTTGCAGCCAGTTCATGAAATAGCCACCGTAACTCCAGCCCATTGCGCCCATGCGGTCGGCATCCACGTAAGGGAGCTTGGCAAGTGCCTCGGTCACCTTAATCACATCTTCGTAAGGCTTGCCGCCCCAGTCGCCCGAAATGCTGGTGGTGAAGTCTTGACCGTAGCCAGTAGAGCCGTGAGGGTTGGGGTAAGCAATCACATAGCCTGCACCTGGATACACCTGCCAATCGGCACGGAACGAGTTCATCCACTGCATCTGTGGGCCACCATGCACATTGATGACTAAAGGATATTTCTTGTTGGGGTCGAAATCGTGGGGCTTGACCACAAACACCTGAATCTTGGCACCTTCTGCGCCTTCCACCCACATCACCTCGCTTGGGCGAATGTCCACTTCGTCTTCCAACTCTTGGTTGAGGAAGGTGAGTTGCTGTTCGGTCTTGGCACCGTTCTTCATGCGATAGAGTGCCGAAGGCTTGCCTGTGGTGGAGTAAGTGTAGTAGAGATAGCCGTCGTTGCCGAGGCAGAAAGTGGCAACGGCACGGTCGGGCAACACCTTGGCGTGCTTACCGCTTTTCACGTCCACCTTATAGATGGGCACTGCGCCCAATTCCTGCACCCCGAAATAAATGCTCTTGCTGTCGGGAGTCCAAAGGAAATCGTCGTTCACCCAGTTGTCAATATCCTCAGTAAGCACTCGCTTCTCGCCAGTAGCGCGGTCGTAGAGCGCCAAGCGGAAACGGTCGCTTTCGTGGCCAGGCACCACTTGGAAGCGGTAGGCGATGTAGCGGCCGTCGGGTGAGTATTTTGGTGTGCCGTCCCAAGCCTTGTTGTCGGCAGTGATACATTTAGCCTCACCACCAGTCACAGGCACAACGAACAAGTCGGCGTTGGTGTTTGCCTCTGGGTGGTCGGTGTGGTTGCTGATAAAGCAAAGTTCCTTGCTGTCGGGCGAAAAGGCGAAGCCTGGAGCATTGCCCCAAGTGGGAGCCGAAAATTCGCCAGGAGTGACATCGGTATAGGTCTTTTCAGCGATATTGTAAACGATGATATGGCTGTAGCGGCCATCGGCATAGTCGGTCCAATGGCGGTAAAAGAGTTTGTCGGCAATGTGGCCTTGCACCGAGCCCTCATTTTTCTTCTTCCAGCGAGCGGCGTTGGACTTGCCGTCGGCACCGAGGTCGGGATAAACTTCGGTGGCGAAAGCCAAGAGGTTGCCGTCGGGGCTAAGCACTGCGCCCGAAACGCCCAACTCGTAGTTGGTGATTTGCTCCGTGTCGCCAGTTGCTACATTGCGGCGGAACACCTGTGGCAATTTCACCTCCTTGCCATCTTCGGCGATGGTGGTGCCAGTGGCTCCGTAGTAAATCCACTTGCCATCAGCCGACCATTGTGCGTCGCGGCTCTTGCCGTCAATCATTGGGGCAAACTCTGGAGTTTTGCCCTTCTTGGTGTCGAGCCTCATCAGATTGATGCTCGTGTTGGTCTTGTGATTTTTCAAATCCTGAGCGGTGACATTGAACGCCAAAGTCTTGCCATCGGGACTCAAAGCCAATGCGCTCACACTCTTGGTGCGATACACGTCTTGAATGGTGAATGCGCGCTTTGCCGCGCCTGTTTGTGATAGTGCCATCGTTGCAATGGTTGCTAATATGATTTTCTTCATACTCACGGAATTATTGATTACTTTTATGTGGTTAGAATACTTTTTCGAAAGCGTTTCGCTCGCCGTCCTTCACCATGATCATGCCACAGCGAGTGAAACCGATTTTGGGCAGAATATGGAGCATTTCCAAGTTGTCGAAATTGGTGTCGATGCGCATACTCTCGCGGCCCATGCGCTTGCTCTCGTCGATGAGCATGAGCAGAAACGCCGTGGCAAGCCCTTGCCCGGTACGACCGTGGTCGATGCCCAGGCGGTGCACCACCGTGTAGCGGCTGTTGGTGGAATTGCTGTCGGTGAGCCATTCTCCGTCCCAAATATGGTCGTAACAAGGGTCGCCAGCGGTGATAAAGGCACAATAGCCCACCACTTGAGTGCCATCAAGCAGCACCCAACCTTGCCCTATTTCGATGTCGGAAGCCACGGTGTCGGGGTTGGGGTAGCCATACTGCCACTGGTCGCGCCCGGCACGCCGCATCACCTCAATCTCCCCTTTCAGAATTTCCCAAATCACGGGAATGTCGTGCTCGGTGGCACGGCGAATGTGAAGCACGTGGTTATTCCTCGTCGTCATCTTCTTCGATTGGGGTGTTGAGCAGTTGCTCTGCGTCGTCGAAATCTTCGGGCTTTACCACCACGCGCCACATCCCCTTATCGCTGCCACGGAGCAGGGTGCTGGCTGTGTTGTCGCCCAAAACTCCGGCCTCAATGCCATTGGCACTGAGCATACCTTTCACGATGCTGGCCTCAACTTCGCTCTCGAATTGAGCCAATACTTTCAAATCACCTTCGTTAGTCATAGTAGTGAAGTTTTATGATTATTTGATGTTACGTTTGTTGAGTTCGGCTTGATAGCGTTGTGCGTTGGCGTTGTGCGAGCCAAGGTCGGTGGCAAAATCGTGATACCCCGAAAAGTCGCTCTTTGCGCACATGAAAATGTAGTCGTGCGGCTTGCTGTCGAGAATTTGGTCGATGGTCGCCTTTTCGGGCAAGCGGATTGGACCTGGTGGTAGACCAGCCACACGATAGGTGTTGTATGGCGAATCGTAGGCGCACATGTCGTGCGTGATGCGGCGAATGCTGAAATCGCCAAGGGCAAACTTCACGGTAGGGTCGGCTTGCAGACGCATTTTCTTTTGCAGACGGTTGATATACAGGCGGCCCACCTTGCCACGCTCGTCGCTCTTTGAGGTTTCTTCCTCGGCGATAGATGCTACAATCACCACCTCGTCGGGCGTGAGACCTAATTTCTTCGCCTTTTGAGTTCGCTCATCGTTCCAGAATTGCACATAGTAGTTATACATGTTTTTCAGCAGTTTTTCTGGCGTGATGTCCCAATAGAATTTATAACTGTCGGCAAGCAGAATGCAGCCGATGTTGTCGGGCGTGTGGTCAAGCTTGGCGCACACCTCCGGGTCGGCAAGCGCTTTCAGGAAATCCTTCTTGCTGGGCTCGAACTTATTGCCGGCACGAGTGGCAAACTCATCGAGCGTGCGCACATTGTTGAAGGTGAACTTCAATTCCGACGGCTCGCCCCTGCGGAGCGTGTAGGCGGCCATCAATGCCGTTTCGCCCTTCGCAATCTTAAACGCACCGTGCCTGTATTCCACCTTCATGCCACTCACCTTGAGCAGCGTGGTCACACGGCTGGCGAACGTATCGTCGGTGTTCTTTTTCAGCGAGTCGGTAAGAGCCTCCATCGTGGTGCCCTTCGGAATATAGATGATGGTGTCGGCACTCGCTTTCGTAAGCACAAACGGCAGCGAAACGGTAGCCATAGCCACCAGCACCACCGCCACAATCAGCAGCACCCTCTTATGCTTATCCACAAAAGATGATTTTTTCTTTTTCCTCGATTTAGTCGTTTTTGCCATTTTTGTTTGAATTGTGTTTGTGAAAGCAAATTTACACTTTTTTTCCGAGAACTGGTGTCAACGAATGTGAAAACACCTGCCTGTACGCCCAAATCGGGTAAACAAGCCGCCAAAACAGCGGTTTTTTCAAGAAAAAAGCACAAAAGTGAAGAAAAGTTGCAAAAAGTTTTGCGACTTTGAAAAAAAAGCGTAACTTTGCACTCGCTAAAAGAAAATCAGCACAAAGCACTGGAGAGGTGGGTGAGTGGCTGAAACCAGCAGTTTGCTAAACTGCCGTAGGAGTAATCCTACCGCAAGTTCGAATCTTGTCCTCTCCGCCAATCAAGACCGCAACGGTTGTGACGACAGTCGCAACCGTTTTTTTGTTGATACCCCAACGCAAGCTTGCTTGCAGTTGGTGGCGTCAGCAAGAAAACGATTGCACCCTCAGGGTGCCGTTGCGGCCTTGATTGAACAGCTTCCCCATATCCAAGATGCACGAGCGAATGCGAGTGAATCTTGTCCCCAGAGCTTGCTCAAGAGCAACTGCATAACAAAATAACCGAAAGATTGGGCAAGCAATCGGTTGCTCAAAGGCAGCGGCCCCGCGGGAGCACTCCAAGATGCACGAGCGAATGCGAGTGAATCTTGTCCTCCTTTAATCTCACTTATTACTTGTCCAAACTCACTTGGATGAGTCGTGGTGAGTTGACAAGTTTATTGTAGTCATCAAGCAATGAGGCATTACTGAAAATAGTGCCGTCGTGATTGGTGATGCCATAACTCTCGTGGGCATGCCCGAAGAGATGCAAAAGGGGATTGGCATTTTCCACACTATTGCACAACGGCAGATTGCCCCAATGCGTACCCGACGAGTAGTCGAGTATTTCAAGCGGTGGCTCGTGGGTTACGAGCACATCCAGGTCGCTTTTGGGAATAAGGTTCTCGGGGTGGTTATAACCCAAGCCGAAGAACTTCACGCCATCAATAGTCACGCCATGGTCTTGCAGAAAGTGCACATTGGCAGGCAGATCCTCTATGCCTTCGGCATCCCACAAGCATAGGTCGTGGTTGCCCACTACGAATATTTTATGGGGATAATCAAGCGCAATGAACCAGTTGAGAAAATCGAGAACCTCAGCCTCCGTACCATTGTCGGTGAAGTCACCGCTATGCACAAGCACATCGGCTGGAGGCATCGCCCCCAACCTGCCATGCAACCCGTGCGTGTCACTTATGTGAAGTATGGTCATAGCTAACATTCAATTGATTCACCATCATTCAAGATTACAACTCGCCACTTGTTACCAAATATATTTTCAAATTCATTTGGGGCATCCGTATGTATAGGGATAATTGTCTTTGGTTGAAGCATATTGAACAATTCATGCATGCTGTTCATGTCACAATGCCCACTTGTATGCATAAAAATATAGTTTTCCCCTAGCGACTGGGCCAATTTCTCGTTATAGGCTTCACTATCTTCAGTCACATAACCCTCCCACATTGACAGATACTTCTTTTTTTCGCCTGGAATTCGTTCAACCAAATTGTCAAAAAGAGAATTGGGACGCGCAAGTAATACATACCCCTTCTGTGCGAGTTTTCTTTTGAATTTATCGTTTACTCTAAATTCTTTATTCTCATATTCCAGTACCATAGGCTTAGATTCAACTTTGAAATTATATAATTCTGATTTTCCCCAAATGGAGCCACTTTCAACAACTAAATCCATCATATGTTTCTGGTATCTATCCATCAAAAACAAGCGTTGAGCCTTCACTGCTGCATGGTACAATGAGAACAGGCGGTCTATGTTAGTCGAGGCCACATACACTATATTATATGGGTTTGCCTTAAATGCATCTTCAAACTGACATTGCAAGTCCCTCTCGGATAGAACTGCGGCATCGTGGCGCAACACATTGGTTGCCTCACATACCACACAATCCACTGTCCCCACAAACTTACTGATTAATTCAGGAAACTTCTTGCTCCTGAAACCATGAGTGCGAAAATCGCCAGTATGAAAAGTGCTGTGGCCTTCAACCTCAATCTTAAATGCAAAAGCCTCAAAGGCAGAATGGTCTAGAGTGACTGGCATTATGATGAACGGACCGAAGGAGAAAGGCTTGCCCGCCTCAAATACATTCAAAAATGGATTCGAAGGGCTTAGTCGTTCTAACATTTCCTCGTGCTTGCTATCTACATTTTTAAGGTGGCGCGATAATTGCATCTGTATGGCACGACCAACCTTTCCCATATAAATAGGCAAGTCTTTTGGCAACATTGTAATACGCCCAATGTGGTCACCATGATTATGGGTGATGAGCAAAGCGCTCTTTGACAAGTCGCCATGAGTCAAACTCTCCACCAGCAAATCACCGCTCTTTGGGCTACCTGACAGTTCCTCGCCATAGTCAACGAACAAGTGCCAACCCTCATGCTCATATTCTGTGACACATCCACCTATCTGATGCGTCCCACGATGAATAGTAATCTTCATTTCCTTATTTGCGAGGTATATGTCCCGGAGAAAGTAAATTTGCCATTTATGTAATCTTTTCTATTGTAATAAAGAGTGTGGCAGTGAAGTGTACAAGATTGGTCTTGAAGATCTATTTTTCTATCACAAAATTCCTCAGTACTTCCTTCTGGCATAACTGTCACCACATCTATGTCCAGATATTCTGGAACCGGTTTGGTTTTGCTTCCCCTGTTCATGATGAAATTCCACCAACTTGAGCCCGATTCACTACGTAAAAGATTCGCAATAAATACAGAATAAATAGCAGCCTGTTTCATTACCTCAGCCTGACTCTCATTATTTTTGTTCTCGTCTTTTAACTCCATTACACAAATACGTGAGTTGCCATCAACCGATTGCACTCTTGCTAGAATATCAATACCACCGCCTCTATGACAACTATATTCCGGGGTATGTTCACTTGCTTTTAATGGCGTTGGTAACTGAAAAAAGCAATTATACAACCTAACAGGTTGAATATTGCACAATACTTTACCTTCAGCTCTAGTTTTTTTGGCAAATTCCTTTAAAAGACGATTCTCAAGTTGATGTTCAGGACTTTTTAATTTGATGCTGTTTGCTTCTCTTGATTTTTTGCGAAAAAACCGCCGGAATATACTGGCTTCAGCACTGGACCATCCAACTTTCTTTGGCATTTGCAATTCAGAATATTCCTCTTTAAAAAACTCCTTATTGCTTTTTTCCTTTGGGATTAACCTGATTCCTCCTTTGTCATTCACCTCTATCTCACCAACGCTTTGGCCATCAAAGCGTAAGTCATACGTCTTGCCGTCTCTTCTTGAAACAGAGCTATATAACGAAAGCCCTTCTGGTTTATTGAAACGTCTACGGCTTACTCTAGTCATTGTCTTCTCTATATTCAAAATATAGCCTTTATACCTACTCTTCCACTCTGGGTTTTTCGAAAGAAGTACATTTACGTTATAAATGATACTTTCCATTTGAGTATCAAGATTTTGAAGTTCATTTTTTGTTTTCATTGTCTTTATATTATTCTTTTTGTTTTCTCTATTTCATCGGCGATTTTGTCGCCAATTTCGTTTTTGATATAGGCGACATGAACGGTGATGTTGTCGGTGTCGCTTGTGGTTACAAAATGCTCAAGAGCAATGGGTTCATTGTGCTGAAGCCAGTTTGTAAAACCTGCAATTAGTTTTGATTTCGAAGGCAGAACGGCATGGACAAAATAAGGCATGCCCAGACCGAATTTCTGCTCCACTTCGGGTGAGAGAAGGTGCTTGGTGCGTTCAATAATCTCGCCCAATTCGCACTCGTCTTTAGACCATTTCATTTCCACCAAGTTGGCCTCAGCAAAGTCAAACATAAAATCCATGTCGCTCAAAGTGCAGGATGCAAACTCGACGCGAGAGCATTCGCCCTGCGGGGCAAAGATTTGCTCCAGCAGGGTGAGGCGTTCGGCCGTTGTCAGTTGTGCGATGACTTGTCGTTTCATGATTTCTTGTCTTTTAGAGCAGAAGCACATTCTCGTCGGTCAGTGAATCCTCCAGTTTGTCTTTGACTGTAAATGCCTTACCACATTTCAACTTAGCCCTTACCATACCCTCTATGGCATCATCAGATATGGGCCTCGAGATACCAAATGCTTTACAAACTTCGTCAAGTGTGCCAATCTTTAAAGTAATTTGGCCGTCGCCACAATCAAGTCGCGCCACTTTCAAGCCATCAGAAAGGTTGCCGTTTTCATCGGCAATTGGCTTGAGGCGGCCTCCGTTTTTCACGTGTTTTGCGATTGCCTCGTAAATCTCGTCTTGAGTCATTTTTTTGTTCATAATCGTAATTTTTAAATGGTTTTTTAATTGATGTCTCTACCTATCTAATACGATTGAGAATTGACGAAAACTCGCATGATTTAGTGAATGGATGTTAAAAACTATAATTTATGGTAGTGATTATTGCTTGCTTTTTGTGCCGTATTTGTGGTTTATATTGTTTGATACCAAATTGTTATAAAAGTTTTAAGAAAGTTTAACTTTTTGGCTGAAAAATGGACGGAGAATACGCGTCTGTTTATCAAAAAATTAGGACATAATCCAGTTTATGTAAATATACAACATTTTTCTTAATCCGCAAGGCTTTTTGTTATGTTTTTTTTTAGAAAGTGCTGATTTTGCAGTGGATTTCACATTCCGCTCATCAATAATTTGTATCTTTGTGGAATCAAAACTTAAAGATTATGGCAGATAACATCACAATAGCTCCTAACCAAGCAGAGTTGGAGAGGCAATTCGCGTTTGTCAATTCGATGATTGAAAGATATCGCTCATCAGCCATATCCATGGTAAACACAGCGGCTTTACAGATGAATTGGGAGATTGGTCAATACATTTCAATGCAGTTGAAATCGGCTCGCTGGGGCACAAAGATTGTCAGCGACTTAGCAGACTATCTGAAACGAATTAACCCTAAGCAGAGAGGGTTTGGCAAACGTCATTTGTACAATATGGTAAAGTTCTACGACACTTATAGTGCCAAGCCATTTCTAAACACATTAAGTAATTTGCATCTTCCAGAATTTGTGCAATCGAGAATTGCACAATTAGAAACGCCCTCAAAATCAGTCACAAATGAAATTGTGCAATTGGGAATTGCACAATTAGAGGAAGACTTGCAACCATTACCGAAACTGTTATCCATAATACCTTTTACAAGTCACATTGAAATCATGAATCGTTGCCGTAGCGATGAGGAACGTATCTTCTATATGCTATATGCACGTCATCAAGGTCTGAAAACTGAGGAACTGCGACGTTGCATTGTCAATCAAACATTCTCGTCACTAATGGATAAGGAAAAAATGCTGTCTCCAAAGTTGCTGGACGAATATCCTCAATCGGAGTTTATGCTCAAGGACAAAGCAATTGTTGACTTCCTCAATCTGCCACAAGAACATAATGAACACCACTTGCATAAAGGTTTGCTTGAACACATGAAAGCATTCATTCTTGAACTTGGGAAAGATTTTTTGTTCATCGAAAGCGAATTTGGTGTACAAGTGGGCGGATCCACTAAGCGAATTGACCTTTTGTTCTTTCATAGGGCTCTGCAATGCTTGGTGGCAATTGAGTTGAAGGCGGTTGATTTTCAACCGGAGTTTGTTGGCAAAATGGATATGTATCTCGAAGCTTTGGACCGCGATGTGAAACGTGATAATGAAAACCCGAGTATCGGCATCATTCTATGTCCTTCTGCCGACAGGAGCATGGTCGAATATACTTTGAGCCGTTCATTGAGTCCAACGATGATTGCCGAGTATCAGCGTAAACTCATTCCTCAGCAAGTAATGAAAAAATCATTAGAGGAATATTGCTCTTTTCTCCAAGAAAACAAATAAATAAAATTCAAACAGTCGTATTTTAGAATTAAATGTTTATTAACTTGCTATCAGCACATTACAACGCTTTCGTGCCGGGAAGATATAGGGACGGTAATAGGTCAAAAATCGGTCAAAATAGGCAAATGTGTAAAATGTAACTGATTGATATTTAGGGCGAGATTTTTCTCGGAATATGTGCGGTGAATCTTTTGTTCTTAAATCTGTGTTAATCTATTTTTTTGAAGTGAAGATGAAAACGATATTATGGATTTTTGCTTTGGCTATGGTGGCTATGCTGTGGTCGTGTGAGGGAAAGCGTGTGGAAGCCGTGCGGGCTGACCGTCCGGACACGCTGGTGCTGGCGGCGGGTCCCGATTCGCTCGTGGCTCAAATAGGCGCTGCTTCCACCGCCGACAGGTTGCAATTGGTGCTGAAGTTTCAAAATTCGTATCCCGATACCATTGTGGTGGCTTTGCCCGATGAGTTGAAACCCAAAAAGGGAGAGAAAGATGATGCTCCGGTGGGGTTTGTTGCCGGGCAAATGGTGGCGGCTACTGTGTCGCGTGAGCAATCGGGTGAATATGTGCTCCATGCCATTACCAATGTAACCGATGTGTATCAAAAGGCATGCGAATCGTATGCCGGCACGTGGACTACGACCGACAGTGTGCCGCTCAGGATTCACGTGGTGGCGGGTGGAAAGGTGACGCTTGAAAATGCGCCGAAACTCCGTTATTCCGCTTGGCAGTTTTTCAACAGTAAGTTTTCTGGCATACTGCTAAAAACCGCCGCCGGTGTGTGCGATACCGCTTGGGTGGCTGATGGCAAACTCACCATCTATTGCCACCAAGGAAACACGCGGCAAAAAATGGTGCTGGAGCGCGGCTCAAAGCCCAAAGCCAACCGCGCCAAATCGGAGGAAGAATAGCGCGATACGGTGGCGCCGTGAGGTGGGCTTACTTTTGGTGGATACAGATTTTTAGCCCCGTGTCGCTTTTTTGCAGAATTTGCACCATAAAGTCTTCTGGCACTGCCACGCACCCTGCTGTCCATGGGCTTTCGCTGGTGCAGTGGAAGAAAATGGCGGCACCCAGTCCGGGCGTGTTGCTGTCGTTGTAGGTGGTGGCTACGCCGTAGTTGTAACTTGGCACATATTTAATCATGTGTTCGCCATGGCATCGGTGGTGCTTTTCTTTGGCGTTGATGATGGTGTTGTAGTAGCGTCGGTCGCCACATGCCCAAATGTCGGGTGTCACGTCCACGTATGGAATGGAAGTGCCGGGATTCGCTTTGATGCCAAATGCCTCACGTATTCCGAAGTTGCCCTCTGGTGTTTTCTTGTCGCCCTGGCGTTTTTTCCCCAATCCGTATCTGCCGATGTGTGCCGTGTCGGCGCGTTCCAGTTGCCAATGTTGTTGTGCATCTTTGATGTAAAATTCAGCCTCGGCATTGCACCCCTCCGTGCATTTCACCAGCACGATTTGATGTGTGGTGGTGTCGGTGGCGTAGGTGTCGAGAATTTCTGTCCACTTGTCGGCGTGGGCAACGCTTGCGATTGTTAAAAGAATGGCGGTAAATAGTATTCTGATATTCATTTGAATTGGCGTTGTTTTTATTTGTCGAAGATGACTGTGTCTTGCTGTGGAATGGGCACTTGATGCTCAGCCTTTTCGGGCAAGAAGTGGCTGATAATGGCGCACGCAAGCACAAGCAGCAGGAAAATCAAGAGGCTCAACGCATTGCGTTTCTTGATTTCTCTAATTTTCTTTTTCTCTTTTTCGATGCTGTATTTTGTGTTCATAACGCTGCAAAGTTACAAAAAATCTGCTATCGTGCTACCTTAATAATTGTCAAAGAATGAAATACTTAACGCAATGGAAGGAAAGAATGCACCTATTTAAACTGTTTTCAAACCTATTGGCACCTAATTTTTAGGGCATTAACACGGCGTGGGGCTTGCATGATGTTTTTTGCCGTGCATTTGAGGGCTGGTTGGTAAAATGAGAGGTCGAGGGCGGCGATGGTGCGCATCAACTCTTCGTACAGTTCGGGATAGAACGAGCAGAGCCGATTGGCAATTTTCATGCACAGCGCTTGAATGCCGGGAGGTGTGCTGAGGCGCACCATTTGGTCGAGGCAAAAATCCAAGAAATCGGTGCGCAAACACTCCTTCGTCAGTGGCAGACGCACGATAAGGTTGAGGGTGAGCCTTCGTAGCGAATCGTTGGAGGTGGATAGCGCGATGTCAATCAGTTCGTCGAGCGCAGGAAGCAACTGGCTAAGTTCGCGGTCGGTGGCTTTTGTCAGCACCCAAGCGGCGTTGCGAGCCACGTGCGCATCGCCATCGTGCAGCAGTGCCACAAATGCCGCAAAATCGCCACTCCGCTTCAACCAAGCATAGGCTTCAAGAGCCATCTCGATGCCAACGCGTGGCTGCGCGAGCCGCATCCGTATGTCGTCAATATCCACCACCTCCATTATTTTTGAAAGTTTAGCCTGAGCACACGAATGGGGCGGTTTGCTCCAGTGTATAGACTTTCATCGAAGCACTCCTCTCCAGTTGCCACAAATTCACATTTCTCCATCACACGCCCCGATGCGGGATTGTCGGTAAAGTGTCCGCTAATTATCGAACAGATGCCGGTGGTGGATTGTATGTGGTTGAGCATCAACTGTAGAGCCTCGGTGCAAAATCCCTTGTTCCAAAACGGCTTAGCCACCCAATAACCCACCGTGGGTTCGTTGGGCAGTGCAGGCAGATTGCAATCGCACGACGAGCCATAACCCATTGCACCAATCGCCTCGCCAGTTTCACGCAGCACGATAGCCCAAGTGGTGTCGTTGTGAAACACGGTGCGAATGATGTCGAGACTTTCTTCCACCGATTTGTGTGGAGGCCATCCGCCTCGTGGTCCCACATCGGGGTCGGATGCGTATTTGAAAAGTGCTTCGGCATCGCTGTCGGTCCAAAGCCTTAAAAGTATTCTATCTGATATGAGTGTCATTTTTATTGCGTTTTTATTGTTTCCATCGTTTAAGCATCGGGAAAAATCCACGCATCATCTGCTTGTATTGCTCAGGAAGTTGCATTTTGCTAATAATGCACAATACGCAAAATTAATCTTTTTCTTGAAAAATCCCCACCATTTCCCCCCCGATTTTAACAAAAACCACCCTACCTACTGCAAAAATACAGATATAAATGTGCTGATTATTTGAATGTTTATAGTCGTGTAGATGACGTGCGCAGGGAAAGCATGATGACGTGGTTTAAGAAAAAACTATTTTTTAATTTTTTTGCTAAAAAACTAAACCTATAAGTTGCATTTTTAGAGTTTAATGATTAATTTTGCTTATGTAAGAGACTTAATAAGAGGTGACTATGGAAAGTAAGGCGTTAGTTTTTTTGAAATCACATCAAAGCGAAGCTCCATCTCGCTTTGTGGAGAATGCTGCGTGGCGAAAAGAAAATGCCAGTTGGCTTCGTTGGTCACGCAAAGTGGCTCTCGCCATTATCGACTATATGCAAGAGAATGGCTTGAAGCGAGCAGATGTCGCAAAGATGTTAGGAGTTAGTCCTCAGTATGTGAGTAAGTTACTCTCTGGGACCGAGAACCTCTCTTTTAAAAGCATTGCTAATATTGAGGATAAACTGGGTATTAATTGTTTGGAAGCAGCATTAGTGTAGCATAATTTAAAGAATTGATAAACAAGTTGTCCCAAAGAAGGTTTGCGACGAAATTCCGTTAGGAATTTGATGTGTGTAGGCAGGTATGCAGTGAAGGTTATGCGAAATGAGCGAAGCGAAATGGAGCATAACCGAAGCGAAATGCCTGCAAATATCCCATAACAAATATGCATCCCAGCGGGATGCGATTTCGCCATTATAGGGCTATTTGGTGTTGTCGCATTCCGCTGGCAGGCATTTCGAAAAGATTCCATTTCGCTTCGCTCCATTACATCTTTTCTGCATACCTGCCTACACACATCAAATCCCTATGGGATTTTTTACAATCATCACTAAATATACAGGGACAACTTGTATATCATCCCCTATATTTAAAGATAGGGTAGAACTTTTACGAGAAAGGCGGAGTTGCGATTTTTTTTTGCTACTTCGCTTGTTTTTGTTTAAGTTGGGGGTGGTGTTGGGTGGAAATTTGGTGGAAATTGTTAACTTTGTAGGTTGAATGCGCGAGGCGTGGGTTTTTTTGATGCGCGCGTTGCGTAGGCTTTTTTTTAGATTGGAGGTGGCGTGATGAAGATTGTTAGCAATCGCTTTGTTCCGTTTCCGGGATTTAAGGCAGTAAATCTCCTGGGCGTGATGTTTGTGCGCCGTGGCTTTCGGGTTACGGAGGTGGACATCAGGCATGAGCAAATTCACACCCGTCAGATGCTTGAACTGGGTGTGCTGCCGTTTTACGTGCTGTATGTGGCGGAGTGGCTTGTGCGCCTGCCGATGCGTGGCGATGCCTATCGCAGCATCTCGTTTGAGCGTGAGGCTTACGCCCATGAGCATGATGCCGACTACCTCCGTCGCCGCCACCACTATGCGTGGCTACATTATTTTAAAAACAAGAAAAAACAACAATAATGACAGTAGATATTGAAAAAAACAAACAGGAGTTTAACGATTTACTCCGCAGTGTGGGTCGTGAAGGCACCGACTATCTGATTGAAGATCTCGAAGATTTGGGCTTTTACGATGCTCCGTCGAGCACCCGTTTTCACTTGGCGTGCGACGGCGGTAATGTGCAGCACTCGCTCAACACATGCCGCGCTGGCTTGATGCTTCGCGAACAAATCATCCAGATGCGCCCCGAAATGGAGCGCGAATTGCCAAAAGACAGCGTGATAGTGGCTTGTCTGCTCCACGATGTGTGTAAAGCCGACGTGTATAAGAAGGTGGTGAAGAAGCGCAAAGACCAATACGGCAACTGGGTGGACGTGAAGGGATTCGATGTGGACTACAGCAATTTCCCAATGGGACACGGCGAAAAGAGTGTGATAGTGGTGCTGCGCAGCGGTTTCGACATTCACGACGATGAAATGCTTGCCATTCGTTGGCACATGGCGGCTTGGGATTTGGCGTTCCAAAGCCCCGAACAAAAAAACAATATCAACACAGCCCGCGACAAACACGCCCTCTGCGGCTTAGTGCAACTCGCCGATGGCATCGCCGCCAACCTGATAGAGTGGGGCACCGACCAGGAGGAAATGCTGTACTAAGAAGTTAAGGAGTTAAGAAGTTAAAGAAGTTAAGACGATACTTTTGGCTTCAGAAATCAATTTCAAAAAATAATTAGAAATGAGAATAAAAGAAGCAATAAAAGAGAGTGGTAGCAGTGTAGGAGATTTGGCGCAAAAAATGGGAGTTAGTAGGCAGGCAATTAGCCGGCAGATTAATGGCGCAAATATAACAGTAGGCACTGTGCAAAGAATAGCAGAAGTGCTTGGTGTTCCAGTATGGCAGTTATTTGTTTCTTCTGATGATTTTATTAAGGCAAATGCGAACGATTTCAGATGTCCACATTGTGGAAAAAAGATTCGAGTAAACTTATCTAAAGTAGATGAGTGAATTCTTGATAATCGGAGGTTAATCTAACTTCTAATTTCTAATGTCTAATTTCTTGCAAATGATACGCTTATGAAAAAGATATTAATTTCAATGGTTTTTGCCTTTGTGGCAATGGTGGGTCAGGCGTTGACCCACGAGGTGGCGCAGAAAGCCGTCGAGGCTTTCGGCACCGATTCCGCCCTCACTCACGGCTCGGTGACGGTGGCTGTGTATGATATTGATGCCGACACGCTTGTGGCAGGCTTCAATCCCGATATGTCGTGCATCACGGCTTCCACTATGAAGACCGTCACCTCGTCGTCGGCACTGTGCTTGCTCGGTCCGAATTTCACGTTCAAAACTCGCGTGTATTTGGTCGGCGAGCAGAAGGGCAAGAAATTCAAGGGCAATATCCACATTGTGGGTGCAGGCGACCCTACGCTCGGCAGCGTGTTCTTCCCCAATAGCCCCGACATTGTGCAGGAAATTATCGGCAAACTCAAAGAAAAAGGTATTGAGAAAATTGAGGGCGAAATCACTGTGGATTCTTCTATGATGCCTTCGCCTGCCTCTAATGGCTGGTGGGAAGTTGGCGATTTGGCGTGGAGTTACGGTATGGGTATTCACGGCTTCAACTTCTTTGACAATCGCTCCAACTTGAAGTTCACAGCCAAAGACGGCGAAATCCTCAATGCCCGCTTCGAACCAGCAGTGCCAGGCGTACAGATTATCAATCGCCTGAAATCGGCAAAGAATGAAGATAACATCGATTTGCGTTTGGAGGAAGCCGACCCTGCCATCGTGCTCTACGGCACCGCCGCCAACCGCGACTATAATATGCGTGTGGCAATTCCATCGCCATCGGCTTTGTTTATCGACAGCCTTTCGCGCGCCTTGGTGGCTGATGGCTTCAAACTCAAAATCAAGCCAGTGAAACTGGAGAAAATGAAAAAAGCGGTGAAAGCGGATCTTGTGGTGCATCAGTCGCCTACGTTGGCTGCCATCATAACCTCGCTACTCGACCGCAGCGACAATATGTTTACCGAAGGCGTGCTCCGTGCCGTGGCTTATTACACCGGCCACGAGGCCACAGCGGCTGCTGGTGTGCAGGTGGTGGACAGTCTCTGGCGCAGCAAGGGCATCGACACACGGGCTGTGTTTCAACGCGACGGTAGCGGACTGGCTCGCGCCAACAAGATTTCGGGCCGCTTCTTTGCGCAAATGCTCACCTATATGGCAAAGCACCCTGTGGATGGCGTGACCTTGAGCCAACTGATGCCACCTGTGCGTAAGCGCATCGGCAAACTCATTCCCCAAACGCCACTTGCCGAAAATATGGTGGTGAAAAGCGGCAGCATGAACGCAGTGCAGAGTTTTGTGGGATATTATCCTGCCAATCACCCAAAATACGCCTGGGCACTCATCGCCAACAACTGGAATGGCACCCGTGCCGACCTGCGAAACAAGATGGACGAGATGCTCATCAGCCTGTTCGGACAGCCCGAAATTGAATAACCCCAAATCGGTCATTAGGACGTGAAAGTTTTTTTTGATTACTTTTAATTCGTAATAGCTCGCTATCACTCATTAAAAGACAAACAAAATTCATTCTTCTAAAACTCCGAAATACCACAAGCCCTAATGACCGATTTGGGTAAATAATGTGAAAGAGGCAAAAAAAATTCTTTTAAATTGGTGTTTTACAAATTAATTTAATTATGTTTGCACCGAAAATCGTTAGCTTACATAAAAATAAAAGTTATGGCTACTACTTACGGTAAACTGCTTCTCGCAGTCTATGAACTTGAGGGACTGCTACTTGTGCTGGAAAAGCATGGCGACGACACCCCCGCTTCTGTGGTTGAGCTTATCAAACAGAAGGCGGCATTTGTGGCTGAGGAAGCCCAAAGTGTTCAATTCCCCGACCAATCATCGGAGGAAGAAATGCTCGATGCCGCACTCGACGAGACCGACGACACCACCGATGTGCGTGCCGATGTGGCTCAAGATGAAGTGGTGGAGGAAGCACCTGCCGATGAACCAGAGGAAATCAGTTTCGCCGAAGTGGAGGCTGTGGCAGAGCCAGCAGCCGAGGCAGAGGAAGCCATCGCCGATGAGGAACCTCCTATGTATGTGAAATGTCCTCAATGTGGCAAGGTGCTGCCTATGGGCTACACATTCTGCAACGAGTGCGGTTGCGCATTGGGCGCAGATGAGGCAAACAATGCCGACGAAGAGGCTGTGCCAGTGGAAGACGAAGCCGCCTTCGTGGAACCGGAAGAAGAAATTACCCCTCCAGCGGCCTACGCAGATGATGACGAGGAGTTTGAAGAAGTGGAGACCGAAGATGAAGAAGAAATCACCGACGACGAAGATTACGACGACACTCCCGACGCCCTCAGCATTGAAGAAAAGTTGCACCGAGGCATAGCCAAGAACATGCGTTCGGCATTCTCGCTCAACGACAGCATTCGCTTCCGTCGCGAACTCTTTGGCGGCAGCCAGGCTGAATACAACGATGCTCTCGACATGGTGCAGTCGATGCACTCATTCGGTGAGGCAGAAGAATACTTCTACGACGACCTCGCTTGGGACCCTACCAGCGACGACGTGAAAGACTTTATGGAAGTGGTGAGAAAGCATTTCCTTTAAAAAATCCTCTAAGTACTAAGTGGATATTGTAAATAATAAGTATTGAAGATTTAAATTTATAATGGCTGGAAAACTATATATTGTTCCAACCCCAGTGGGAAATCTCGACGACATGACCCCGCGCGCTATTGCGGTGCTTCGCGACGCACATTTGGTGCTGGCTGAAGACACCCGCACCAGCGGTGTGCTGATGAAGCACTTTGGCATCACCACCCCTATGCGTAGCCACCACAAATTCAATGAGCACGACACACTCCCTGCTTTGGTGGAAGAGCTGCAAGGTGGCAGTATCATCGCGCTGGTGACCGATGCGGGCACTCCTGCCATCAGCGACCCCGGATTTTTGTTGGTGCGTGAGTGTCGCCGCCACGATATTGAGGTGGAAACCCTGCCGGGCGCAACGGCTTTCGTGCCAGCGCTGGTCAATTCGGGTTTGCCTTGCGAGCGTTTCACCTTCGAGGGCTTCCTGCCGCAGAAAAAGGGTAGGGCATCGCGATTGGAGTCGCTTGCCGCAGAGCCTCGCACCATGATTTTCTATGAATCGCCAATGCGATTGGTGAAAACGCTGGAGCAGATGGCTGAGGTGTTTGGCGCCGACCGTGAAGCGTCGGTGAGCCGCGAAATCTCCAAACTCCACAACACCACCCACAATGGCACACTATCCGAACTTGCCACCTATTTCAAAGCCAACGCCCCACGCGGCGAAATCGTGCTCGTGGTGGAGGGCAAGGCTCCAGAAGCCACAGTAAAAGTGGACAAATACGCTAAATTCAAACAAAAGCATATTAATCAACTAAAAAATAATGAATGATGAAAAAGATTGTGTTAATGTCGTTGGCGTTTATCGCCTTTTCTTCGCTCTCTGTTTCATGTAATAAGGGTGCAGAAGACAAGAAAGTGAATACCGATTCACTCGAAAATGTGGAACTGAAAGGTGAACTTGCCTCGGTTACCGCTGCAAAGGATTCGCTCAACCTGCTGATGAACGACATCGCTGATGGTATGAACCAAATCATCGATATTCAAGATGTGATGAGCGTGTCGAATCTGAATTCCGAAACCGCTGACAAAAAGAATGCGCTTCGCGACCAAGTGGTGGCTATTCAAATGTTGGTGAAAGACCGTCAACAGCGTTTGGAAGCACTTGAAAAGAAATTGCAAGCATCTGGCGTGTATAACGACGACTTGAAAAAGCAAGTATCTACACTCAAGAAGCAAATCGACAACCAAGTGAAGATTATCAACCAACTCACTGCTGAATTGCAAGCCGCAAATGTGAAAATCGGCAAGTTGAATGTGCGTGTTGACTCTCTCCGCACCGAAAACACTCAAGTGAAGAACGACTTGAGCGTTGAAAAGCAAAATGTGGCAGCAGAGAAGGAACGCAACACCAACCTCACCAACACCATGAACGAATGTTTCTACGTGATTGGCTCTAAGAAGGAACTCAAGGAACAAAAGATTATCGAAACTGGTTTCCTCCGCAAGACCAAGGTGATGGAAGGCGACTACACCAAGTCATACTTCACTAAAGCCGACAAGCGTACACTCACCCAAATCAACCTCCACAACAAGAAGGCGCAAGTGATGTCGAAACACCCAGCCGGCTCGTATGTGATTGAGGAAGTGGGCGGTCAGAAAGTGCTTCGCATTACCAACCCTGCACGTTTCTGGGAATTGTCGAACTATCTCGTAATAAAAGTAGGATAATATGCCATAAGGTTTCAACCCAAATCGGTCATTAGGGCTTGTGGTATTTCGGAATTTTAGAAGAATGAATTTTGCTTGTCTTTTAATGAGTGATAGCGAGCTATTACGAATTAAAAACAAGTAAAAGGCATCTTATAAAAGCCGAAAGACCGCAAGAAGTAATCAAAAAAATCATTATACGGCCTAATGACCGATTTGGGTTAAATAATAGGGGCTTAATCACGTATTAAGCCTCTTTTATTTTTCGTGTCGTGAAAATAGTATTGGCATTTGATAAGTTTAAGGGCGTGGCCACTTCGCGTGAGGTGGCTATGGCTGCGCGTGACGCCATTCTCGGAGTGGTTCCCGATGCCCAAGTGGTGCTGATTCCTTGTGCCGATGGGGGAGAGGGCACGATGGAGGCCCTGTCGCCAGCACATTCGCAGCGTGTGAGTGTGGAGGTGTGCGGCCCATTGCCCGATATGCGTGTGAATGCCGCCTACACCATTTCGCACGGCACGGCTGTGATAGAGATGGCGGCTGCCAGCGGGCTGGCGTTGCTTGCCGATTCGCAGCGTGATGTGATGCACGCCACCACTCGTGGCACCGGTATGCTCATTCGCCACGCCATAGCGCATGGCGCACAGCGTGTGACGCTGGGCATCGGCGGAAGCGCCACCAACGATTGCGGCATGGGCATTCTATCTGCTTTAGGCTTCCGATTTCTCGACCAGCAAGGGCGTGAACTCGCTCCATGTGGCGCAAATTTGGCGAAAGTGGCTCGCGTTGATGCCGATGCCGTGCCACAGCAGGTGTTCAACACCCGATTTGATGTGATTACCGATGTAGACAATCCGCTCTGCGGCACGCATGGTGCGGCGGCGGTCTATGCTCCGCAAAAGGGCGCGTCGGCTCAGCAGGTGACGCTGCTCGACGAGGGCGCACGCCATTTCTCCCAGTTCATGTCTGATGGCGTGGCTGAAGCCCCAGGCGCAGGAGCGGCTGGCGGTGTGGGAGCAGGACTGAAGGCATTTCTCAACGCCATTTTGCACCCTGGCGCTGATGCCGTGCTTCGGTTCCTGAAGGTGGACGAGGCGATAGCCGATGCCGATTTGGTGATGACGGGTGAGGGAAAAATTGACGCTTCCACCGCTCACGGCAAACTTCCCTACGCTGTGGCTCGGCTCTGCCGCAAGCGCGCCGTGCCAGCCGTGGCACTGTGCGGTATTCTCGAAGGCGAAGCCCCTGGCGTGTTCACCTCGGTGCTTTGCATCAACCCTTTGCCTGTGGATCTGCCATTGGCGCTTAACTCTGAAGTATGCCTCTCACGAGTGGCATCAACAACCGAAAAATTGATAAAAACCATATTCAAATGAGAAAAAAACTATTCACAATCCTTTCTTGCATGATGTTGGCTATCGCCACGCTGATGGCTGCCAACTCGCAAGTAGATGAAGCCATGGCGCTGGCAAACCGCCTTTCGCCCCGATTGGCTCAAAAAGTACAATTCAAGCAAGGCAAGAAAAAGAGCACCGACTATTTCACGCTCTCAAACAATGGCGACAAGGTGCTCATCACCGCCAACAATGCCAATTCTATGGCGGTGGGCTTGAACCGCTATCTGAAAAAATATTGCCACACCACTGTGTCGTGGTATGCCGACATCGCCGTTGACCTCCCCGAAGTGCTTCCAGCAGTCGATGCCACCGAATCAGTCGATGCCCGTGTGCCAGAACGCTTCTTCCTCAATTACTGCACATTCGGCTACACTATGCCGTTTTTCGATTGGAACGACTGGGAGCGTGTGATCGACTGGATGGCACTCAATGGCGTGAATATGCCGCTTGCCATCACTGGTCAGGAAAGCGTGTGGTACAATGTGTGGCGTAGCATGGGCATGACCGACGAGCAGGTGCGCAGTTATTTCACAGGTCCTGTGTATCTCCCTTGGCACCGCATGGCAAACATTGATGTGTGGTGCGGACCGCTGCCCAAGGAGTGGCTCGATGGTCAGGTGGTGCTCCAGCAGAAGATTTTGGCGCGCGAGCGTGCGCTGAACATGCGCCCGGTGCTTCCTGCTTTCGCCGGCCATGTGCCCAAGCAACTCGCCGAACTTTTTCCTAAAGCCGACATCAAGCGTCTCGACCCTTGGGACGGCTTCGGGGAGGATTACCAAACCTATTTCCTCAACTCCGAAGACCCACTATATGCGAAAATCCAGCGCAAATTCCTGGAGGAGCAAACTCGCCTCTTTGGCACCGACCACATCTATGGCATCGACCTTTTCAACGAAATGGAGGCTCCAAGTTACGATTGTGGCTACATCAGCCGCCTCTCGCGCCATGTGTATGAGTCGCTGAAAGCCGTCGACAAGAAAGCGGAATGGCTGCAAATGGGCTGGTTCCTCTACTATCAGCGCAACAAGTGGACCAAAGATGTGACCAAAGCCATGCTCACCGCCCTGCCACAAGGCAAGATGACGATGCTCGACTACTTCTGCGAGCGTATGGAGGTGTGGCGTATGCACGATAAGTTCTACGGTCAGCCTTATATTTGGTGCTACCTCGGCAACTTTGGCGGCAATTCGGTGTTGCAAGGCAATGTGAAGAAGTCGGGCGAACTGCTCGAAACGGCGTTGAAAGATGGCGGTGCCAACCTCAAGGGCATCGGCTCTACGCTTGAGGGCTTCGATGTGCAGCAGTTCCCATTTGAATACATCTTCGACAAGGCGTGGAACTATGGCGCTACCGATGCCGATGTGGTGAAACTGGTGGCTGACAGCCATGCCGACCAGCCCGACGAGAATGTGCGCAAGGCTTGGGACGTGCTTTATAACAAGGTGCTCACCTCACACGCCACCACATGGCGCGGCACTGGCGCCAACGGCTTCCCGAATTTCAAAAAGCAGACCAAAAGATGCCGCCCTTATTCCGATATGAAGGCACTCAACGAGGCTTGGCAACTGCTGCTCAAGCAGAAGTCGGTGACTGTGGATGCTGCAAAGGTGGATTTGATTTGGACAGGTCGTGAACTGCTCGGCAACCTCTTTGGCTACGAGAAGGCGGAGTTTGACTCTGCCTATGTGGCTGCCGACACCGTGAAGATGCATGAAAAGGCGTATATCATGCGCGCGCTGCTCACCGACCTCGATATGCTCAATGCCCAACACCCATTCTGCACCGTGGATAAGTGGATTGACCAAGCCCGTGAATTTGGACAAACACCAGATGTGAAGGATTATTACGAAATGAATGCACGCCGACTCATCACCACATGGGGTGGCGACCTCAACGACTACGCAGTTCGTAATTACAGCGGACTTATCGCCAACTATCACGCAAAGCGTTGGGAAATCTATATCGACGAGGCATTCCGTTCGGTGCGCACAGGCACACCGTTCCGCGACAAAGAGCGCATCAAAGCCACCAACGAGTTCCAACTATCGTTTGCCGACAAGCATGGCGAGCAATTCCCTAAATATCAAGGCATCGAACTCCTATCATTCTCACGCGCCCTCGCCTCAAAATATGCCACCGAACTCCAATCCTGGCTCACGAAATAGAAGTTAGAAGTTAGAAGTTAGAAATTAGAAGTTGGATTTTTGCAGAAGAGCCTCCGAGTGCTCCTAAATTTATTCTAAATTTCTTTCCGAGGGAAAAATGCGTTATATTCAGCTAAATCTATCATTTTTTGGCACATTTAGCTGAATATAGCGCATTTTTTGAGATTTATCCAAAAACGATACATCCATTCTCTAAAATTTCTAACTTCTAATTTCTAACTTCTAATTTCTAACTTCTAATTTCTAACTTCTAATTTCTAATCTCTAATTTCTGACCCCTTATTTCTCTTTCTTGCTTCTTTTTTGTAATTTTGTGTGATTTTAGATAATAAATAGCTTTTGGAACAGATATTCAACATCTTCTCACAGCACACATCGCTGCAAGCCGTGATTCTTCTGGCTTTGATTTGTGCATTGGGTCTAATCTTGGGAAAGGTCAAGTTAAGAGGCATTTCGTTAGGTGTGACCTTTGTGTTTTTCATCGGCATTTTGATGGGTCACATCGGGCTCTCCATCGACGAGCAGGCTTTGGGCTTTGCACAGGATTTCGGTCTGGCGTTGTTCGTTTACGCACTTGGTGTGCAGGTGGGGCCGGGTTTCTTCAGTTCGCTTCGCAAGGGAGGCATTTCACTCACTATGCTTGCCCTGCTTCTGGTGGCTATCGGCACGGCTTTCACCATTCTCATGCCTGTGATTTTCGACATTTCATTGCCCGATGCGGTGGGTGTGATGTGTGGTGCCACCACCAACACTCCAGCCCTCGGTGCTGCTCAGCAAACCCTTGCCCAACTTCATCAGCCCACCAGCGGTGCCGCTTTGGCTACTGCTGTCACTTATCCGTTGGGCGTGGTGGGTGTGATTTTGGCATTGCTGGTGATGCAGAAGGTGCTTGGTCATAATGGCCGCATGTATATTGCCCCCGACACCCCCGAAGATGGCACTTTCGTGGCTGCATACCATGTGAATAATCCCGGCGTGTTTGGCAAGCGCATCAGCGAATTGGCAGAAATCACCCACGAGAAATTCATCATTTCGCGCCTGTGGCACAATGGCAAAGTGATTATCCCTTCGAGCGAAACGGTGCTCAACGAAAACGACCGCATACTCGTAATCACCAACGAAGCCACCAGCGCGGCAATGACGCTGCTCTTTGGCGAACAGGAAAAAACCGACTTCAACAAAGAAACGGTGGACTGGGACGCTATTGACAGTCAACTCATATCGCGCCGCATTGTGGTCACTCAACCCGATATCAACGGCAAGCGACTGGGCTCGCTCCGACTCCGCAACCACTATGGCGTGAATGTGACACGCATCTACCGTAGCGGTATGCGACTGCTTGCCACCCCCGATTTGCGCATCCAACTTGGCGACCGCATCACTGTGGTGGGTGAGGAAGCCGCCATCAAAAATGTGGAGCATTTTATGGGCAACCTTGTTTCCGACCTCGACGAGCCTAACCTGATTTCCATCTTCATTGGTTTGACACTCGGGTTGCTGCTCGGTCTGATTCCAATCGCCCTCCCCGGCATTTCCACACCTGTGCGCCTCGGTCTCGCTGGCGGTCCTATCATCGCAGGTATTTTGATAGGTTCGTTCGGACCTCGACTGCACATGGTCACCTACACCACCCAAAGTGCCAACTTGATGATGCGCCGACTGGGTTTGTCGCTCTATCTGGCATGTTTGGGACTTCATTCGGGTGCCGATTTCTTCACCACCGTCATGCGCCCAGAGGGTGCGCTGTGGATTGTGGCTGGTTTTGTGCTCACGGTGATTCCTGTGCTGATGGTGGGTTATGTGGCACTTAAATTCTGCCGTCTCGACTTTGCCACCATCAGTGGTATGCTTTGCGGCGCAATGGCTAACCCGATGGCACTCGACTACGCTCGCGACACACTCAAGAGCGACCGTGCGTCGGTGGCATACACCACGGTTTATCCGCTCTGTATGTTTATGCGCGTGATTTTGGCGCAAGTCATCTTGCTGCTGTTTCTGTAGCCGACTGAACATTGACTAAATTACTATAACGATGAACCAAAAACTTTTGAAATCATTATTGATTTTTGTGGCTGTGCTGAGTTGCGTTTCGGCATCGGCACAAGAAAAATGGACAGGCATCGACCGCTATGCCGCTGATAACGAAAAACTCATGGCAGCACCTGCCGACACCGCTCGCATTGTGCTCTTGGGTAACTCCATCACCGACTTTTGGCCAACACGCAGCCCAGAATTTTTCAAGCGCCACCCTCAACTCGTGGGCAGAGGCATCAGCGGACAAACTTCACACCAGATGCTGGTGCGCTTCCGTGTAGATGTGGTGAATCTGCACCCCAAGGCTGTGGTAATCAACTGCGGTACAAACGATATTGCCGAAAATCATAAAATTCCATACAGCGAGGCGAACACTATGGGCAATATCAAGTCGATGGTGGAGATTGCGAAGGCGAATGGCATCACGGTGTATCTGGCGTCGGTGCTGCCCTCGAAGTGCATGTATTGGGCGCCTGAAAAGACCAACATTGCCGACAAGGTGGCGAGCCTCAACGCACGCATCAAAGCCTACGCCCAGCAGCAAGGCATCACCTACATCGACTACTACTCATCGATGGTGTATGGCACCGAACGTGAACTCAATCCCGCCTACACCAAAGACGGCGTACACCCCACGCCCGACGGCTACCGCCTCGGAATGGAGCCAGTTCTCCAATCCGCCCTGCACCTCAAATAACATAATATGGTAGGAATGCGATAATTCGCGTCCGCAACAAATGGTTGATATTCAACATAGTGCCACAATTATGGGCGGACGTGAAGTATCACGTCCCTACCAGGTTTAGTTTTTCGCCGAAGGCGATCTGTTTTTTATGTTTTTGTTTCAGTCCCCCAGTATTTTTCCACTGAACCGCTTCATTCGCTTGCATGGAGTTAACCATAATCAGCCGTTTCCAACGGCTAATCAAGAATTGATTCGGTCTGTTTCTTCGTTTTTTCTTTGGCTGTTGATGGTCAAAATGTCTGATTTTTAATTCTATTATTACTCATTGTGCAAAAATTTGGTAAATAATTATTACCTTTGCAATTGGTATTTTAGCGCCTAATTGTTACAATATTAATTTGTCATCATTAAGAAAACTATGTTTAAGCGTCACAAAATAGGGTTATTAATGGGCTTGGTGTGCTTGCTTTTTGCCTCTTCCTGCAAGGATGAGCCGCTGAATGCGGAGTGCGACATCGAGCAGGTGATTCTTCACACGAATCACGTAGATGAGGTGTTTTTCAATAAGACAGATTCTGCCAAATCCCTTCTCTATACCGACAACGAGGCGGTGTTTAACGTGCGACGCAACGCACCGCTCGATGGCATCACGCTTGAATTTAAAATCACCGAAGGTGCCACCATTCAGCGCATTACCGAGGGCGACGACTTTCAGGCTGATGTGCCTGTGAGTTATCGTGTGACCTCGCAGGACGGCAACTGGCACCGCGACTACAAAATCACCATTTCGCCAGAGCCTGTGCATGTGGTGAAGAGCGTAATCAAGTATGATTTCGAGAATTTTGAATTAGATCCACAAACTAAAAAATACTACATCTGGCACAACGAGCGCCTTGATGGCACTTTCGGCAACGAATGGGCTACGGGCAATCCGGGCTACAAGATGAGCAAGTCGTCGGCGCTCCCCGACCAGTATCCTACTGTGCCCATCGACGGCATGGACGGCAAGGCGCTGAAGCTCACCACTTGCGACACCGGTCCGTTTGGCGCAATGGCAAACATGCGCTTGGCGGCTGGCAACTTCTTTTTGGGCGAGTTCGACGTGTCGCAAGCCTTGGGCAACGCCATGGCGGCTACTCGCTTCGGTGTTCCGTTCACTCTTGAGCCAGTGAAATTGTCGGGCTACTATCAGTATCAGCCGGGCAAGAAATTCCAGGACAAGAGTGGTAAAGAGGTGGTTGGCCGTGTGGATGAAGGCTCAATCTACGCTGTGATGTATCGCAACCACGATGCCCAGGGCAACCCTGTGCGCTTGCGTGGCGACAATGTGCTTACCAGTCCGCTGATTGTGGCGCTTGCGAAAGTGAAATCGCTCCCAGCCACCAGCCAATGGACACCATTTGAAGTGGAATTTGAGTATTATGAGGAAATCGACAAGGTGCTTCTCGCCAACAAGGGTTACAACCTTGCTGTGGTGTTCTCCAGCAGCGAGGAAGGTGCCTCGTTTCAAGGTGCCATCGGCAGCTGCCTCCTTGTGGATAAGGTTCGTTTAACTTGCCAAACTGAAGAATAATGAAAAAAACGATATTAATTGCCGCTGTGGCTTTGCTCACTGCCGTAGGCGCTCAGGCGCAGAGTTTTTTCCACAAAGGAGTGCTCTCCGATGTGAAGTATGGCGCACGCTTAGGCTATAATTTGGGTGGCTCCGCTCCGCTCAATATGCCGGCAAGTATTCGCAAAATGAACAAATTTCCGCTCACGCCCAACATTGCCTTTGGCATTAACGCCGAAAAGCCGCTTGATGGCGATTTCGGATTGATGGTGGGTGTGCGTTTTGAAAATAAGGGTATGTCGGTAGATGCTTCGGTGAAGAACTACAAGATGGAAATGGTGAAAGGTGGAGAGCGCCTTGGTGGCGTGTTCACCGGCAAGGTGGTGACCAAAACCACACAATGGATGTTTACCTTCCCTGTGCAAGCCACTTTCCACTACAAGAAGGTGACCTTTAAGGCTGGCCCCTATGTGTCGTATCTCACAGGTCGTGAGTTTTACGGCTGGGCTTACGACGGCTATATCCGCGTCGACGACCCTACAGGCCCGAAGGTGATGCTTGGTTCCACTCCTGATGAGCGTGGCGACTACGATTTCACCCCCGACATGCGCCGCTGGCAAGTGGGCTTCGATGTGGGTGTGGATTGGGCGTTCGGCCGCCGATTTGGCGCCTATGCCGACCTCTCGTGCGGATTCCACGGCATTCATCGTAGCGGTTTCAAAATCATTGAACAAACGCTCGTGCCTATCTATGGCTCCATAGGTGTGACTTATGCATTCTATTAATTTCGGATAAAAAATATTTACACGCTAATTTATAATTAAAAAAGAAAAACATGAGAAAGTTATCAACATTGTTTTGTGCAGTGCTCATGACCCTTTCGGCAATGGCAACCGACTACAAGGGCAATCTCACCGTTTCGATTAACGGAGAGGGTAGCACTCAGCCTGCCACTATCTCTATTGTGGAGAATGCAGGTAAGTATAATTTGAGTATTCTTAACTTCATGCTCGGTGAAGGAGAATCTGTTCTCCCAGTGGGCAACATCGTAATTGAAAATGTGACTGGTGCGGTTGCTGGCAATC
The DNA here is from genome assembly GCA_004557565.1 of Bacteroidales bacterium. Lineage (GTDB taxonomy): Bacteria > Bacteroidota > Bacteroidia > Bacteroidales > Muribaculaceae > Sodaliphilus. The sequence continues at coordinate 36,366 of SFGS01000012.1, read as the reverse complement.
TCACCACCCTTTATGTGAATAAAAACATCACTATTCAGAAAGGCAACGTCGCAGGTATTGCCGACGATGCTTGGCTGGGCCCAATGTTGGGCGAAGTGCCTGTGAAAATGTCGTCGTCGTTCAACACCAATGGTTTCCTTGGCGTGAATATCGACATTGATATGGTGTCTACTCTCGGTCAGGTGATCAAGGTTACTTTCGAGAATGTGGGCACCCATTTCCAAATGCCTAACAGCGACTTTGAAACTTGGAGCGACAAGAACAAAGCGCCAAAGCATTGGCACGGATTTGAGAGTGTGACAGGTAGTTGGAGCGGCACTGCAAAGAGTGACACGAAATTGGTTTCATCCAAGAATGTTCGCCCCGGTTCTAAGGGCTTGACAAGTGCTGTGGTAACAAGCACCAAAGTGTTTACGGTGATTGCCAACGGTACGATGACCAATGGTAGACTGGCAGCCGGCAGTATGTCGGCAACCAATAGCGCCAACCATAGCGAAACCAACCTTTCAAGCACCGATGAGGATGCTAATGGCGACCCGTTTGCCACCCCTATGTATGCCAAACCCGACTCGGTGAAATTCTGGATGCGATTCACGCAAGCCAAAGCCCAAGCATCCTATCCCTATGCGGCATTCAATGCGGTCATCACCGATGGCACCTACTATCAAGACCCCGAAAATAAAACCTACACCAACAAGGTGGCTGTGGCGGCTCCCAACAAAGCCGATATGACCGTGGGCGATTGGAGATTGGTGTCTTGCCCCTTCGACTACGCTTCCTATGCCGCCAATGGCGCAGAAGCCAAAGCCATCTTGCTCACCGTTTCCACTAATGCCACTCCGGGCAAGGGCAGCTACTCCAATGGTGTTGCCGACTCGGTGTATGTCGACGACCTCGAACTCGTGTATGCCGCTGGCATCAAATCTATCTCTTTCAAGGGTCAAGCCCTCGATTTGGCTACTATCCAAACCACAGGCATCGAGCTCGCTGCCGATGAGGCTGTTTCTGCTGCCGATTTCGAAGTGGTGAAGGAAGGCGAAGACGCTAAGGTGACCAAACTCGTTGAGGCTACCGCAGATGGCTATGTGGCTGTGATTACCGCCGTTTCTGCCGACTTGAAAACTCAAGTGGCTTATGAAATCAACATCAAGAAGCCTGCCGCTCCAGTGCTCAAAGGCGATATCAACGGCGATGGTGTGCTTGATGTAGCCGACGCTTCTGCTCTTATCGATATGGTGCTCAATTCGGGAACTTGCACCGAAGTTGCCGATGTCAACGGCGACGGTGCGCTTGATGTGGCTGATGTGACCGAACTCATCACTTTGATTTTAGGATAAACAATAATAAATGGAAATAGTTATGAAAAAGATTTTAGCATTTTTTGTGGCTGCTGCATGTGCAGTGTCGGCCATGGCTACTAATTACGAAGGCGAACTCATCGTTGCGATCAACGAAGAGACTACTGCGATGGGTACCAACATCACAGTGGATAAGACTGACGCAGGTTATGACTTGAGCATCAAGAACTTCAAACTCGTGGCTGGCGACCAAGTGTTGCCTGTTGGTAACATTGAATTGAAAGGCTGCGAAGGCACCGACGCCTACGGCATTACCACCATCAAGTTCAACAAAAAAGTGACTATCACTGCTGGCGACGACCCAACTATTGATGCCGATAGCTGGATGGGGCCAATGCTTGGCGAAGTGCCTATCGTGATGACCGCTAAGCTCAACGACACCGTGCTCAGCGTGAACATCGACATCGATATGCAAGTGCTTGAACAAGTAATCAAGGTCGGATTCGTGGGCAATGCTCCAGCTCCTGCTAAGGGCGACATCAACGAAGATGGCTTGCTGAACGTGGGCGACGTTTCTGCCCTCATCAACATGCTTCTCAAGTAAAAAGGTCGCAAATTTTAGAAAGAAAATCATCGATTCGCCTCTCCGATTGAGGTTTATCAATATTTGATCCGCTTCACCCCGATAATCACTTTAGGGCTGATTATCGGGGTTTTCCCATTCCCCTGAAACGCCAATATATTGGTAGGGACGCGATACTTCGCGTCCGCTCCAAATGATTGATATTCAATATAGTATCACAATTATAGGCGGACGTGATGTATCACGTCCCTACCATTTTCTTTTTGACATATTTTGGTATCTTCGATGCTGTTGGCTTTTGGGGCTTTTTGGTGTAGCATTTTGATGCCGTTTTTGAAAAAAATCTAATTTGGGTTACTTTGGATGACTACAAATTGTGATTTTTAACCATAAGTTTTGTAACTTTGTATCGTTTTTTGAAATATGTGAAAAAACAGAAAACATTTTAAACGTTGTTTAAAACATACACAGACGGTCAATCCTAAGTATAACATATAGAATAATTATGGATAAGATTATTAGCAAACTTTTGGAAATTAAATGGTTAGCGTCAATTAAAGCAAATACAGCACCACGATGGATGGTATTGATTGTCGACCTTATCATCATCTCCTGCAGTTATCTTCTTTTGGCTACCAGTGAGGCGTTTATTCCTGGTCACTCTGTTAGCTCACTCGTTTTCCTCCGCAACTGGGGTATAGTGCTTGCAGTGTATTTGCTGATGATTTTTATCACCAAAAGTTACACTTCCGTTATTCGTCTGTCGGTTATTGAAGACCTTTACCGCGAATTTTTGGTGGTGGCAGGTAGCACGATTTTACTTTTAATCATCAATGCCGTGTTGTCGGCTTGCTCTTACGAAGACTTGGCTCGCTCTTGGAATATCGTTATTATTGGTGCCATTTCATTCTCGTTCCTTGTGATGGAGCGATTGCTTATCAAGCACGCCTATTCAGTGCTTAGGCAGTACGACTCTTCCGAACGCAAGCGTGTGTTGGTGCTTGGCACTTCGATCGAATCGATTATTCTGGCAAACGCTTTGAAAACTGAGATTGGCGGTAAATACTTGCCAATTGGCTTGTTGGCTGAAAAAGGAGCGAATCCACCAGCTCAAATCAGTGGTTTCAAGGTGTTCCCCTACGATGAAAATACGCTGGTCAACACTTTCGTGGAAAACAGCATTCACGCTCTTATTTTCAACCACGACAAGGTGAAACTTGTGGGTCGTGAATATGCCGATTTCTTTATCAACAACAACTTGCGCATTCTCTCTCTCAACCACGTTGAGGAATTTTCTGGCGACGAGAATGGCGATGATAAGGGTGCAAATATCTCCACCCACGTTAAGAACGTGCAGATTGAAGACCTCTTGGGCCGCGACCCTATCGTGCTCGACAATTCGCTTGTGCGCTCCAATATCCGTGGTTCGGTGGTGATGATTACCGGCGCCTGTGGCTCGATTGGTAGCGAAATCGTTCGTCAGGTGGCAACTTATAAGGCTAAGAAAATCATCTTGGTCGACCAAGCCGAAACCCCTATGCACGACATGGCACTCGAAATGAAGGAGAAATTCCCCGAAGCCGACATCGTGCTCTTTATGGGCGACGTTCAGAACCGCGACCGTATGGAGCGTGCATTCGCCGAATACCGTCCACGATTCGTGTTCCACGCTGCGGCATACAAGCATGTGCCTATGATGGAAATCAACCCATCTGAAGCAGTGCTCACCAATGTGATGGGTACGAAAAACATTGCCGACCTTGCGCTCAAATACGATGTGTATAAGTTTGTGATGATTTCTACCGACAAGGCTGTGAACCCAACCAATGTGATGGGCTGCACCAAGCGTCTGGCAGAGGCTTACACTCAATCACTCTTCTTCGATGCAAAGCGCAAGGGTAAGAAAACCCAATTCATCACCACTCGCTTTGGCAATGTGCTCGGCAGCAACGGCTCTGTGATTCCTATTTTCCGCCGGCAGATTGCCGAGGGTGGTCCGGTCACCATCACTCACCGCGACATCATTCGCTACTTCATGACCATTCCAGAGGCTTGTAGCCTTGTGCTTGAGGCTGGCTGTATGGGTAACGGTGGTGAAATCTATGTGTTCGACATGGGTAAACCAGTGAAGATTTACGATTTGGCTACTCGCATGATTTCGCTCGCAGGTCTGCGCCCAGGTGTGGATATCGAAATCAAGGAAATCGGTCTTCGTCCGGGCGAAAAGCTCTACGAGGAACTGCTCAACGATAAGGAGAAAACACTCGACACCACCGAAAACGATAAGATTATGGTGGCGAAAGTGCGTACCTACGACTTCAACACCGTGTACGACAATATCTCCAACATCATTTCGTTTGCCGAACATGGAAATGTACACGATATGATCAAGTGCATGAAGATGTTCATTCCAGAATACCACAGTAATCATTCAGAGTTTGAACAAATCGACAAGGAAATCGAGGCTGAGCACAGCAAGGGCGTGAACGATAAGCCTGCGCAAGAATCCGAGATTTTCTATTAATTACTTGATATTTATTTTACTACTCATAAATAAGCAATCGTCACCAATATGTGGATAGTACTGGCTATAGTCTCGTCTATTAGCCTCGGCTTTTACGACATAGTTAAAAAATTGGCGCTTGAGGGCAACAACGTGTTCCACGTGTTGTTCCTCAACACCTTTTTTTGCACTCTGTTCATGTCGCCAGTGCTGATCTACACCCTTGGTGATATGGACGGCAACTTCGTCCACCCCATGAGCCACTTCTATCTGTTCGTGAAAGCGATGATAGTGACCGCTTCGTGGTTGCTGGGCTATTTCTCCATCAAAAACTTGCCGCTCACTATTCAAGCCTCCATCAATGCCGTTCGCCCCATTTTGGTGCTTGTGGGTGCGCTCATCATCTTCGGCGAGTGCCCCAGTCCGCTCCAGTGGATTGGTATCGTGTTGGGCTTCGTGTCGCTGGTGTGGGTAGGCTTCATTGGGCATAAGGAGGGCATCTCGTTCACGCAAAACAAGTGGCTTTGGGCAGGCATGGCAAGCGTGCTGCTGTGGGCTGCGAGTGGACTCTACGATAAGTTCCTCATGCTGCATTTCAAGCCCCTGAATGTGGAGGCTTGGTATTCGTTCTATCAGTTGGTGATTATGTCGGTGGTGATGGCACTGTTGAGGTTCCGCAAAAAGCGCTTCGACAAATTCCAGTGGCGCTGGTCAATCCTCTTCATCTCTTTCTTCATTTGTGTGGCCGACTTGACATTCTTCATGTGCCTCTCCGAGCCTGGCTCAATGGTGTCGATAGCCTCAATGATACGCCGATGCAGTGCCCTCGTGGCATTCATCTATGCCGTGATTGTGCTCCGCGAAGGCGACCTCAAACTCAAAATCATCGACCAGTGCATCCTTATCGCCGGCGTCCTCTGCATGGTCGTCGGCAGCCTCTAATCCCCCTCCCCATCCCCCCCTCTCTGTTCTCCCACCTCAGTCCCCCCCTTCCCTCTGTTCTCCCACGAAAACAAAAACATAAAAAACATCCTTGGAGGAATGTGGGATGCTTCGCATCTGGCGATGATATTGTGCGCTTTGCGTCATTGGAAACGAGTTTCCATGCCGCCAATCACACAATATCTTCGCCACCCTCTACCGAGGGCTAACCACATTCCTCCAAGGACAAAAACCACTCGCCTTACGGCGAAAAACCCTGCCTGCCTCCTTTATAAAAACCGAAAGTAGTAATCTAAAAAAACTACACAACCTAATGTCCGATTTGGGTTAAAACACGTACATCACATTTTGTTCAAAATCCAAATAATAACGCTCGCTTTGGTCTTTTATAGGAGCAAAATTGTAAAGAATACCGATTTGAACTTTCGTAAGGCGCATGTAGTTCCACAACTGTTGACGATGCTCTGGTCCAAGAGCGGCAACAGCCTTACATTCAATTATCATATTATCTTTTACCAAAAAATCCACATGGTGCTTGTGGTTAATGCGCTGGCCATGAAACTCTACAGAGAAATAAAATTCACGCACGGCAAGAATATTCTTCTCTTGAAACGCAATTTCCAGCGCATCTTGATACATGTATTCGTTGAGAAACGGTCCCATATCATTGTGAACGATTTGGCAACACCCAGCTATGTCATAACAATAGTTCTTTAATTTCACTGCCAAATAGGGGTTGAAATCTGCTAATTTCTGAATTTTAAAGTACATGCTTTGGTAATTGGTTGGTTTTTAGTTCAAATCAGTTTGCAAAGCAAATGTATGAATAAATCCATTCTTATCAAAATCTAAGGTCTATTATATTTCGCAATTATAAGGAAGTTGAATGGCTGGTTGAATGGCTGGTTGAATGGCTGTGTTGAATGGCTGTGTTGAATGGCTGTGTTGAATGGCTGTGTTGAATGGCTGTGTTGAATGGCTGTGTTGAATGGCTGTGTTGAATGGCTGGGTGAATGGTTGGGTGGAATGGCTGTGTTGAATGGTTGGGTGGAATGGTTGGGTTTTTCGCCGTGAAACGGCGAGTGGTTTTTGTCCTTTTGGCGATGCCATCGACCTCGTAAGAGGGCGACGTTAGCGTTGTGGCGTGGCAGATTCAAGCCTCTGCTTGAAATCTGAAATGCCACAGCGATAACGACAGGTGCGAAGCACTGGCATCGCCAAAAGGATGTTTTTTATGTTTTTGTTTTCGTGGGAGAACAGAGAGGAAACTTTCGTGGGAGAACTGAAAGAAGTCCGTGAGCCTTGGGTGCTGGGATTTGGGGGATTCGGGGGAAATCGTTATCTTTGCAATATCAATAATATGATTTAATTATGGCATCAATTTTGAAATCGGGCTTGCCTGTGGCGCTCTGCAGCGACCACGCCGGTTGGGCAACCAAGCAAGCAGTTATTGCGTATTTAGAGAAAGAAGGTATTCCTTACAAGGACTTTGGCACCTACAACGAGGAAAGTTGCGACTACCCCGACTTCGCACACCTTGCAGCCGTGGCTGTGGAGAGTGGCGAGTGCTACCCAGGCATTGCCGTGTGTGGTAGCGGCGAGGGCATCAACATGACCCTCAACAAGCATCAGGGCATTCGCTCTGCGCTTTGCTGGATTCCTGAGGTAGCTTCGCTGGCGCGCCGGCACAACGATGCCAATTTCATCGCCATGCCCGGCCGTTTCGTGACCAACGACGAAGCCTTGGCAATGGTAAAAGTGTTCCTCAACACCGATTTTGAAGGCGGCCGCCACCAGCGTCGTATCGACAAAATCCCCCTGAAATAATTTCAAATAGGTAGGGACGTGATATTTTACGTCCGCCCAATGTGTTGATTTATAACGATTTGATGCGGACGCGAATTATCGCGTCCCTACCGATGATATTTTAAAATTCGATGGTGATATCCACCTTTTCCATGTCGCATTTGAATGGAGGGGTGAGTTTACTGATGGTGATTTCTCCGCCTGTGACGGTGGGGAAATTCTTTTTTACGGCTTGCGTGATGCGGTAAGCCACATTTTCGAGCAGCAGCGACGGCTTCGCCATTTCAGCCTCCACCGTGGCGTAGAGGTCGGCGTAGTTCACCGTGCCGTCGAGGTCGTCGTCGGTCATCGCCTTCTCCATGGGGCAATACACCTTCAGCGTCACCTCAAAGTGGTTGCCCACCACTCTCTCCTGTTCGCCCACGCCGTGGTAGGCGAAAAATTTCATCTTATGTAGTGTGATAGCGTTCATTTCTCCTGTTCTTTCTTTTCAATCCAAACGTATGCGCCCAGGTCGGTAGCCGTGCCGTTGGTGAAGCGGTCGTTGCCGTAGCGGTCGTAACGTGCGCTTTCGGGACAAAGGCTGATGTCGCCGCGCGCTATTGCGGGGCTCTCGTTCATCAATCGGTAGTCGAAGATGTATTTCTCGCGGTTCACATAATATTTCGGGTCGGCTTCCCACACGCAGTTGAAGAAGTGGTCGTCGTCGTTGCCGCTCGACTTAAACAGCGTGTTGTAAATCCAAATATTGGTGCCGCTCATGTCGCCCAAGTTCACATCGTAGCCCAAGCCGTAACTGATGCTGTTCATGATTTTGCAGTCGAGAGGCATCAGCGAATTGTTCTCATCGTTTTGGAAGAACGCGATGTTCGGCCCCTCAATCGCCGCAAACAGATAGTAGTTGGCAAAGGTGCACTGTGTGGTGCGGATTTTACCGCCCATGAACGCCACCACGCCATCGGGAGCGTCGCTAAACTCGGTGCCTTCCGCCTCCACCCATGCGTTGATGGTGAGCATACAGTACGACTCCGAATTATGCACCACGCTGTTGAGCAAGTGCAGCGATTGCCTTTCGGGATTGTTGCTTGCCACCTGTATTCCGTATTGCGTGCTGTGAAGGTCCACGTATTGCAACTCATTGTCGTGGCTACCGGCGAAAATCAGCAAGCCGCCCCATTGCCCCGACATGATGTCGAAACTGATGTCGCCCACCACATGGTCGAGACGGTCGCCGCGCATCACTATCTGCTTGTCTTTTGTGCCGATAGCCTTCAGTGTGCCATACACCTCCAGAAGCGCCTTGTCGTGGAAGAGTAGGGTGGTGCCGGGGTCGATGGTCAGCGTCACGTTGGGGCTCACCACCAGTGAGTCGTAGATGATGTATGGCGTTTCGTTGGTCAGGTGGGTGTCTTCGGTAAGCGTCACGGCTTTAAGGGTGCGCACATCTTGCCCCCAGGCGTTGAGCGCCACGCTTTGCGTCACACCGTTGGTCACAAAGTCGATGCGGTCGTTGATTTCCTCCGGCTCGTTTTTGCTCAACTTATCCACATATCCCTCCACAAACACGTAGATGCTGTCGCCGCCGCGAATCTCAATATCGCGAAACACGCTGCCCTTCGTGCCGTCCACGTTCAGATAGAAGTGCGCCTTGCTGATACCAGCCACCTGTATGTTGGAAATGTTGATTTGCTTCTTGCTCCTATTGTAGATCACAAACTGCTTAGTGGCAGTGCCTTTCGTGGTCATCACCGTGTCGAATTTCACCGTATCCACCGAGAAAGTGAGCACATCGTTGGGGTCGGTGGTAAACGAATCGTCGATGCAACTGCCCAAGCCCAAAGCGCAAACTATGGCCATGGCTATGATATGTAGTATCTTTTTCATTCTAATATTTATAATAATGCCTTATTAATAAAGAACGTGAAGCAGGAATAATTATTACATTCTGTGATAAAAAATGTGAACATCTTTTTTGTCAATCCATCTAAAAAACATATCTTTGTGTAAAATAAATAGGAGAATGATAGTAAACATTATTAATCTTAAACTTAAACAGATATGAAAAGAAAAATTTTTGCGATTTTAGCATTTTTACTTTGTGTGACAAGTGTGCATGCTGCTGTGGGTCAGGCTGTGATAGATGGCATGAATTATGCGCTTAGTTTCGATGGCGAAGTCAGAACAGCCACACTGTTGGCGGGAGACAAGAAATACGCAGGCCGCGTGGTGATACCAAGCATTGTCACTTTTGCAGGCGATCAGTATAAAGTGACTGCTGTCGGTAACGAGGCTTTCAAAGAGTGCACCGGTTTAAAGTCGATAACTTTTAGCGATAATGTGACCACCATTGGCGATAATGCATTCTAGGGTTGCACTAAAATAACGGAATTGGTTTTGCCGCAAGGCCTCACTTCAATTGGAGCTTATGCCTTCTGCCATTGTTTGGGATTGAAAACTATCGACATACCCAACTCTGTGACTAACTTAGGAGAATGCTGCTTTCTCCAATGCATGAACATCACTTCACTGAAGATAGGAAGCGGTGTTAGCACTATTCCTTCATACGCATTTGCACTATGCAACAGTTTGACCAGCGTGGTGATACCAAAAAATGTGAACTTGATAAAAAATTACGCTTTTGCGGACTGTATCAAGTTGGCTTCTGTCACAATTCTTTCAGATGCTATATCTATTACTGGAGCAAAAGTGTTTCAGAATTGTTCTGCTCTCGATTCGCTGGTATTTGGTGAAAGTGTAAACACTATCCGGAGCAGTTCGTTTAATCTTGGCAATCGAACTAATGTGATAAGCCTCGCCAAGTATCCGCCAGTGTGTGAAGGCGACACCTCGCCATTTGCAGGCGTGAGCCCTTACTGTGTGCTTTATGTGCCAAAAGGCCGTGCCGCCGACTATCGCATGGCGAAAGGTTGGGCAGGGCAGTTTCGCGCTGTCCGCGAGATGACAGACTCCGACCATTCTGCCAATTGTGATGTGAATGGTGATGGGGTAGTGGATATCGCAGACGCCACGGCAGTCATCGAATGCATATTAGGCAAGTAGCCCTCCCCACTTACTAACCCAAATGATCCGCAAATGGCTCTGTTACGGGTCCGAAAAAAAACACCTATTTAATCCATTAAAAATCCATTAACACCGATTTTTATTATTTATTTTAATTCGGTGTAAATCGGGTTTTAATGGATAAAATAGGAGTGAAAGATCGCATTGAATTAGGTGTTTCTCACACCCAGTGTCCAGTAGATTACCAACAGCCAAAGCCATCGTCTTAACTTCTTAACTCCTTAACTTCCAAAAAATCTAATTTCTAATTTCTAATTTCTAACCTCTTTTCCCCCTTCTTCTTTGCTGGTTTTGGGAAAAAATTGTAACTTTACATCATTAATAACAATATCAACCAACGCACACATAAAAACCACAATCCATTATGGCTTTTGAAAACATATTTAAGGCTATCGACAACACGTTGCGCCACGATGAGGGCTGCTCTACCGCCCTCGACTATGTGGAGCAATCTTCCTGGGTGCTTTTCCTGAAATATTTCGACGATTTGGAGCAAACGCGCGAAATGAGCGCGATGCTCATGGGCGAAAACTACTCTCGCATCATCAGCGAGGAATTTCGCTGGAATGTGTGGGCCATGCCCCTCGGCGACGATGGCAAATACGACATATCCAAGGCGCTTACGGGCGACGACCTTATCGAATTTGTGAACAATCGCCTGTTTCCCTATTTGCAGGGATTCAAGGCGCTTTACGAGCCCGACACCATCGAATTTAAGGTGGGTGTGATTTTCTCCGAAATCAAGAATAAGATTTCGAGCGGCTACAATCTGCGCGATGTGGTGGAGAAAGTGGCTGAACTCAAATTCCAAACGGCGGAGGATCAACACGAAATGACGCAAATCTACGAAAACCGCCTCAAGCAGATGGGCAACGCCGGGCGCAACGGTGGCGAATACTACACGCCCCGTCCGCTCATTCGCACCATCGTGCGTGTGATTGACCCGCAGATTGGTGGCACGGTTTACGACGGCGCATGTGGCTCGGCTGGCTTCCTCTGCGAGGCTTACAACTATATGCACGAGCATGTGAAAAGCACCTCCGACGAGGAAGTGCTGCAAACCTCCACTTTCTATGGCAAGGAACTGAAGGGACTGGCTTATATCATTGCCATTATGAATATGATTTTGCACGGCGTGCAGTGCCCCAACATCGTAAAGACCAACACGCTCACCGAGAATCTTGCCAATGTGCAGGCGCGCGACCAGCACGACTATGTGCTTGCCAACCCTCCTTTCGGCGGCAGTGAGCGCGCCGAGGTGCAGCAAAATTTCCCTATTCAGAGCAGCGAAACTGCCTATATGTTTCTCCAGCACTTTATCAAGCATCTGAAGCCGGGCGGAAAGGCTGGCATTGTGATCAAAAACACTTTTTTGAGCAATACCGACAACGCTTCCATTGCCTTGCGCAAGAAGTTGCTCACCGAGTGCAATCTCCACACCGTGCTCGACCTGCCGGCGGGCGTGTTTCTCGGCGCGGGCGTGAAAACTGTGGTGCTGTTTTTCCATAAGGGTGAGCCCACCAGCCGTGTGTGGTATTACCAACTCGACAAGCATTTCACCAGAACTCGCCCTATGACCGAGGCCGACCTTGCCGACTTTGTGGCGATGATGCCCAATAAAGCCGAGAGCGAAAACTCATGGAGCATCGATGTGAGCAATCTCGACGACAACTTCGACCTTAGCGTGAAAAATCCCAATAAGGTGGAAGTGGTGGACAACCGCACCCCACAAGAGATAGCCAACGAAATCGTAACCCTCAATGCCGAAAGCCAACAACTTCTCGACGAAATCCTACAACTCCTATGAAACAAGGCTGGGAAATAAAAAAACTGGGTGAGGTGTGCGAAATCAACTTAGGGAAAACGCCACCACGTTCAGATGCGAGGATGTGGGATAAGGAAAGGCAATCGAAAAACATTTGGCTATCTATTGCCGATCTAAACTCTGCAGAAGGTGGCTATGTTAATGATAGCAAAGAATACATTTCTGATGAAGCGAAACAAAATATAAAGATAGTAAAAAAAGGCACTCTTTTGCTGAGTTTTAAACTTACATTAGGCAAAACTGCTTTTGCTGGAACAGATTTGTACACAAACGAGGCTATTGCTGCGCTGCCTTTTAAGGACAAGAGTTTAAACAAGTTTTTTCTTAAATATTATTTTGAATCATTTGATTGGCAAAAGTTTGCTAGTGGTGATGAAAAAGTGTTAGGAAAGACCTTAAACAAGAAGAAATTAGACATAATCCCTATTCCTGTTCCTTCATTGTTGGAGCAGGGGCGGATTGTGGAGGTATTGGATGCTGCTTTTGCGAAGATTGATGCGTTGAAGGAGAATGCACAGAAGAATTTGGAAAATGCCAAAGCCCTCTTCCAGCAAGTCCTCAAACAAGAACTCACCCCCAAGCCCAACTGGCAAACAAAAAAACTTAGTGAGGTTTGCGAAACTATTACAGATTTTGTGGCTGCAGGTTCTTTTGCAGCATTGAGGGAGAATGTGAAATACAATTCAGAAAAAGATTTTGCACAATTGGTGAGGACAACTGATATTAAGTCAAATTTCACAAAAGGGAAATTTGTTTATGTATCAAAGAGCGCATTTGATTTTTTATATAGAGTGAATTTGGATAAACAATCAATCGTTTTGCCAAATATCGGAGTTAACTGTGGCGAAGTTTACATAGTTAATCCTTCTCAATTGCCCTATGAACACAATGTTTTAGGACCAAATGCAATTCTTGTAAGAAGCGATACTGAGAGTAATGAATTCTTGTCTTATGCATTTAAAGGTCAAGAGTTCCAAAAGTCGCTTTTGGGTATAATTAATAGTATGGCGCAACCAAAATTTAATAAAACATCACTCAAAAAATTGTTGGTTTGTCTGCCCGACAAGGCAGAGCAAAATTTGATAGTAAAAAAACTGCACAGTGTAGAGCAAATGTGTTCGCAAATAGAAGCCAATGCGGAAAAGACTATTGCCGAATGTGATGCTTTGAAGCAGGCTGTTTTGCGTCGTGCATTTAATGGCGAATTGTAATTCGTGGGAATTCGTGGGAATTTGTGTAAATTTGTGGTTGATAACAAAATAAATAAGAGGTTATGAACGAATCGGATACTCGACTACAGAAAATTGACCCTGCACTGAAGGCGGCAGGGTGGAGTGTGGTGGCAGAGAGCCGCATCCTCACCGAGGTGCAGTTCACCAACGGTCGCATCAGTCGCACCGTTAAGCCCAAACCCCTGAAAGCCGACTACATACTCGTGTATCGTGGCGTGAAACTCGCTGTGGTGGAAGCCAAGAGCGACGAGCGCGATGTGGCCGACGGCGTGGGGCAAGCCAAGGTGTATGCCAAGGCACTCGACATCCGATTCACCTACGCCACCAATGGCAACACCATCTACGAGATGGACATGGCCACTGGGGCTGAGCAGACTGTGGCGGCATTTCCCAGCCCCGAAGCGCTGTGGCAACGCACGTTCAGCACCCAAAATGCGTGGCGCGACACTTTCAATGCCTGCCCGCTCTACAGCGGCGGTGGCCGCAAGCCTCGCTACTATCAGGAAATAGCCATTCGGCGCACGCTCGATGCCATAGCCGATGGACGCAAGCGAATGTTGCTCACCCTCGCCACTGGCACCGGCAAAACCTTTATCGCCTTTCAGATAGCGTGGAAACTGTTTCAGTCGCACTGGAATGTGCGCCAAACCGGCACACGCCCCCGCATTCTGTTTCTTGCCTACCTCAACAACCTCGCCGACCAGGCGTTTAACGGCTTCGACGGCTTCAGCGCCGATGCCAAGGTGCGCATCAGCGCCAAAGGCGTGAAAAAGACGGGCGAGGTGCCACGAAACGGCAGCGTATTCTTCTCCATTTACCAGACTTTCCTGAACGAAACCGACGGCGCGGCCAACTTCGGACAATATCCACCCGACTTCTTCGACCTGATTATCATCGACGAGTGTCACCGTGGCGTTGCGAATGAAAAAAGTTCGTGGAGGGAGATTTTGCAATATTTTAATTCGGCAGTGCAACTGGGGCTTACCGCCACACCACGCCGCGACTGCAACGCCGACACCTACCGCTACTTTGGCGATCCGCTTTACGAATACTCGCTGCGCCGAGGCATTGAAGACGGCTTTCTCACGCCTTTCCACCATGTGAAGATGAGCAGCAACATCGACGAATACCAATACACCCCCGACGACAAGGTGGTGAGTGGCGAAGTGGACGAGGGCAGAGTGTATACAGAAACCGACTTCTACCACGGCAATATCAAGATTCGCCAGCGCGACGAGTTGCGTGTGCGTGAGTGGATGAATATGATAGACCGCAACGAGAAGACGCTGGTGTTTTGCTGCACGCAGAACCACGCCGGGCAGGTGCGCGACATGATCAACAGCATCAACGGTGGAAATCCGTTCTACGCCGTGCGTGTCACTTCCAACGATAGAAACCTCGGAGATCAATACCTGAAGGAATTTCAAGACAACGAAAAGACCATACCCACCATTCTCACCACCAGCGAGAAGTTGAGCACTGGCGTGGATGCGCTCAATGTGCGCAACATAGTGCTGATGCGTCCGGTGAACTCGATGGTGGAATACAAGCAAATTGTGGGGCGTGGCACGCGCCTTTACGATGGCAAATACTTTTTCTCGATTTTCGACTTTGTGAAGGCCTACGCCCACTATGCCGACCCGCAGTGGGACGGTGAGCCGGTGTGCAGCCGGTGTGGCAACTCGCCTTGCACCTGCACGCCATCGGGGAGCGGTAAGCGCTATGTGTGCCGCAAGTGTGGACACAACCCCTGCATCTGCGTGTGTGAGAAGTGCGGTCAGAATCCTTGCGTGTGCCCTTGCCCGAAGTGCGGCAGTTATCCCTGCATCTGCGAGAAGGATGTAAAGGAGCCTGTGGAGATTTACTTGGGTAAAAACCATGTGAGGAGGGTGAAATTCGTGCGCGACGATATGTTCTGGGGCAAAGATGGCAAACTCGTGAGCACTCAGGAGTTTGTGAACGAAATGTTTGGCGATTTGCCGTCGTTTTTCACCTCAATCGACGATTTGAAGCAGAAATGGGCATATCCTGAATCTCGCGCCGAACTGCTGGTGAAGATGGGCGGCGCTGGTTATGGCATGGACGTGCTGGAGCAGTTGCGATCGCTTATCGGCGTTGACGACTGCGACTTGCTCGATGTGCTGGAATACATAGCCTACGAAGTGGAGCCTATCAACCGACGGGAGCGCGCCATGAGTGCCGACCCTCTGCCCGACCTTACGCCAGCGCAGGAGGCGTTTGTGAAATATGTGAGCCAGGCGTATGTGGATAAGGGCATCAACGAACTTGAATTGAGGTCGCTGCCCACGCACATGCAACTCAAATTTGGCAGCGTTGCTGAGGCTGTGGCGGAGTTAGGCGGCATCGACAAGGCCAGAACCACCTTCCGAAATTTCCAAAAATCCCTATATCTGTCGTAAGTCCCTTCTACGAGTCTACGAGTCAACAAGTCAACAGGTCAACAGGTTTTCGAGTTTTTTTTGGTCCGACAAGTCCGACTTGAGTGGCGGCGAGGCTGTTATTGTCGCGAAAAAAACACCTATTTAATCCATTATAAAATCCATTATCACCTATTCCCCCCTATATCCTATCACTCGTTGACCTGTTGACTCGTTGACCTGTTGACTTTTTTAAAATCGGTGAAAATCGGGTTTTAATGGATAAAATAGGTGTGAAAAATCGGATTAAATCGGTGTTTCTCACACCCAGTGTCCAGTAGATTACCAACAGCCAAAGCCATCGTCTTAACTTCTTTAACTTCTTAACTCCTTAACTTCCAAAAAAATCTTCCAAAAAAATCTAATCTCTAATTTCTAACCTCTAATTTCTTGATAGAATATTCTCCTGCTTGTGGGTAAATTTCATTTTTTTTTGTATATTTGTAGTGTAATATGCCTATTTGTGCGCTAACAGATTGGGCGTATGGTTTTATAAAGACAATAAACATTTAAAACTTAAAGAGTTAAATGAAATCTGATAGCTTAATTATTATCCCTACCTACAACGAAAAGGAGAATATAAGCAACATTATCCACGTGGTTACCAATATGCCAGAGCATCAATTCGATGTCTTGGTAATTGATGATAATAGCCCCGATGGCACCGCCGCTATCGTGGAAGGCATTATCGCCGAAATGCCAGGCCGTGTGCACTTGGTGAAGCGTGCTGGCAAACTCGGACTGGGCACCGCCTACATTGCTGGCTTCAAGTGGGCACTTGAGCACGATTACCAATACATCATTGAAATGGACGCCGACTTTTCGCACCGCCCCGAAGATTTGATTCCGCTGCAGCGTGCGTGTGCCGAAGAGGGTGCCGATGTGGCTGTGGGCTCGCGCTATGTGAATGGCGTGAATGTGGTGAACTGGCCTATGGGACGTGTGCTGATGAGTTACTTCGCTTCGAAGTATGTGCGCATCGTCACCGGCATGAAGGTGCACGACACCACCGCAGGATTTGTGTGCTACCGTCGCGAGGTGCTTGAGGCGATGGACTTGGATATGGTGGAATTTAAGGGCTATGCTTTCCAAATCGAGATGAAGTTTACGGCTTACTGCATGGGCTTCAACGTGAAGGAAGTGTCGATCATATTCGTGAACCGTGTGCTGGGTACCAGCAAGATGAGTGGTGGTATCTTCAGCGAGGCTCTGTTTGGTGTGGTGAAACTGAAATGGAGCTCATGGTTCAATAAGAAGAAATTCACCCGTCGTGTAAAATGAGCAACCTTTATTATGTAAACCTTGAGGCTGTGTCGGGGGGATATAACCCGTAACCGACACCATAACCGTAGGGACATGCTTATAAGCCGCCCAGTCATCGTACCGCTGTTTTTTGACATCGCAACGTGCCAAAGGCGTGCCTCTGCATGAACACGAAATCAATTTTTCCGGCACATCCTCATTAATTATTCCTTACCAACTATGAAAAAGATTGTTTACAATGGCACCGTTATTAATGAGGGTCGCCGCTATTTAGGCTATGTAGTGATTAGCGATTCGCTCATCGCAGAGGTGGGTGAAGGTCGTCCGTCGAACTGTCTGTTAGACGAATGTGACGAGAAATTTGATGTGCAAGAGGCATTGATTCTGCCTGGTGCCATCGACGCGCATGTGCATTTCCGTGATCCTGGCATGACACACAAGGCCGACATCGCAAGCGAGAGCCGTGCCGCAGCCGCAGGGGGCGTGACTTCCGTGATGGATATGCCCAACTGCAAGCCAGCCACAGTCACTATCGCCGACCTTGAGGCGAAATACGAGAAGGCGGCTGAAAACAGCGTGGTGAACTATAGTGCTTACATTGGTGCCACCGATACCAATTTCGATGAACTCAAAAAAGTGGACTTCTCTAAGGTGTGCGGCATCAAGGCATTTCTCGGCACTTCCACCGGCGGAATGCTTTTGAGCGATGCCGACGCTAAACGCAGGGTGTTTAGCGAGTTTGGCACGATTATTGCTGTACATAGCGAGGACGAGAGCATCATCAACGCCAATCGCGAGGCTCTGCTGAAGAAGATGGGCGGCGATGATTTGCCTCTGGGCTATCACAGCAAGGTGCGCTCGGCTGAGGCGTGCTACGAGAGCACTCGCCGTGCCGTGGATTTGGCTCGTGAGTGTGGCACCCGACTGCATGTGCTCCACATTTCCACCGCCAAGGAATTGTCGCTGTTCGACAGCGCGCCGCTCGCCGTGAAGAAAGTTACAGCCGAGGCTTGCGTGGCTCATCTGCTCTTCACCGAGGCCGATGGCGCACGACTGGGCGCACGCATCAAGTGCAATCCTTCGGTGAAAACGCCAGCCGACCGTGCTTCGCTCCGCAGGGCACTGCGTGAGGGCGTGATCGACGTGATTTCCACCGACCATGCGCCCCACCTGCTCACAGAAAAGGAAGGCGGCTGCCTGAAAGCGGCTTCGGGAATGCCTATGGTGCAATTCTCGCTCGTGGCTATGCTGGAGTTGGCGCACCAAGGCATATTCACCCCCGAAATGGTGGTGGGCAAGATGTGCCATGCGCCCGCACTGCTCTACAGGGTGGACAAGCGAGGCTATTTGCGCCCCGGCTACAAGGCCGACATCGCCGTGGTGAAGGAAGTGCCTGAAGGACTCACCATCACCGATGCCGATGTGGTGTCGAAGTGTGGCTGGACTCCGCTCAACGGCTCCACCGTTCATCACCGGGTGGTGATGACGATGGTCAATGGCGAGGTGGCTTATGCCCACGGCAAGGTGAACGACTCCGTTCGTGGCGAACGCCTCACTTTTAATAATTAAATATAGATGTCAATTTCAGAAAAATTCGGTTCGGGCAGTGTGGCTGGGCTTTCTCAAGCTCAGGTGGAAGAAAGCCGTGCAAAGCACGGTAGCAACACGCTCACACCGCCCGAACGCACTCCGGCTTGGAAGCAATTCCTAACCACATTCAACGACCCACTGATCATCATCTTGCTTGTGGCATTGATGCTGTCGGTGGGTATTGCTCTTTATGAGCTGTTATTTATTCCGAGCAAGGGCTTTGAGGCACTGCTTGAGCCGCTCGGCATTTTCTTCGCCATCATTCTTGCCACGCTGGTGGGATTTCTGGTGGAGTATAATGCCAATAAAAAGTTTGACGTGCTCAACAAAATCAACGACGATGTGCCGGTGAAGGTGGTGCGTGGCATGACCTTGGCTGAGGCTCGCCGAAAGGGCACCATCATGCAAGTGCCACGCCGCGATGTGGTGGTGGGTGATATCGTGCTGGTGGAATCGGGCGAGAAAGTGCCTGCCGATGGCATTTTGCTTGAAAGCATGTCGCTGGGTGTGGACGAAAGTTCGTTCACAGGCGAATCGGTGATTTGCCACAAGTCGGTAGATAATACCGAAAATGCCAAAAGTTCGTCGGCTTATCCTGTCAACAAACTCTTGCGTGGCTCGAATGTGAAAGAGGGCTATGGCGTGATGCGTGTGGAGGCTGTGGGCGATGCCACGGAATACGGCAGCATCTACAAAGACGCAAAAATCGAGCACGATACCGAAACGCCGCTCATGCGCCAGTTCAACAAACTGGGCAAACTCATTGCCCGCTGTAGTTTCGTGGCTGGTGCCGCCATTATCGTGGGGCGTGTGATAGTGTATGGCGTGGCAGAGAACTGGTCGTTCGAGTTGCTGCCCACTATTGAATATTTCGTGGAGACGGTGATGCTTGCCGTCACGCTCATTGTGGTGAGTGTGCCGGAAGGGCTTCCGATGAGCGTGACGCTCTCGCTGGCGCTGAGTATGCACCGTATGCTCCAAAACCAGAACCTGGTGCGCAAGATGCACGCTTGCGAAACGATGGGTGCCACCACGGTGATTTGCACCGACAAGACCGGCACGCTCACGCAAAATCAGATGCGTGTGTTCCGTATGCATTTCTATGGACTTGAGGGCGGCGACGCGCTATCCGATTCGCAGCAGAGCCACATCGCGGCTTGTGCTTTGGCTTGCAATTCCACCGCCTACCTCGATTGCAGCGATGCGGCTAAGGTGCAGCCCATTGGCAATCCCACCGAGGGCGCTTTGCTCCTGTGGCTGAGGGATAAGGGCTTGGACTACGCTTCGCTGAGGGAGAGTTGCCCAGTGGAGGCGCAGTTGCCTTTCTCCACCGAAAACAAGTATATGGCCACGGTGGTGTCGTGCGCCGCTTTGGGTGGCAAGCGTCTGTTGCTGGTGAAGGGCGCAAGCGAGATTATACGCGCCTACTGCAAGAATGTGGAAGGCGGCATCGATTTCAACGACATTCTTTCCGAACTCCAAAATTATCAGAATAAGGCGATGCGCACCTTGGGCTTTGCCTACCGTGTGCTTGCCGACGATGAGCCTTGCCCCATCACCGAGGGCGCAGCCAACCTCGGCGGCTTGACCTTTATGGGCATTGTGGCTATCAGCGACCCTGTGCGCGAAGATGTGCCACACGCCATAGGCACCTGCATCGACGCAGGCATACAAATCAAGATTGTGACCGGCGACACCCCAGGCACAGCCAAGGAAATAGGCCGACAGGTGGGCTTGTGGACTGAAAATGAAAACGATTCGCACCTGATTCTCGGCGAGGAATTTGCCGCGCTGCCCGACGACGAGGCTGCCCGACGCGCCGAGGAAATCAAAATCATGTCGCGCGCTCGCCCTGCCGATAAGGCGCGCCTTGTGTCGCTTCTCCAGAAGCAGAACGAGGTGGTGGCGGTGACTGGCGACGGCACCAACGATGCCCCTGCGCTCAATGCCGCACAAGTGGGACTTTCGATGGGCGATGGCACAGCCGTGGCAAAGGAGGCAAGCGACATCACCATTATCGACAATTCGTTCACCAGCATCGCTAAGGCGGTGATGTGGGGACGCTCGCTCTATAAGAATATCCAGCGCTTTATCGTGTTCCAACTCACGGTGAACGTGGCGGCTTGTCTGCTCGTGGGCATCGTGTCGTTTATCAGCGAGAAGCAACCTGCGCTCACCGTCACACAAATGCTGTGGGTGAACCTGATTATGGACACCTTCGCCGCGCTGGCGCTGGCTTCGCTGCCACCGAGCGTGGAGGTGATGCGCGACAAGCCTCGCGGCAATAAGGCTAACATCATCACACGCGGCATGGGCAAGTTTGTGATTGGTGTGGGCGTGCTATTTGCCGTGGCTATGATAAGCCTGTTTGTGCATTTTCTGCTCAATAACGTGGGCGAAGGCGGACGGATGTTGCAAAGTGCCATTTCGATGGAGGAACGCACCATCATCTTCACGGTGTTTGTGTTTATGCAGTTCTGGAATCTGTTCAATGCCAAGTCGTTCGGTAGCGGACACTCCGCATTCCACAACATCAAGGGCAGCGGTTTGTTCTTTACCGTGGCTTTGGTGATACTCGTGGTGCAAATTCTGATTGTGGAATTTGGCGGCTTGATGTTCCAAGTCACTCCACTTCCGCTCACCACCATTCTGTGGTGCCTGTTGTGCACAATGCCTATCATGCTTGTGGCCGAGGTGTACCATTTGTTGAAAAAAATCAAAAAATAAAATAGAAATATGCGCGCTTTCAAAACCTTATGCTGTATGATAGCCACCTGTATGGCTTTTGCGGTGTGCGCACAGCAGAACGAGAATGTACCGCCTGTTCGCCATTCCCGAATAGGCGATGTGGCGAAGTCGGCTGATGGCTCTATCACGCTGAAAGTGGTGGGGCAGAAGTTGAACTACGG
Organism: Bacteroidales bacterium; assembly: GCA_004557565.1. Classification (GTDB taxonomy): domain Bacteria; phylum Bacteroidota; class Bacteroidia; order Bacteroidales; family Muribaculaceae; genus Sodaliphilus. The sequence goes on along the minus strand of SFGS01000012.1, from coordinate 14,896 downwards.
CGGCGTGAAGCCAGAGTTGTGCGACACCGATGTGTGGTCGCCAAAGTCGGTGCATTTTCACCCCAACGGCAAGAAATACTACATCAATTCGCTGGAGGGCTGTCGCACGATGGTGTATGATGCACGCACCAACAAGAAATTGGCGGTGATTCATCATAAGTTCACCCCCGCCAACGCCTATCTTTGGGCGAAGGAGAGCGGATTTTTCCCTTTCACCCACTATACGAATAAGAAGAACCTCAACACCTTCTGGGGCAGACCGGTGGAGAGCACGTTTTCGCACCGTGGCCGCTACCTGTGGATTCCCTACTATCGCCGCAGTTACGACATCAATGCGCAAGACCCCTCTGCCATTTCGGTGATTGACACGCGCACCGATGCCATCATTAAGGTGTTTGAAACCGGTCCGCTCCCCAAGATGGTGGCAACCACTCACAGTGGCAAGTACCTTGCCGTTACGCACTGGGGCGACAATACGGTGGGCATTCTCGACATTTCGAGCCCGAACCCCGACGATTGGCACTATGTGAAGTGCGTGGTGGTGGATTATCAACTCAAACTCAATTTGAGTATGACCACAAAGGTGGACCGCGACTGCAATAGCGGCTATCTGCTGCGTGGCACGGTGTTCACCCCCGACGACCATTATATGCTCATCGCCTGTATGGGCGGTGGTGGCGGCATTGCCGTGATTGATATGCAGAAAATGCAGTATGTGGGCAGGCTCACGGGGGTGTCGAATGCCCGTCATCTGGTGGTGAAGAATGGCTATCTCTACGCCAGCCTGAATGCGGCGGGCATCGTTCAGCGACTGCCGCTCACCAAGGTGGAGGCAGCCATTAAGGCGATGAATGGCAAAACCGCCCCTATCAGCGGTTGGCAAACTTGTAAGGTGGGCGGTGGCGCACGCACCATTTCGCTCTCGCCAAGTGGCAACTTCGCCTTCGCGGCGTGCAACAGTGCCAGCCAGTTGTGTGTGGTGGACACTCGCACCATGAAGCAGGTGGCGACACTCACCATTGATTCCTACCCTGTGGGGCTCGACATCTCTGCCGATGGGCGTTTTGTGGTGCTCACTTCGCAGGGCCGCAGGGGCCATGGTGGCAATGCCGTGAATCTGGTGGAAGTGACGTATAAGGAGAAGGAACCCACCTCGGCGCTCATCGACGAGCAGAAAGAGGAGGAAGATGCCGCAGCGGCAAAAGTCGCTCAAGAGCAGGAGCAAGCCGATGCGCAGTCGGGCACTGATTGGTGGTATATCGGTGTGGCTGTGGGCTTCATTTTGGGGCTGATGGCAGTGGCGTTCTTTCGTGGTCGTAAAAAATAGTAAAACAGAAGATTAATAATTAATGGCAAAATATTTTATCATAGCAGGTGAGGCAAGTGGCGACATACACGGCGCAAGCCTGATTCGTGCACTCAGGCAGGAAGATGCCAAAGCGCAATTTCAGTTTCTCGGCGGCGATATGATGGCTGAGGCTGCTGGCGTGAAGCCGCTTATCCACTACCGCGATATGGCATACATGGGGTTTGTGGAGGTGCTGAAGCATCTTCCCACCATTCTCGGCTTTATGGCCACGGCTAAGAAGGCGATAATGGACAATAGGCCCGATGCCGTGATTCTTATCGACTATCCGTCGTTTAACCTGAAAATTGCGAAATTCGCTCACGATAAGGGCATTCCTTGCTTCTATTTCATTTCGCCCAAGGTGTGGGTGTGGAAGGAGTATCGCGTGAAGCAGATTAAGCGTTACATTGCGCGCCTGTTCTCCATTCTGCCTTTCGAAACGGCATTTTTCCGCAAGCACGATTACGAGGTGGAATATGTGGGCAACCCCTCTGTGAAGGAAATCGACGAGGCGGCGCAGCAGTTCACTCATTTTTCCACTTTCGTTGCCGACAATGGGCTCGACGACGAGAAACCCATTATTGCCATTGTACCGGGTTCCCGACGCAAGGAAATTCGCGACAATTTGCCCACCATGGTCGAGGCGGCACTTCGTCACCCCGACTACCAACTCGTGATAGCAGGTGCGCCAAGCATCAGCCAGCATCTTTACGACGAGGTGCTTGAGCCACTGGGCGTGCAGGTGCCGGTGCTACACGGCAAATCGTTTGAATTGGTGCATCATGCCCGCGTGGCACTCGTCACCAGTGGCACCGCCACGCTCGAAACCGCCATTTTGGGCACTCCGCAAATAGCCTGCTACCGCATGAACGGCAGCAAGTTTATCTATAAGTTTTATCGCCGATTGCTCAAGGGCAAATATGTTACGCTCCCCAATCTCGTGACCGATGAGCCTATCATTCCCGAATTACTGCTGCATTTTTGTTCAGCAGATGCCGTCGATAGCCACCTCACGGCTCTCTTGGCTGATTCAGCCGAGCGCAAACAGATGCTCGATGGCTACAGTCGAATGAGGCAAATTCTCACCAATAAGGATTGCACCACCTGCACGGCAAAAGGCATTGTGGAATATTTGAAAAAGCAGAAATGAAACGACCAAACCACTCCGAAATAGCAGATTTTCTCGAAACTTGCATTGTGCCGCTCTACGACGGCTTCGATGCAGGGCATCAGCGCGACCACGCCCATGCTGTGATGCGCACAAGTCATAAACTGGCGCAGTATTATCCCGAAGTGGATGAAACCATGCTGCTGGTGGCTGCCGCCTACCACGATGTGGGCTTGGCAAAGGGGCGTGAGCACCACCACACCGACAGCGCCATCTTTATGCGTGCCGACGAGCGTTTGCGCCAATGGTTCACCGCCGACGAAATCAATCTCATGGCAGATGCCGCCGAGGACCACCGCGCTTCGAGCAAACATGCGCCACGCACCATCTATGGGCGTATTGTGGCAGAGTCCGACCGCCAAATCATTCCCGAAACGGTGATTCTACGCTGTATGCAGTACACTCGCAGTCACTTCCCCGACCTCGACGAGGAAGGCGAATGGAATAGGATGGTGGAGCATCTTCAAAATAAATATGCCGAAGGTGGCTATCTCCAACTGTGGATTCCGGAGAGCGACAACGCCCAACGCCTTGCCTATCTCCGCACCATCATCGCCGACAAGCCTCGCCTCCGCCAAATCTTCCTCCGCCTCCTCCCCACCCTCTAATCTCTCCCCATCCCACCTCCTTTGCCTCACACAGATCCCACAGATCTCACTGATTTCTTTGTGGGTGGAAAATCTCACGGAGGTGGGTGAAAAAGGTCGTGTGGGGCGTGTCCGATTACTCCGAGTGCTCCGAGTGCTCCATTTACCAAGGCTCACACAGATTCAACAAAAATAATTCGTGAAAATTCGTGGCTAAAAATCCCCACGACAAATCATTTGTGTGATTCGTGAAATTTGTGGTTTTAAAGCCAAGCCACAAATTAGCCACAAATTCTCACGAATTATTCGTGGGCAAAATGGCCTGTTTCTCAATAATTTTACATACCTTTGCCAATAAGCGTTCCAAAAAACCTTCGTGTCATGACAGACAGTAATCCATATCGCCACACCAAAAAACGGTTAATGAAAGCCGTTGGGGCGCACATGCCGTGCTCCTGTGGCTATATGCAGGATGGGGAGCTGTATTTTTACATCAAGGACTATCAGGGCAATGTGCGCGTGGTGCTCAATCAAGCTAACCAACCAGTGGAGGTGAACAGTTATTATCCCTATGGGGGCTTAATGGCATCCACCACCACCGAAGGCACCCAGCCCTACAAATACAGCACCAAGGAACTCGACCGAGAAAACGGCCTCGACTGGTATGACAGCAAAGCTCGCATGTATGACCCGACTATTGGTCGCACCCCCACCCAGGACCCCATGGCAGAGAAATACTACAGCAAGAGCCCCTACCTCTGGTGCGCCGGAAATCCTATCACCTTCGCCGACCCCAATGGGAAAGAAGTTGATGTTATTTGGCTTTTACGAATAGACCAATCATGTAATACGAATTATTCACAACAATTTATTTCGGAATTGAATTCAATCACCGGATTAAGTTTATATATTGACAAAGAAGGAAAATTAAAGTATAATATAAAAGAAACAGGAGAAGTGGAAATTAAAGCAACTAATAAAGGGCAAGGAAGCCAAACTGCAAGAAACCACTTGAAAAGCCTAATTGACAATAAAGAAACTGTAACAGTTGAAGGAGGAAAAGACTCCTGCACGAGAAGGAATACTGTCGCTTTAAATTTACGCCAAATAGCTTCTTTTGTTAACGGTTCAAATAACGTTAGTAACCTCACTTTAGGATTAGGCATGGTGTTCCTTCATGAGTCATTTCATACAGAAGCCGGAGGTGGTTTACATGATGACGGTTCTCCATTCTGTACAGGGAGCGTTGTGGATAAAATGAATACAATAAGGGATGAAATGAATAAAAATGGATATGATTTTGGTAAAAGGATGAGTTATCATTCTATTTTGCTTCCAAATGGTCAAAACGTAATACCTTTTGACAACAAATCTTTTGAACTTTTACGACAAGGTTTTCCTCCAACGCCTTCAAGTAAGTTTATCTCTTTCTGAATTTCTAAAGCCTCGAAATATGAAGAAAAATATTTTTTTATTGCTGTTAGTGCTGGCTATTTCGGCATTTCGAGTAAATTGTCAAACAAGCCTTCATTCAAAAATGTATAAAGCAGCATTGAAATGCATTGTGGATAGCATGCACTTCTCTGAAGGGGAATACTATGTTTCGGACTCCATATATGATATAAGCGTTTTGAATTCTTTTACTCCCGAGAATATAGAGAGTTTCCCAATAGAGAAAGAAATTTTAAATCGTTTGCTAGATTTCGACAGGCTGTATGTGAAGTGTGATATTCACAAGCCCCAGTATTCGTTGTTTTTGAAGACTTTAAACAAGGGGATTGACTCTACCAAGACCCAGTTTGCAATTTATTTCTCATATATAGAAGAAACTGTACTGTACGCGCAAGTCCTTAAAATTCATAGAGAAAGGGCGTTATCCCTTTCTAATTACGATATCAATAACTTTCATACGGTGTGCCGTTTTAATGAAAGTAAGTTTTTTCGTTTCTTTTTTAATGAGGATGGCAGTTTCAAGCACATTTATACTGCTAAGATTGTCTTTGATTGACCTAAATAAGCCATAGTGTCGGTGAGGCGTTGGACTTTTCGGTGGTGGGGATTTTGAGGAGTGGGCTATATTCAGTATTTCTGCACATACCAAAGGGGCGGTTCTTCTGGTGTGTTTCCAATGCGTTGATACATTGGCGCTTGTGTTGAAACATGCCGAAGGCATATCCCTACGTTAAGGTGTGATTTGCGCCCTCGCTTATTGTGGCAGGCATGAATCATCGCATATTATCAAGGCTCACACGGATTCAACGAGATTCAACGAGAAGATTATTCGTGAAAATTTGTGCTAATTTGTGGCTGATTTTTTAGAACACAGATTGCACGGATTATACGGATATGTGGGGTTTGTTGAATCTTGTTGAATCTGTGTGAGGGGTTTTGTTTGTTGAGGGGGGCGGTTTTATGAATTTGTGGAATTTGTGGGAGTGGGGGTGTAGTCGGCGTGGATGCTTTCTGCCATGAGGCGGTAGATTTCTCTCATGCGTTCGTTGGTGAGCATGTTCATTTGTTTGTTCATCACATTCACGTCGTAGCGCACCATAGGACCGGTTTGTGCTTCCTTCGGCTGCATGGTTTGCACTTTGTTTGCAGTTTCGGCAATCAGTGGCAGAAACAGTTTGAAATCAAGGTTTTCCGCTTCCAGAATCTGCTCCGCCAAGCGGTAGCAGTGATTGGTGAAATTGTTGGCAAACACCGCTGCCAAGTGCAGGCGTTCGCGCTTGTGTGAGTCGGCTTCCTGCACCGTGTCGCACACTTGTTGCGCCATTGCCTTAATCACCGCCATCGCCTCGCCATCTGATGCCTCGATGAAGCATGGCACACTCCTGAAATCCACTTCGCGCGTTTTTGAGAACGTCTGCATAGGGTAGAACACGCCGTAATGCCGTGCCACGCCGTCGAGCACCGTCATCGGCACACTTCCAGCCGTGTGCAGCACCACGCCATTCTGCGCCGCACTGGCTATCTGCTTAGCCACGGAGGCGATGGCATCGTCTTTCACGGCGATGATATACGCATCGGCATCAACCACCATATCCGAAACCGTACAGATAGCTTCGCAATCCAGCCTGTCGGCAAGCGTCAGCGCATGTGCCAATGTTCTGTCATACACTTGTGCCACTTCCACTCCTGCACCCTTCAATGCGAGTGAAAGGTGTGTTGCCAAGTTTCCTGAACCTATGATAACTACTCTCATAACTCTTTAGTGGCGTGAAATATGCCTTTAAATTGTAGATGTGGCTCAACGGCGATTTCGTGTTTGCAATGGGGCATGATCTGCTTCGACATACCGCCAGTGGCTACAATTTTCACTGGCTGATTGCCGAACGAGGGCAGAATGTCGCTGATAATGCCGTCGATCATTGCCGCTGTGCCGTGAATAATGCCGCTTTGCATACACTCTATGGTGTTGCGACCGATAATGTGTTTTGGTTTCTCGATATTGATGGTGGGGAGTTGTGATGCTCTGGTGGTGAGCGCGCTCAGCGAGGTTTTCACGCCGGGGATAATCATGCCGCCAATGAAGCATTTATCCTCGTTCACCACACCCACGGTGGTGGCTGTGCCCAGGTCGAACACAATCACCGGCGCACCGTAGCAAGCCACAGCACCGATAGCGTCGGCCACTCGGTCGTTGCCCAACTGTGTGGGCGATTCCACATCTATGTCGATCACACGCTTGGCGTCGTGCACGCTGAAGAAGTGTGGAGCCTTGCCGATGACCGAAATCACCGCCTCGCTCAATTCCTCTTTCACCTCTGGCACCACCGAACTAACCACCACCGCCTCAATTTGCGAGGGTGTGATGCTTCGGGGCGTAAGTCCGCCGATGATTTCGTTGCGGAAAAAGTATTCCGTCCCGTTTTTCTGCGTTTTAAATCGCCAAGTGCTTTCAATGCTTCCGTCGGCTTTCGCAATCGCCATCACGGTGGTGGAGTTACCAATATCTACCAATAGACGCATGTGCTGATTATTTTTCTTTCTGAAGTTCTACGATGTGCGACAATATGAGGTCGGCTGTTTCCTCTTTTGTGCAGAGGGGCAGCGTTATCACCTCGGTTTCGGTGATGAGTGTCACTTGGTTGGTGTCCACGGCAAACCCTGTGTCACCACCGTCGGCGATGGTGTTGGCGCAAATGATGTCGGCGTTTTTCTTGCTCAACTTCTTGCGCGAGTTTTCTATCAGGTTTTCCGTTTCCATTGAAAATCCCACAAGCATCTGACCCTCTTTTTTCTTCATTCCGAGCGTGTGGAGAATGTCGGTGGTGCGTGCCAATGGAATCGACAGTTCACCATCGCTCTTTTTCACCTTCTGCGCGGAATAGTGCGTGGGGGTGTAGTCGGCCACAGCGCTGCACATCACCACTATGTCGCTTGCCTCGCTTCTTGCTGCCACGGCTTCAGCCATGTCGGCGGCGCTTTTCACGTTCACCACGTCGATGCCGATAAATGGCTCAATGTTCACCGGACCCGACACGAGCGTAACGCTCGCGCCACGCATCACCGCCATTTTCGCTAAGGCATATCCCATTTTGCCACTTGAGTGGTTGGTGATATATCGCACAGGGTCGATAGCCTCTTGTGTGGGGCCGGCAGTGACAAGTATGCGCTTGCCCTGCATGTCTTTTTCCTTGCCCACATGCAGCAGGATATGACTCATCAGCACCTCTTCCGATGGCATTTTGCCGCTTCCCACAGCGCCGCAGGCCAGTCGGCCCGAAGCAGGGCTGATGATGTCGTAGCCGTAATGCTTGAGGGTGGCCAGATTGTCTTGGAGAATGGGGTTTTCCCACATGTTGGTGTTCATCGCTGGCGACACCAGTTTGGGCGCTTTAGTGGCAAACACGGTGGTGGTGAGCATATCGTCGCAAATGCCGTGTGCCAGTTTGCCTATCACATTGGCTGTGGCTGGCGCAATCAAAAATAGGTCGGCTTTCTGTGCGAGCGACACGTGCTCCACCTGAAACTCGAAGTTGCGGTCGAATGTGTCGATGAGGCATTTGTTGCCTGTGAGGGTTTCAAACGTGGTGGGGGTGATGAAGTTGCACGCGTTGCGTGTCATAATCACGTGCACCGAAGCCCTTTGCTTCACCAGCATCGAAGCCAAGTTGGCAATCTTGTAGGCGGCAATGCTTCCCGTCACGCCCAGTACGATGGTTTTACCTTGTAGCATATTTTTGCGAGTGGATTATTGGTCGCACAGCAGTCCGTGCTTCTCGTAGTTGGCTTTTCGTGCAATCTTGTTGTCGTCGTCCACAAACACCACCATTGGCTTGTGCGTTTTGGCTTCCTCTGGGGTGAGGTTGGCGTAAGCCATGATAATCACCTTGTCGCCCACGCTCACGCATTTTGCGGCGGCTCCGTTCAGGCAGATGATGCCCGAACCAGGTTCGCCCGCTATGGTGTAGGTCTCGAATCGGTTGCCGTTTTCGATGTCCACAATCTGCACTTTCTCATATTCTAAAATGCCCGACTCTTGCAGCAAGGTAGAGTCGATGGTCACACTTCCCACATAGTTCAAATCGGCTTGTGTGACCACAGCACGGTGAATTTTTGCTTTTAAAAGAGTAATTTCCATGTGCTTTGCTTTATCCGATAATGAAGTTGTCGATGAGGCGTGTTTTGCCAATATACACGGCTATTGCCACGAGGGTTTCGCCGCTGATGGTGTCCACGCGCTGAATGTTTTCAAAATCCACCACTTCCACATAGTCGATGCGTGCCAGTGGCTCGGTAGCGAGGTTCGCCTTGATGATTTCAATCACCTTCTTTGCGTCTTTTTCGCCATTTTCAATCGCTTCCTTACCCAATTTCAAACTCTTGGAGAGAATGAGCGCGGCTTGGCGCTCGGCTGGGCTGAGATAGGTGTTGCGGCTCGATTTTGCCAGTCCGTCGGCTTCGCGAACGATAGGGCATGGCACAATCTCGATGCCAAAATTAAGGTCGCGAACAAAGCGGCGAATAGTGGCCAACTGCTGAGCGTCTTTCTGACCGAAGTATGCACGGTCGGGGCGAACGATGTTGAACAGTTTGCCCACCACGGTGCAAACGCCACGGAAGTGGATGGGGCGAACAGCGCCACACAGCAGTTCGGTGGTCTCGGTGGTGTCGATGAATGAGGTGAAATGTGGTGGGTACATTTCGCTTGGCTCTGGGTTGAAGATGAGGTCGCCGCCTGTGGCTTCCACCAGTTGCATATCGCGGTTCAAATCGCGTGGATATGCCTCAAGGTCTTCGTTGGGGCCGAATTGGATTGGGTTTACAAACACCGATACCACGGTGCGGTCGTTTTGGCTAACTGATTTTGCAATCAAACTTTGGTGACCTTCATGAAGATAGCCCATGGTGGGAACCAAACCCACGCTGAGGCCTTCTTTTCTCCATGCGGCAATGATTTCTCTTGCCTCTTGAATTGTTTTTACAACTTTCATGTTGCTTCTGTAAATGTGTATATATTTATTAAAATATGATTTTCAATATAATTTCTCAAGCACTTCTTCGCTGATTTTGAAGGTGTGGCTTGGGGTGGGGAAGGTGCGATTTTCGCACTCTGCCTTGTATTGCTTGAAGGCTTCGAGCATCACTTCGTGAAGATTGGCGTATTTTTTCACGAATTTCGGGGTGAAGCCGTCGGTGTAGCCCAGCATGTCTTGATACACGAGCACCTGACCGTCGCAGCCATTGCCTGCGCCGATGCCGATGGTCAACGCTGGCACGCTTTCCGTCACTTTCTGTGCAAGTGCGGCTGGCACACACTCAAGCGTGATGGCGAAAGCACCTGCCTCTGCCACCGCTTTTGCGTCGTCGATGAGGTGTTGAGCGGCTTCCACCGTCTTTCCCTGTACTTTGTAGCCGCCGAGCATGTTCACCGATTGTGGGGTGAGGCCGATATGCGCCACCACTGGTATTCCTGCCTCCACAATGGCTTTGATGCGGTCGGCATACACCGCGCCGCCTTCCAGTTTCACGGCTTGGCAGTTGGTTTCCTTCATGATGCGTCCGGCGTTGCGCACTGCGTCGCTTACCGAAGTTTGATACGACATAAATGGCATATCCACCACCACGAAGGTGTTTTTTGCGCCACGGCACACGGCTTTACCGTGGTGGATCATATCCTCTACGGTCACAGCCAATGTGTTTTCGTAGCCGAGCATCACGTTGCCGAGAGAATCGCCCACGAGTATCATGTCGATACCGGCTTCGTCGATAGTGCATGCTGTGTGATAGTCGTAAGCGGTGAGCATACTCAATGGAGCGCCACCCTTACGGCTCAATAAATCATATATTGATTTCTTCATTTCCTTTTTTCGTCTTACTATTTACAAATGCCTCTTGTGTAACAAATTTTGTTTGTCTTTTAATGAGTGATAGCGAGCTATTACGAATTAAAAACAAGCAAAAGGCATCTTATAAAAACCGAAAGACCGCAAGAAGTAATCTAAAAAATCCTTTCACGTCCTAATGACCGATTTGGGTTTATGTTTGTTCACATTGTTCACAATTGGTAATAGGTCTATTTCACTCAAAAGGCATTCTATTTGCCACGCATCAACTCGTCGTAATTTCGCTTTTCGGCACCCACAAGCCGTGGTCGCTTGGCGTTGTATTTGTCGTTGATGAGGCTGCGCGAGGGATTGAAATATGTGCACCGTATGCCTGCCAGTTCCAGCAGTAGGTGCGGCATGTCGTCGGTTTCGAATGGGCGGTTTGCCGCGCGCTTGATTTTCTCCACCATGTCGGGGTGCAGTGCCTTGTATTTGTCGGAATACCATATCCACATCGGCACCTCGTACTCCGATTCGAGCATGGGGCGTGAGTAGTCGTTGTGGATGCGCCCAAGCGTCTTGCCGTCGTCGTACACGTTTTCGCCGTGGTCGCTCACAAACACCATCACCATATCCTTGTCCCTGAAGCGGTCGATAAGTGCGCCCATTATCGAGTCTTGATAGAGCGTGCTGTTGTCGTAGTCGGCAATCGATTGCTTTTGCTCTTGGTTCAGTCCCTTGCGGTGGGCGTAGTCTTTGATGGTGAAATGGGGGCGGTATTCGGGATAGCCGTACATAAATTCCACATGCTGGCCGCGCACATGGAAAAGGATGAGGTTGCGCTCGGCTTGTTTTCGCATTTGTGCGTCAAGTTCGGGCAGAAGTCCTTCATCGAAGCGGTAATGTTGGTCGTTGTGGTAATCAAGTATTATCCTCGTCACTTTCGGATTGGTGAGGAAGAATCCGCCTGTGCTGTTCCAAATTTCGCTGTTGAAGCGTGTGAACTGGTTGGAGAGCAGGCTCACACGGTATTTCGCCAGTCGGAACAGTTGTGGCATCATTGGCACCGACGACCACGAGCCCTCTTGATCCACGCTGTGCATCGATAGCATTTCTTTCATCACATTTGATGTGAGGGTGTAGGGTGTAACTGCATTGCTGAATGCCACTAAGTTGCCTTTCTTCATTTCCTCCATCATTCGTGGGGTGGTGGGTTTGTCGTAGCCGTAGATTTGGGCATGGCGCTTGATGTAACTTTCGCCAATCATCAGCACGATGTTGCTCGCCTTGTAGTCGCAGCCCTCAATCCTCGTTCTTGCCGACACCTTTACCAGTTCGTCGCATTGCTTGGAGGTGAGTTCGTAGAGTCTGATGCCGTGCATCACTCGGCTCAATGGCGTGCACGCTCCGCAGCCGCCGGCTTGTTCGCCTTCGGTGAATCGCTTCTCAAATTCGCTCACCGATGTACTCGTCATCGAGTACCAGTAGCGTGGCTGCATCGAGAGCCAACCGGTGCGCACATAGTAGAATGTGCCCACAGCCACTATCAGCACCACTTTCGCCACCATGGTGCAGCGAGGGTATTGCGCCAATTTGCGGAACAGCGGCAGCAATGTGCCTTTCGCCCGAATCAGATACAGCACTGCCGCCACAGCCAATCCGAGAAGGAATGCAATGAGGTATCGGAGTGTGTAGGACTGAAGCACGAATCCGTGGAAAAACTCGCTCGATTCGCGTGGGTTGGTTTCCATCAGCAGTTGTATGGCTTGGTACGACAGCGGCAGGTTGAAGTGGTTCGATAGCCACACCTCCACCGTGCTCAGCAAGCCGAGCAGAATGATGAACACCCATTCCAGAGCCGTGCGCCATTTGTCTTTCTCCACCAGCGACAGGAGCAGCGAGAGGGTGAACAGTTCGGGAATCATGTATTTCATTTGCAGGATTACGCCTCCCAAACCGTATTTCAGTGGAATGTAAACAGCCATTACCGACAAGGTGAACGCCCACATTCGTGTTAGCGGACGTGCTAAAAAGTCGATAATGGCTGTTGCCGTTGTTTTAATTCCAATCATCTTCGTTGATTGAACGTAGTGTATCTTTATTTGGTGATTTCCACTTCCACAGTAGCAGGTGCAGATTCGTTGTTGCACTTATCCACTGCGGTCACGGCATACACATATTTGCCTTTAAGTGTGCCGCGTGTGTGGTAGCAGGTTTCGCCGGTGATTTCCACAATGGCTTCTGCCTTGTTGATATCTACTGCCTCGCCCTTTTTGAAGCGATACACCACATAGCGAGCTGCCTTTTGCATTGCGTCGGTGGCTTTTGGAGCGTTCCAGCGCAGCACGGTTTCGCAGCAACTTGCTTGTGCCTTGAGTTTCTTCACTGCCTCTGGAGCCTTGTTGTCGAGCCAAGTATATACGGGTGGAAGCGCTTGTGTGGTCATGTACTTGCGTTTGAGCATGTCGCCCACGCCCTTGAAGTTGTTGGTCAAGGTGTAGCCTGGCCACCAAACCACGCCGTTCACGTTGTCGAGTTTGTGGAGCAGTTCCATCTTTTCGCCGAGTTGGTTGTCGATGGTGCTGTCGCGGGTGTCTTTATGGGTCATTACGTTGGCCACCGAAAAACCGTAGTACATGCCGCGGCCGTATGCTTCGCCGTTCCACCAGGGCATCAACTTTTCACCGCTTGCTCTTGGGTGTTCCTGTTCCCAGTAGAGTTGAGGCACCATGTAATCTACCCAACCTTCCTTGGTCCACTTGGGGCAGTCGGCGTAAAGTGCGTCGTAGCATTCCAAACCGTGGGTTTCGCTACCGCGAGCGTCGGTTTTCTTGTTGCGCCAGATGCCGAATGGGCTGATACCAAGTTGCACCCAAGGCTTCACCTCTTGCAGGGTGTTGTGAAGTTGTTCGATGAGCAAGTCCACGTTGTGGCGGCGCCAGTCGCCTTTGTCGGTCCAACCTTCAGCCTTTCCGTATTTCTCCCACGATGCGCTGTCGGGAAATTCTGCGCCAGCCACTGGGTAAGGGTAGAAGTAGTCGTCCATGTGAATGGCATCCACATCGTAGCGGTTGATGATGTCGCGCACCACCACGTCGATGAAGTTGCGACTTTCGGGCAAAGCAGGGTCGAAGTAAATCTTGCCGTCGGCATATTTCACAAACCACTCAGGGTGCTGATAGTAAATGTGTCCCTGTGCAGGTTTGTCGTCCTTTCCGCTGGTCACGCGGTATGGGTTAATCCAAGCGTGCAGTTCCATGCCGCGCTTGTGGGTTTCGTCGATCATAAATTGCAATGGGTCCCACACTGGGGTTGGCGCCACGCCGGCAGTACCGCTAATCCATTTGCTCCAAGGTTCGAGTTGGCTGGGGTAGGCGGCGTCGGCTTGTGGGCGGATTTGCCAGATAATGGCGTTCACGCCGTCGGCTTTAAGTTCGTTGAGTTGCCAAATGAGGTACTTTCGGGTCTCTTCAGGAGTCATTTTTGCGTATTGACTCTGACCGATGATATGGAGCCATGCGCCTCTGAACTCATGTTTCTTTGCATTTTGTGCCATGCTGCCAATTGCCGCCAAGGCAATCAACATGGCTGTTAATAGTTGTTTCATTCTTTTCATTTTATTAATTTTAATGCAAAATTACGACATCGTTAAATTTTCAGCAAATCTTTTTCTGTTATTCGGCTGAAATCTGTATTTTTGTGTGGTCATAAACAAACATCATTGAAAATGCTCACACAGAATCAAAAAATAGCTTTTACAAGCATTCTTATCGAAATGGCAAATGCCGACGGACTGATTGACGCACGCGAATGTGTGGCTGTCAAGAAAATTTTAAGCAGCCTTGGCGTTGACAACGAAACTTTCCTGTTGGCGCGCGAAATTCCGTTGCCTTTGGCGATTGATGTGATGGAGAATGCTTCTACCGAAGGAAAAATCTTCCTCGCGAAAAAACTCGTTGAGGTAATTGATGCCGACGAAAAAGTGTCAGATACCGAAATCGCGTTGCTTAACGCCGTGGCGCATCGCCTCAAAATAGATTCCTATTTCAAATAAATTCCTCATACCGTTGTATCCCCTTAAAAAATCGCTCTATTATATAATGTGTAAAGCAAACTAATGTCAAACCACACATTTCCCAAATCATCTCCATATTGCCCTTGCATAAACACTCTTCCTTATCCTATCTTCGCTCCCATAAAGCCCAAAACGCATTATCCACCCTCCAAAATCTAATTCCCACGCCCTCTAAAATCTAATTTCTAACCTCAAAATCTAATTTCCACCCTCTAAAATCTAATTTCCACCCTCCAAAATCTAATTCCCACGCTCTCTAAAATCTAATTTCTAACCTCAAAATCTAATTTCTAACCTCTAATTTCTAATTTCTGAATTGGTGTTTCAGGTGTTTCAGGTGTTTCAGGTGATTCGCTGAAAAAGCCCGATTTGGCGTATGGCTCAAAAAATGGTCAAAAAAAAGTGAAAATTTTTCTTTCAGATTTTCAGTGAGTTATAAAAAAG
>SFGS01000084.1 GCA_004557565.1 Bacteroidales bacterium | reverse complement strand
AAGAAATCATGTTATCATCAGGGGTTTTTCGCCGTGAAACGGCGAGCGGTTTTTATCCTTGGGGCAAAGTGGATAGCCCTCGTAAGAGGGTGGCGGAGGGACTGTGTGGTTGGCGGCATGGAAACTCGTTTCCAATGACGCAAAGCGCACAGTCCCTCCGCCAAATGCGAAGCATTCCACTTTGCCCCAAGGCTGTTTTTTATGTTTTTGTTTTTGATTTACATTCACGATTCGGCAACATTGCATAATCTATCCCCAGGAATGTTCCACTGAACCCCAAAAAAACAAATAACTTTCGATTTTTTTGTGCTTTGTCACACTTTTGACGAATGAATTTAAATAAACAACTATACTACAAGTATTTACGTCTGCAAAAAAAATCCATAATATCGAAGATTCGAAAAATCGATGGGCGATTAAAATTAAGAGAGGGGGCACTTTGGTGATGCTCCCTCTCTTGGTTATTGGATGTAAGGTGCTATGTTATTTCACCTTGAACACTTTCTTTGTCACTTCACGGGTGCCATCGGTGTAAACCGTAACCACCACGTTCACGCCTGCAACTGGAGTTGCCGACACGATGCCGCTTGGAGTGACGTACGTTTGCGATGCCACGGTCTTGCCCACGCCGAGGTCGGTTACGCCTGTGGTGGCAAACTCTGCCTTAGCCACAGCCGATGCATAGTAGTTGTGCTTGCCGGCAATCACCTTCACAATGATAGTGGTGGCTGCTGGTGCAGATACAGGCTCTGTGGTGCTTGCGGAAGTTTCCACAGAAGGTTCTGTGCCATCGAGGGTGTAGTAATAGGTCACACCTTCCATCTCGTCGGCAAACGTAATCTTGTTGTCGCGAGGATTGTAGGCGATGGTGGGCAGAGGCACGGTGTCGGGCACGGCTGCCACAGGAATGCGCTTCACAAATCCGTTGTAGGTTGCCACGAGAGTATCGGTGAGCACAGGAGCAGCGTCCATCCACAGGGTGTTGCCATCCTTAACGGTAAATGCGTCGGTGCCTTTCACCACGCTCCAAACGAGGCCGTCGGCCTTTTTGAGGCTAATGTCGGTCTTGATAGAGTCGGCGCGTGCGTTGGAGTCGAAGAATGCCACGCTCAATGCTCCAGCCTTTGCACCAGCCTCATCGGCAAATGTCTTGAGGGTTGGGTACTGACCTTTCTCAAATGCCCAATATGCGGTGTCGAGGCCCTCGATAGGCTTGCCACTGGTGAGTTCGGCAGTAGTCACACCCATACCGCCCTCGTAGTCAGCGCCATGCGCTGTGCCGAAGGTGCTCAACTGGCGGTCGTAGTAAGAATATTCAAGAATGCCCTTCTTGTAGAGTTTGCCGATACAGTTACCGATGGCGTTGGCGTTGTCGGTATTACCAGTCCAGAGCATTCCCACATTGAGGGTTGACGACTGCATCACCTGTGTAACGGTGCCGTTGAACCAAGCCTGAATACCGCCAACGTATTTTGGAGCATGCACATAGCCCGTGTTGAGCACGTTCTTGATGGTGCCGAAGTTGGTCTCCACAATACCACCGGCACTGTTGAGTTTCTTATATTCGTAGGCGGTGTTGATGTTTTCAACAGCCACTTCACCGTCGTTTTGGCAATTTTCGATTGTGCCCTTGTTGCACGCCACGATACCGCCAGCGTTGAAGTAGCCGGCAGTGATTTTACCAGCGTTGTAGCAATCGCGAATGGTGCCTTTCTCATTGTAGCCGCAGATGCCACCCAAGTTGCCAGAATGTGCAGTCACGTTGGCGTAGTTGCGACAGTTGAGAATAGTTCCGTAACTGTAACCAGCGAAACCTGCCACATTGGAGTAACCTGTGATGTCGCCATAGAGTCGGAGGTTCTTGATTACTCCTACTTCTTTAAGAATACCCACGAGCGCAGTGTATTTTGTGCGCTGGTCGGCTGGCACGGTGCCATTGTCAGCAAGTTTGCACTTGTCGAGATACAGGTTGGTGATTTTATGTCCATCACCATCGAGAATACCAGCAAAACCGTAGGTGCGAGAGTCGTTGATACCGATACCCACAAATTCAGGATCGCGTTCGAGGTCAATGTCGTTGGTCACCTTGAAATAGGTGCCTTCAAACGACAGTTGATTCTTGGTGGTGGCAGAAGCGAGAAGCATCAAATCTGCCTTGTTCTTAATCAGGTATGGCTCTGCCTCGGTGCCTTTACCCTCAAACAGGGAGGCAGGAGCGAGTTTGATGATAATTCGCTTCACAATCTTGCCAGAAGAAGCCTGAAGCGTGTCGGTAGATACCGAACCGGTGAGGTGAATGTTGCCCTTGGTGTCGATGTTCACACCGATGCCCTCCGACGATGCCACACCGTCGCGCAGCACTTGCCACTTCACGGAATTAAGAATACTGGCGGTGAAGTCGGTGCTCACTTGCAGCACATTCTGATTGTCGTCGGCAAATTGAATAGGAGCGGCAGCCACATAAGCGGCAGCGGTCTTTTCCATACCTTTGACGCGTGGGTATCTTCCTGCCTCAAACACCCATACCGAGTCGGCGAAGCCTTCAAGAGAGGTTGCTGCGAGTTGTGATGTAGGCAATGCACCGTTCAGTTCCTTATAGTTAGGGCTTTCTTTTCACCCACCCATGCCATGCCTCGTTACAATCCCGCAAGTCTACGAGCCAACAGGTCAACGAGTCAACAAGTTTTTGACTCTTCGAATCTTCGAATTATCGAGATTTCGAATTATCGAGGAAGGCGATGGTATCGTCTTAACTTCTTCAACTTCTTAACTCCTTAACTTCTGATAAAAATCTTCTTAATCTAATTTCTAACCTCTATCTTCTCGCCATTTTGATATTTTTCGTATCTTTGTAATTCAAACTTTTGAAGCCACAAATCCTATGAGTGAAAACTACATTGTATCGGCAAGGAAATACCGCCCTGCGAGTTTCGCAACGGTGGTAGGACAGCAATCGCTCACCCATACGCTGAAAACGGCTATCGGCAGCAACAAACTGGCTCACGCCTACCTGTTCTGTGGACCGAGAGGTGTGGGCAAAACCACTTGCGCGCGTATCTTTGCAAAAGCCATCAACTGTGAGCATCTGACCGCCGACGGTGAGCCTTGCAATGAATGTGAATCGTGCAAGGCGTTTAATGAGCAACGCTCGTACAACATTATCGAGCTCGACGCCGCCAGCAACAACTCGGTGGACGACATTCGCACCATCGTGGACCAAGTGCGTATTCCGCCACAGGTGGGCAAATATCGTGTGTTTATCATCGACGAGGTGCACATGCTCACCACCGCCGCTTTCAACGCGTTTCTGAAAACGCTGGAGGAACCGCCCGAATATGCGATTTTCATTTTGGCAACCACCGAGAAGCAGAAGATTATCCCTACGATTCTCTCGCGCTGCCAAATCTACGACTTCGCGCGCATCAAGGTGCCCGACATCGTGGAGCAACTGAAATACATCTGCACCGACCGTGGCGTGACTGCCGAGACAGCAGCCCTCAACGTGATTGCACAAAAGGCTGATGGCGCAATGCGCGACGCGCTCTCCATCTTCGACCAGGTGGCGGCTTCGTGCGAGGGCAATATCACCTATCAGGGCGCAATCGAGAACCTCAACGTGCTCGACCACGACTACTATTTCCGTCTCGACAAGGCGTTCCTGAAAAGCGACATTCCTGAGGCACTGCTCATCTACAAGGATATTCGTGAACATGGCTTCGACTCGCAATTCTTCATCAACGGTCTGGCACAGCATTTCCGCGACTTGATGGTGGCAAGCAACCCTCAAACGGTGGTGCTGCTGGAAATGAACGATGAGTTGGCGCAGAAGTTTGTGCTGCAAGCGCAGAAGTTTGCCCCAGCCTACTTCTACCGTGTGATGGACCTGTGCAACTATTGCGACCTGAACTATCGCAACGCCAGCAACAAGCAATTTCTGGTGGAACTCACGCTGATTAAGATTTGCCAGCTGCTCACCGGCCCGATGCCCCCTGCCGGTGGCGACCAGCCTTCAGTGAAGAAGATGCAAACCAGCCCGGCACAGACTCCACAGCAAACTACGCAAGCCCCACGGACTGCCGCCCCACAAGCGGCAGCTTCAGCGCAACATACCGCATCAGCCCCTGCACAGCACTACATGCCGCAGGGGCATCCGCTGCCGGCGCCTCCTGTGCCCAGCAATAAGCCATCGGCGGCGACACCATCCAAGATGCCTCCTCGCATCTATATCAACAACACTCAGCGTGCAGCTGAAGAGGCCGCCAAACAAGAAGCAACAAAAAAGGAGGCATCAGCCCCCACTTTCTACGACAACAAACCCATCGACCCAGAGCAATTCGCCCAGGCATGGAACGCATACACCCAAGCGCACCCTCACGACATTATCGTGGTGAACGCTATGCACCGTGCCGTGCCTATGCTCGTGAGCGGCACACACTATAAGATGAAGTCGGCCAACGAAGGCGAAGCCGGCATGATCAACAACAGCCTCACCGACATCTTGACCTATCTCAGAAACACACTTCAAAATGGAACCATCACCCTTGAAATCGAACTCGACAAGACCATCAAGACACCAAAAATCATGACCGAGCGCGAAATCGTGAACGACATTCTCTCACGCCGCCCCGAATTTGGCGATTTCATCAAAGATTTCCAACTCACCCTCAAATAATCCCCCTCGCCTACCAACAAATTGTAAGGACGTGATATTTCACGCCCGCCTATCGGTATTATAATATACTGGCTGACAGCAACTTGATGCGGACGCGAAATATCGCGTCCCTACCATTTTATACGCCAAAAAATGCAGAATCTCTCCCCTTATCTTACGATGAGGATTTTGGTGACTGCGGATTCGCTGCCGTCGGCTTGCGACGCAAAAACGAAATAAACGCCGCTTTTAACGCGCTCAGCGCCGTCAACGGTACCGTCCCAAGTACACTCTCCACCCACACTTTTTAATTGCTTCACGACGTTGCCCGACGCGTCGGCAATCTTCACGAGCGAGTTTTCCATCAGTCCAGTGATGGTGATGAGTCCGTAGTAGTCGGGGCGCACAGGGTTTGGATATGCCACCACATTGCTGAAACTGTTCTCGCCAGGGGTGCTGTTGGTGCGGTAAATCATCATACCGTTGCTGGTGGTCACATACACGGCATTTGAATACGGGTCGGGGCAAACGCGATACACCACATCGCTCAGAAGCGGACTGTTGTCGGTGTTGAACTGCGAAATCACGGTTGTGCCGTCGGCGCTCACCAAAAACAAGCCTGAGCCGTTGGTGCAAATCCACTTGCGATTCGACGCATCTACGGCGATATGCGACACGGCGATGCCGTTGAGCAGGTAGTCGGCAAGGTTGGTTCCGTCGTTGCGTGGCACCTTGATGTGGTGGAGGCGGAAGTCGCTCTTGAACGCATCGGCAGGGTTAAACACCAGCACGCCATCGTTGGTGCCCATCCACACATTGCCGTTCTGGTCTTCGGTGAGGGTGTAGATGTTGTTCCAGTTCACGATGTTGCCGTCTTGGTCGAACAGCGAGCCAGAGGAATATGATCTGGTGGTGGGGTTAGCCGATGGGGTGCCGCCGTCGTTGATAAAGAAGAGCGAGCCACCGAATGTACCGTCGGAGAACACCTTCACATTGCTGCTGCGCAGTGTGGTTAGCACGGAGAATTTGCTTGGGCTGGCACCTGGCACATTCACGGTAATCCAGTCGCTGGCAGTCACCGCCTTTTGCGCCTGCTTAGCCTGTGGCAACACGAAGATACTTTTCCCTGCCGGAGCCGACGATTGAGCAGCCCACAGGTTGCCAGCCTTGTCAAGCGCGATGATTGGGCTACAGTAGTAGCCGCCCAGAGCGTGCTCCATTGGCGAGTTTTCCCAGTTGTAGTTGTTCACCACCTTGCCGCCGGTCACTTTGTGTATGCCGTTCCACCAGTTGCCCATGAAGTAGGTGTTTTCCTCGCTTGCGGAGAACACCGGGTAGAAACTGCCGCCATTCTCGATGGTGGGCGTAGGGGTTACATCTTTCACGGTGATGCCGTCGAAAGTGTTCACGCCAGTGGGCAGATTTTGCGCGCTGATGAAGGCGTTGGAGCCCGTGCTGGTCACATAGAGCAAGCGTTGCGCATTATTGTAGGTGAGGTGGAATGGAGTGACAAACGACAGTGCAGTTGGTTTGTAGAAGTTGGCATTGTCGGTGGCTTGATGAAGCCCGTTGTCGCCCACAGCCCAGAGCGTGCCGTCGCCGCCTTTGTAGGCGCTATACATCTGATTCTCGGCATCCACTTTGGTGAAGTTGGAACCAGTGGCATCGAGGGTGAGATAGCAGTTGTTTGAAAAGCAGTTGAGCAGATAACCGCTTGGAGTGGCTTGCAAATTGTCGGTTTTGCAAGGCTGCGATTCGGCAATATTGGCCACCACCTCCCCAGCCTCATTCACGCTCACATTGGCGATGTAGGTCCAACCGGTGCAGATGAGCAACTTGCTGTCGGTGAGTGCGCGCAGTCTGCCGCCGTCGTTACTCACTTTTCCCGTCACTTTTGGCATAGAGCCGATGGTTTCGTAGTGCTTGCCCACCTTGCCGTAGCGAAGGTCAGTGCCCTGACTCACCAGCATGTAGTCGCCCACCTCAACCACAGAATTCACCTTCTGCCCGAAGATGCGCGATTCCTGCACCTCCCACTTCTTGTCGTTCAGCACCACATATCCGAAGTCGGTGGCAAGATACACACGCCCTTCAGGAGTGAAGTTCACATCGTTGATGGTCTTGGATTGCGTGAGCGAGGCCGCCTTGATTTCTGGAAGATTGATAATATCGCCCTCACTGGTGATGATGTCGATATTCGAATTGTCGTACACCACCATCAGATAGCCACGGTAATCGTTGTAGTAAATATTGCTAATCACCACATCGTTAAGGTAGTTGGCGCGGTTGAGGCTCTCGTTTTCCTTTGTGCTTTTATCGAAGCGATACAGACTGCCGCTCACCAAATAATACACCTCATCGCCCATATCCACCACATTTTGTGTTTTTGAGCCAAGGAACGAAGGCACCACTTGCCAGTTCGATGCCGAAGCATGGACTAACGCCAAAGCCGCTATCAATAGAGAAATCGTTTTCTTAATCATAGTCATGAAAATATTACTATGCGCGCATACGCACACACAAATTCTAAACCTATAACGTAACACCACCCCCAAAAATTGTTATCGCCCCAAAAATATCCCCATCTCACAAATCCCACCACACAAAAAATACTGGCGGCACGGAAACAAAAACATAAAAAACAGCCTTTTGGCGATGCCAGTACTTCGCACCTGTCGTTAGTGCTGTGGCCTGTCTGATTTCAAGCTGCTTGAATCATCCACACCACATCACCAATGCCACCCTCTCCAGCGAGGTCGGTGGCATCGCCAAAAGGATAAAAACCGCTCGCCTTCGGCGAAAAACCAAACCCGGTAGGGACGTGATACTTCACGTCCGCCC
>SFGS01000011.1 GCA_004557565.1 Bacteroidales bacterium | reverse complement strand
CGAAACCGCCAAGTCAACCCCTATCAGGGATAAGTTTAACCGAGTCAACTCCCATCAGGGATAACACCCAAAACAGTCAACCAAAATCAGGATAGCACAAACCAAACCCGGTAGGGACGTGATACTTCACGTCCGCCCATAACTGTGATACTATATTGAATATCAATCATTTGACGCGGACGCGAAGTATCGCGTCCCTACCATGCAAAATCGTTTGGGAGATTTGATACAACCTCCTTTAGAAATCATTTTATCATCAGGGGTTTTTCGCCGTGTAACGGCGAGCGGTTTTTGTTTTTGATTCCAACCACGATTCTGGCAACAATGTATAATTATTGCCACAGTAATTTTTCACAGAGCCCTAATGACCGTTTTTGGATTACATATTGTCATTCCACCACTTTACCAAACAATTCAAATGGTGTGGCATCGGTGATTTCTACTTGGTAGAAGTTGCCGATTTCTAACTTGCCGTTTTCCACAGGAATCAGCACTTCGGGGTCAACCTCTGGCGAATCCCATTCGGTGCGGCCAGAGTAATACATCTCGTCCACGCTGTCGATAATCACCTTATAAACGTTGCCCACTTTCTTCGATTGGATTTCATCCGAAATTTCCTCTTGAATCTCCATGATTTTATCAAGGCGGTCGGCTTTCACGTTCTCTGGAATGATGTCGTCGAAGTGTTTAGCGGCAAATGTGCCTTCTTCTTCGCTGTAGGCGAAAGCGCCCATTCGCTCAAATCGCATTTCTTCCACGAAGTCCACCAGGTCGTTGAATTCCTCTTCGCCCTCACCAGGGAATCCCACCATCAGCGTAGTGCGAATGTGTATGCCCGGCACCTCTTTGCGGATGCGCTTAATCAGCTCGATGGTTTCAGCCTTGGTGATGTGGCGCTGCATATTGTTGAGCACCTTATCGGAAGAGTGCTGCAAAGCGATGTCGAGGTATTTGCACACATTATCGTGCTTCGCCATCACGGGGAGAATGTCGTAAGGGAATTGGGTAGGGTAGGCGTAGTGCAAGCGAATCCACTCCACACCCTCGATTTGCGCCATTTGGTCAATCAGTTCAGGCAGCATCATTTTGCCGTAGAGGTCAAGACCGTACGACGACAAGTCTTGCGCAATCACGTTAAATTCCTTCACGCCTTGGCTCACCAAGTGCTTCACCTCGTTGAGCAGCGTGTCCATTGGCACCGACTTGTGGCGGCCGGTGATTAAAGGAATAGCGCAGAAGGCGCAAAAGCGATTGCAACCTTCCGATATTTTCAGATATGCGTAATGCTTGGGAGTGGTGAGGTATCTTTCGCTCGACAGGTCCTCCTTGTAACTTTTGCCAAGGTCGTTGAGCATTTCTTTCCAGTTGAATTTACCGTAGAATTTGTCAACTTCTGGCAACTCGTCGATGAGCTGCGCCATAAAGCGCTCAGCCAAGCAGCCCATCACAAAGAGCTTCTTGATTTTACCCTCTTTTTTTGTTCTGCCAAGCTCCAAAATCATGTCGATGGATTCCTCTTGTGCGTCGCGGATAAAACCACAGGTGTTCACCACCACTATTTCACCGTCCACACGGCTGGGGTTGTGCTCCACACTGTAGCCGTTGGCTTGAAACTGGCGGATAAGGTGTTCTGAGTCCACCAGGTTTTTAGAGCAACCCAGCGATATGATGTCAATCTTGTTTTTACGCATATTATTCTATTATTCTTTGCCGAACAGACTCCTCACAAATTCCTCTTTGCGGAAGATCTGCAAATCGGTCATACCTTCACCCAGACCGATGTATTTCACAGGAATGTTAAACTGGTCGCTGATGCCAATCACCACGCC
Source organism: Bacteroidales bacterium (assembly GCA_004557565.1). Classification (GTDB taxonomy): domain Bacteria; phylum Bacteroidota; class Bacteroidia; order Bacteroidales; family Muribaculaceae; genus Sodaliphilus. Next base: position 42,621 of record SFGS01000011.1, on the reverse strand, counting down.
ACCCTTGGCGGTGCCGTCGAGTTTGGTGATAGCAAGGGCATTCACCTCGGTGGCAGCTACAAATTGCTTGGCTTGCTCAAATGCGTTCTGACCGGTAGATCCATCGAGCACCAGCAGAATTTCGTTAGGAGCCCAATCCACCACCTTCTTCATCACATTCTTAATTTTTGTCAGCTCGTTCATCAAACCCACATTGTTGTGCAGACGGCCGGCGGTGTCGATAATCACCACGTCGGCGCCCTGTGCCACGGCGCTTTTCACCGTGTCGAAAGCCACAGAAGCAGGGTCGGTACCCATTTTGTGCTTGATTACCGATACGCCCACTCTTTCGCCCCAGCGTTCGAGCTGCTCATCGGCTGCGGCACGATAGGTGTCGGCTGCACCGAGCACCACCTTGTTGCCAGCTTGGGTGAAGTTGTAGGCGAGTTTACCGATAGTGGTGGTTTTACCCACACCATTCACACCCACCACCATAATCACATACGGTTTCTTGTCGGTGGCAACGGTAAAGTCGGCTACTTCGCTATTATTGTTGTCGGCAAGCATTTGTGAAATCTCGTCGCAAAGCAAGGCGTTGAGTTCAGAGGTGCCAACATACTTATCGCGAGCAACACGGTCCTGTATTCTCTTGATAATTTTCAAGGTGGTATCTACGCCCACATCGCTTGTGATGAAAGCCTCTTCAAGATTGTCGAGAACATCGTCGTCGATTGTCGATTTTCCCGCAATAGCGTGCGCTATTTTACTGAATACGCCTTCCTTGGTTTTTTTCAAACCATTGTCGAGAGTTTCCTTTTTTTCTTTTGAGAAAAATTTGCTGAAAATGCCCATAAATAATTCATTATTGTTTCAATCCACAAAGTTACAAAAAAAACCTCAACCCACCAATTTAACCCCACACGCCCCACAACTCAGCCAACTTACTACTTTGCTGTTTCCATAGCTGGCATCTTATAAAAGCCGAAAGACCGCAAGAAGTAATCATAAAAATCCTCATACGACCTAATGACCGATTTGAGATTATCCTTGCTCTAAAAGCTCCTTGTCAGTCAAAAAATCCAACAATCCTATTGTCATTACACCAAGTTCATCTTCTTTGCGGTGAATATCATCACCTACAATAACAACCTTTCGAAAGTGGTCGTTGATGGACAATAACGGTCGTCGTTCTTGCTGTTCCTTCTCAGGCGTGGGCATGTGGAACGCCGACTGTATATACACCCTGTATGGAGGACGATTCACCACAAAGTCTACCTCCAACTGTTTTCTGACAAACTTGCCGTTCTCGTCCTTGCCCCCAAGTTCTACTAATCCTACATCCACATTATATCCACGACTGCGAAGCTCGTTATAGATGATATTTTCCATAATGTGCGTCTCCTCCTGTTGACGATAGTTGAGAATGGCTGCACGAATGCCAATATCGGCGAAATAATACTTTGTCTCAGTACCGATATATTTTCTGCCTTTCACATCATAGCGCAGGGCTTCTTCAATTAAGAAAGAGTCTTTAAGGTAGTCAATATATTGTTTTATCGTGTCCCTTTTAATGGTCACACCTTGTGTGGACTGAAATGTGTTGGCTATTCTTGTTGGATTGGTTGATGAACCTATGCCAGAAGCAAGCACACGCACCAACTCTTTCATTCCTTCAGGATTGCGTAAATGGTTGCGTTCTATTACATCACGAAGATAAGTGGTTTCATACAGTCCACGCAGATAGTCTGTCTTTTTTTCTTTCGTTTCCAGTATAGCCACTTGTGGGAGTCCTCCAAATGTGTAGTAATCCAACCATGCCTTGCGTATGTCGCCGCCTATACCATTGAAATACTCATCAAAAGTAAGAGGCCAGATGCGTATCTCGTCACCTCTGCCTCGAAACTCTGTCACCACGTCGCTTGACAGGAATCGAGAGTTTGAACCAGACACATAAACGTCCACATTCCTCATGTGGGTTAAGCTAAGGATAACCTCCACAAAATCTTCCACCATTTGCACCTCATCTAAAACAATATAATGAGGATTCCCATCTTCAATAACTTTTGAGTCGATATAGTCGAGTAAAGCATCAGGCTTTCTCAATCGCCTGTTACGGAAGTCATCAAGCTGTATCTCAATGATGTGGTTATCAGTCACCCCATGTTCCAGAAGCCAGTTATGCCAGATGTTGAACAACAGAAAAGATTTTCCACAACGTCTTACACCAGTAATAATTTTCACAAGACCATTCCCACGTCCTGCGATGAGTTCTTTCAAGTATTTCTTACGCTCAAAAAACATATTAGGGTACTATTTTTGATATTAGTATCACATTTTACCCCGCAAATATAATGTTTTTATCATAAACGACAACATAAACGACACAAAAAATGAATTTAGCGAACATGAAAAAATTATTCTGTCGCTTGTATTGCTACAATATTATGCAATTATTATAATGTGAAAGTGAATGGTTGGAAATCACGTTCCAATTGATGATTCCCATAAAGTAGTGTGTTGGCTGATTTTCCCCTGATTTTTCCCCTTTTTGGCCTTGCGTTGTTTAAGGCGATGTTGATATTTTTGCGTTGAAGGTCTTGGAATTAGTGTGATTGGAGGTGATGTGGGTGTGATGAAGCATCATACATTTCGATTTTGACCAAAAATGGGCTTGGTTTTGTTTCGAAAATTCCGATTTCGGTGTTTCGGGTGTTTCGGGTGTTTCGGGTGTTTCGGGTGTTTCAGGTGTTTCGGGTGTTTCACTTTGGTTTTGGTTTCACATTTGTTTGAAGCGATAAAGTTGCACATTTGGCAAAAAACGCAAAAAACGTGGCTGCGGTTGGGGAAGTTTTGCTCCATTGGAATTATTATTGTAATTTTGTGAGTAAATTAGACAGATTATGAATTACAAAGTCGTAGCGACAAGTAAAGATACTAAAGCCCGTGCGGGTGTGATTGGCACCGACCACGGCGAAATCCAGACTCCAATTTTTATGCCAGTGGGCACTGTGGGCGCGGTGAAGGCTGTTCACATGCACGAACTGCGTGATGATATTAAGGCGCAGATCATTTTGGGCAACACTTACCATCTGTATTTGCGCCCTGGTATGGATATCATTGAGCGCGCTGGTGGTTTGCATAAATTCAACACTTGGGATAAGCCAATTCTTACCGACAGTGGTGGCTTTCAAGTGTTCTCGCTTTCTAGCAACCGCAAACTGAAAGAGGAGGGTGCGGCATTCCGTAGCCATATCGACGGATCAAAGCACCTGTTCACCCCAGAGAAAGTGGTGGATATTCAGCGCAGCATAGGCAGCGATATTATGATGGCACTTGATGAGTGTCCTCCAGGCACATCTGATTATCAGTATGCCGAGAAGTCGCTTCGCCTTACTCAAAGGTGGCTCAAGCGTGGTTGGGATCATTTTAATGCCACATCACCACGTTATGGCCATTCGCAAGCCTTTTTTCCCATTGTGCAGGGCTGTGTGTATAAAGACCTGCGCACCGACAGTGCGAAATTCGTAGCCGACTTGGGTGCTGAGGGTAACGCTATCGGTGGTTTGGCAGTAGGTGAACCAACCGAGGCCATGTACGATATGATTGAGGTGGTGAACGAAATTCTTCCAGAAGACAAGCCTCGCTACCTCATGGGCGTGGGCACACCAGCCAACATACTCGAAGCCATTGATCGTGGCGTGGATATGATGGACTGCGTGATGCCAACTCGCAACGGCCGTAACGGTATGCTTTTCACCCAGCATGGCATTATGAATATGCGCAACAAGAAGTGGGCTGACGATTTTTCACCACTTCAAGAAGATGGCGCCTCGATTGTGGATAAGATTTACTCTAAAGCCTACGTTCGTCACCTGTTCGTCGCGCAAGAGATTTTGGCGATGCAAATTGCAAGCGTTCATAATCTCGCATTCTATTTGTGGCTTGTGGGTGAGGCTCGCAAACACATTATTGAGGGCGACTTCAAGTCGTGGAAAACTGAAATGGTGGAACGTGTCACACGCCGCCTATAATCGTTAGCATCATGCAAGACAGCATTGAAAACATACAGCCCGAAGAATTGAATGGTGATGCCACATCGCCAATCACAAGTGTGGAAACAAGCGCAGATGACGAGAAGAAACAGTTGTCAGATATTGACAATTCCGCCGAATCTGCCGAATCATCTACAACAGAAAAGAAAAAAGAGGCAAAGAAACCATTGGTCAAGAAATTTGACCTGTATATTATCAAGAAATTCATCGGCACGTTTTTCTTTATCATTCTGATGCTTTTGTTGGTGATTGTAATGTTCGACATCAACGAAAAACTCGATGCCATGCTTCTTGCCCCATTGAAGGAAACTGTGTTTAAATATTTCTTGAACTTCCTACCGGGCTTCATCAACCAGTTTGCGCCAATGTTCGTGTTTATCACAGTGATTTTCTTCACCTCGAAATTAGCCGACAGGTGCGAAATTACCGCAATTCTGTCAAGTGGCATCAGTTTCAACCGATTGGCGGTACCCTATATTGTGTCGGCGGTATTTATTTCGATAGGCACGCTGGTACTGTCGTTGTATATCATTCCGCCTGCTAATGTGAAGCGAATTGAATACACCAACCAATGGGTGAAAAACAAGCGAGTGGACTATGGCGACAATGTGCAACTGCAAATGCGCCCTGGTGTGATGTTTCACATGGAGCGATACGACAACACCACAAAGCACGGCTACCACATTTCGATTGAGGAATTTAAGGACAATGTGTTGGTGTCGAGAATCACAGCCCAAAGTGCTGTTTACGACACGTTGGGACGCTGGAAATTGAGCGACTATAATCATCGTAAGTTCGACGGATTGAAGGAAACAATGACCACCGGCAGCATGATGGACACGCTCTTGAACTTCGACCCGAAAGACTTTTTGATTTCGAAAAACGACCAGGAAACCCTCACCTCGCCAGAGTTGAAACGCTATATTACCGAACAGCGAGAGCGTGGTGTGGCTAATATCCAGCAATTCGAAATTGAATATGAAAAGCGTTATGCTATGACGGCAGCCGCATTGATTCTGACCATTATCGGTTTCTCTCTCTCGTCAAGAAAGGTGCGTGGTGGCACAGGATTGAATATCATGATTGGCATTGTGCTAAGTTTTTCCTACATCCTGTTTATGCAGGTGACGCAAACCTTTGCCCAAAACGGCTACACCTCATCGCGTGTGGCAATGTGGATTCCGAATATTTTGTTCACCCTTATTGCTGTGGTTCTTTACAAGAAAGCCTCCCGCTAATAGCGAGTAGCGAAAATAAGATACAAATAATCCCCAAAGATTTTCTCAACGCATCTTTGGGGATTCTTATAATTATGAGTATGTGGGAGTTTATCGCATTGCGTATTGAACGCTGCTGTTCACCATTTGCTTGTAGGCATACACGCCACGTTCGCTTAATTCCACAGTCTTGAAATCACCTTCAGGGGTAATCATTTTCACATGAGTGTCGTCAACGTATTGCAGGAATTTCACTTCCTTGTCGCCATTGCAAACGCTCCAAGAGTTGTCGGCTGCGTCGAAGTTGAATTTCACCACGCTCTTGTCGGTTGTGTTGGTGATGGTGTAGCCATTCTTGTCGCTCTTCACAATGTATCTGCCGTTCTTGCCGTCAATAGTCTTTGTGCTTGCTTGCACAGGGTTTTCACCCGACCAGAATTCAATGCTGTTGAGCACCAACAAGTCAGCCAAGCCAGAAAGCTCATATACTGGAAGAATCCAGAATGCCACGAACACCAGTTCGTTGACGAATTTACTACCCACTTGCTTATTCCAAGTTAACACTTTATTGGTGAGCTTGAAACTACCAATACATGAAGTGAACATCATTGATGATGCCAATATGGCGATTAATGCCACGCTTAAATACCTTTTCTTCATGATGTATAAATTTTAAAAAATTATTATTTACGATATGCTTCAAATCTACTTTCCACCTTTTGAACATAATTCACGGTTTCGTTGCTACGGAAATAACCGTATTTGCACACGGGGTCGTTGTAATATCGTTCATTGGTCTTCCACTTCAGAGCCTCTTCCACATTGCCGTACCAAATATGGGGATTCTTGCCGTATTTTTGCGCAAGATTGATGGCGTCGACGATATGGGCAATACCACCATTGTAGGCGGCAAGCATGAATCTCATTCTTTCTTTAGGGTCGGGTACTCTGCTGGAGAAATACTTTTCCAAGCTCGAAAGCTCGCGCACAGCAGCCTTCACGCTCACTTCAGGGTCGTGCAGCTTCGACGTGTCGAATCCATAGCCCCTTGCTGTGCTGGGCATGATTTGCATCAGTCCCCTTGCGCCAGCCCACGACACCACTCTTGGATCGAATTTCGACTCCACATAGGCGATGGCGGCAAGCAGTTGCCAAGGGTAGGAGATATGTCCGGAATAGGCTTTAAACAAGTCGTCGTATGGCGAGATGTCGCCATTTTTCCTCACATATTTTCCGCTACCACTGTATGTGTCGTTATCCTGCGTGAGCGAATAGCGGCTTTGCTCAAAGTAGTGCTTTGATATGTCTTCGCTATAGAGAATGGTGCGCTCGCTTGTGCTCCAAGCGTCGATGGAATCTGATAGGGCGTTGTTGTTGAGGTTCACTGCCCATGATGAGCGTTGAGGGAAACTCACCTCCAAACCGATGTCGATGTTGCTGTAATACGTTTTATTGATTTTAGCAATATCGCTATCCACAATCGTATATGGAATTTTCCCCGTGCTCACCTGATTCACAAGGTCTTGAACATCAACGGTGTCTTTGTCCACCGATTTGATGTTGATACCACCGCCAATCTCGCTGTTGAGGTTCTCAAGTCTTGACTCGTATTTCGAACCTTTCTCCACATACAGGTCTTTGCCTTTCAGCTGTGTGACATTTGTAATGCGGTGTCGGCCCTTACGCTGCACCAGCACTTGATAGGTGGTGTTGGTTTCGCCGCAGTGCAGCACTTCCTCGTTAAATTCAGCGGTAATGGGAATCTCGTATGCCAGCACATCCACCTTGTCGTCCTTCACAAGTTGAAGTAGCGATTGCATACTGTGAGCCAATGTGAATTTTAGCGCTATCTTTTTGTCTCTCGCAAAATCACAAATTCGGTCATAATCATAGCCCAGCGTGTCGCCTCGATAGATGAAGAAACTCGTTGGGCTATATAGGGTGCCCACACGAAGCGTGTCGGGCAGTTTGTAACTGTCGCTTTCATTTGCCGTAGAAGATGCGCAACCTTGGCAAATCATTGCCAAAGCACATATCGCCATGTATGTACTGAAAAGTTGTCGCATTTCGGCAAATTGTAGCGTTAGTATTCGAATGTGCCGTATTCGCTCTTGATGGTCAGATGGTTTTCTTCTGCATCTTCCACTCTACCGATGATTTGTGCATCGATATTGAACGACTTAGAAATTTCTATGATGTCGGCAGCGTCTTCTGGTGAAACGTAAATTTCCATACGGTGTCCCATATTAAACACTTTGTACATTTCCTTCCAGTCGGTTCCCGATTCCTCTTGAATGAGTTTGAAGAGTGGTGGGATAGGGAAGAGGTTGTCCTTCACCACATGTTTGTTTTTCACAAAGTGCATCACCTTGGTTTGAGCACCGCCTGTGCAGTGTACCATACCGTGCACCTTGTCGTGCATCTTATCGAGCACCTTCTTGATTACAGGTGCATAGGTACGGGTAGGAGAAAGCACCAGTTCGCCAGCGTTCACTTCCACGCCGTCGATAGCTTCGGTCAGTTTCTTAGAACCAGAATACACAAGTTCGTTAGGCACAGCCTGATCGTAGCTTTCGGGATATTTCTCTGCGATGTATTTCGCAAACACATCGTGGCGTGCCGAAGTCAGACCATTGCTGCCCATACCGCCATTGTATTTTGTTTCGTAAGTGGCTTTGCCGAACGATGCCAAGCCCACAATCACATCGCCACCCTTAATGTTGGCGTTGTCAATCACTTTGTCGCGACGCATTCTGCATGTCACAGTGCTGTCAACGATTATGGTGCGCACCAAGTCGCCTACATCGGCAGTTTCGCCGCCAGTGGAAATGATGTTCACACCCATTTTATTGAGTTCGTCAAGGAATTCCTGTGTGCCATTGATAATTGCAGAAATCACCTCGCCAGGAATGAGGTTCTTGTTTCTGCCAATCGTTGAGGAAAGAAGGATGTTGTCGGTTGCGCCCACGCAAAGCAGGTCGTCGATGTTCATCACCACAGCATCTTGAGCCACGCCTTTCCAGACGCTCAAATCGCCAGTCTCTTTCCAATAGATATAAGCCAACGATGATTTAGTACCAGCACCATCGGCGTGCATAATGTTGCAATATTCGGGGTCGCCGCCCAAAATATCAGGGATTATTTTACAAAATGCCAGAGGAAAAACACCTTTGTCAATTTTTTTAATAGCGTTATGCACATCATCTTTTGAGGCAGATACACCTCTAAGATCGTATCGTTGATTACTCATATTAGAAAATTATAATAAGTTTTTGATTACGACGAGATAAATTAGTGATGCCGGCACAGCAAACAGCAGACTGTCGATGCGGTCGAGAATGCCTCCGTGACCGGGAATCAAATGGCTTGAGTCTTTCACACCGGCTGTTCTCTTCATGAGTGACTCGGTGAGGTCGCCAAGCGTTGCGAATATCGAAACCACCATCCCCCAACCGGCAAAAAGTAGTGCCGATGGGCCGTGGAAAATATCGTTGAAATATGCACCCATCACATAACCAGCTATCACGGAAAGAACGAGGCCGCCCCAGAAACCTTCCCACGACTTCTTTGGGGAAATGCGTTCAAACAGGCGGTGCTTGCCAATGGTGGAGCCCACAAGGTAAGCACCTGAATCGTTGAGCCACAAGAAAATGAAAATGCTAAGCAGGAGCATACTGTTTTCGGAGAAACTGATGGTGCTCATCAAGCCCAGTGGAATGGCTACATAGCAAATGCAGAAAAACGACTGCTGTAAACTCTTGATTGGGTTTTGATTGGTGATGTAGAGCTGGATTGTGAATCTCACCAATCCGTAGAGCAAGATGGGAAGGAAACTTGCAAGCGAGTGACCGCACTCTTCGTTGAAGAAAAACGACGCGAACACGGCTAAAGCCCCAAGTGCATCGACGCACTTAACGACCTTAGATTGATTTTGCTCATCACCATGGGTAAGACGGCTGGCTTCCCAAACGCCAATCAATGTGACAAGCCCAAAAAACACCAAGAAAATAGCTGGAATAGTATCAAAAAAATAGATGGCGCAGAATATGAGTCCTACATACACTGCTCCGGATAAAATGCGTGTGATGAAATTCTTCAAACCTCTTATATTTTAGTTTACTACAAAGTTACTTTTTTTATTTGATGTGAGCAAAATTTATCGAAATTTGATATAATAAAATAGTAACTATGCCGTTATAAAGATGTGTAATTTAAAATTGAGTGCCTATGCAGAAAAAAACTACTACTGTAAAATTTGAAATTCGTGAAAATTCCCAAGCGCGGCCAAAGCTTTCGACTGTGAGTCTGTTGAAGCAATTTGCAAGAGTTTACACTTGCAGTCAAGTGCTTGAACCGAGCCTTAGAAATTTCATTCTTAATTAAAATGAGACAACAAAAGAGGAAACCCCAAGCGAGGTTTCCTCTTTTGCTTTTCTGTATGAAAGTGTGGCGATTAGTCGCCGAGAAGACGTTCAAGAACGGTCTGAACGAGGTCGTTGACCGCAGTCTTGTAATTTGGATTCGCACTGGTAGCCACTCTGTTGGCGATGATAGAGCAAATGGTGATGGCGTGGTGGCCCATCATTTTTGCCATACCTTGAAGTGCGGCGCTCTCCATTTCATAGTTGGTGATGTGGCCGCCTTCGTATTCAAATTGCTCGATGCGCTTGTTGAGTTCTGGTTCAGCAAGTGGCAGGCGCACTTCACGACCTTGTGGACCGTAGAAGCCCACAGCAGAGATGGTGTAGCCTCTCACCATGTCGTCGCAGCCGATTTTTTCAACCAATCCTGGGTCTGATTCCACCACGTAGGGCTTTGCAAACAGAGGATTCCACTTCACAAATTCGCAGAATTTCTTTTCAAATTCAAGGTCGCAGTTTTCGTTGCGTCCAGCGTAATAGTTAAGCACACCATCAAAACCGAGACTCTTTGCTGCAATCACTGGAGTGCCTACTGGCACGTAGGGTTGCAAACCGCCAGAAGTGCCGATGCGCACGATGTTGAGCGCGCGGTGCTTGTCTTTAACAGTGCGGGTCTCGAAATCAATATTTGCCAAAGCGTCGAGCTCTGTAATCACGATGTCGATGTTGTCGCTACCGATACCGTGTGAGAGCGCCATTACGGGCTTGCCGTTGTATGTGCCGGCAATGGTGTGGAACTCACGACTTTGCACATCATATTCAATGGTGTCGAAATACGAAGCAATCATATTCACGCGTGCAGGGTCGCCACACACGATGATATTATCTCTGAGTTGGTCGGGACGAAGGTGTATGTGGAACACAGAACCGTCGGGATTGATAATCAACTCTGAATCTGGAATTATCTTTTTTGTCATAGTTGTTTTATTGGTTTAATGGTTATTAAAAAACAAAGATAATTATAATTATTGTCAGAAACAACAGGTAATAGCCGTTTTTTACAGAATTATTTTGCCTTACAGGCGTTGTGCGCACTATTCAGTGAGGGATTACGCCATTGCGTAGCGGCAACCAGGCATACTGATGATGATGCCTTTGAAGTCGAGCTGCATGAGTGTGCTCATCACCCTATACACAGGGATGTGGAGCTTTTCGGTGATGGTATTGATGTGTATATCGCCAGCTTGCTTGATGATGTTCACAATCTCTTGCTCTTCTTCCGTGAGCGAGGGGAACAGGTCGAGTTGCTGGGTGGGCTTGTTGGCGATTTTTGATTCCCATCGCAGAGCTTCCACTATGTCGTTGGCGCAGGTGATGAGCATAGCCTGATTGCGTTGAATGAGCTGGTTGCAGCCTTTTGATTGCTCATCGGAAGTGCGGCCGGGCACGGCAAACACATCTCTGTTGTAGCTTTGTGCTATATTGGCGGTGATGAGCGAACCTCCTTTCTCTGCCGACTCCACCACTATGGTGCAGTCGCTCAAACCGGCGATGATGCGGTTGCGTGCCACGAAATTGCCTTTGTGCAGCACGTCTTGCGATGTGTATTCGGTGATGATGCTACCGCCGCTGTTCACAATCTTTTCAGCGGCATCTCTATTCTCGGCAGGGTAAATCTTGTTTAGTCCACACGCCTGAACGGCAATGGTTTCGCAGTTGTTTTTCAGCGAAGCGTTGTGGGCGGCAATGTCGATGCCAAACGCCAGCCCGCTCACAGTAATCACATCAGGAATAGCCTCCGATAGTTCCTTTACAAGCTTTTCGCACATTCTGCGGCCGTACTCGGTGCACTTGCGAGTGCCCACTATGCTCACGATGTGCTTTTTGTTGAAATCGGTGTTGCCCACGCTGTATAGCAATATGGGCGCATCGGTGGTGTTCAGTAGGCGTTGCGGATAGTCGCTTTCTGTAAAATAACTTACCTTGATGTGGTGTGAGTTTACAAACTCAATTTCCTTTTCCGCTTTTTCAAGGCAGGAATTGCGATATGCACGCTCCAGAATTTTGCTTTTGCTTTTGGTGATGAGGCGCAACTCCTTCTCGCTGATGGCGAAAAACTCTTTCTCGTCGCCAAGCACATCGAGGATCTTTTGAGCCAAGTCCACGCCCATGCCCCTAACCGAGGCAAAAGCCATCTTATAGAGCAAATCAGGCATCATCGCAAATATTCTTTAAAAGCCTCCTTGAGTTTTTCGCATCTGCTGATTCGTCCGTTCTCTAAGCACACGATAGTGGCACTGGCGTGGAACACGTCGTCGCCAGTGCTTTTGTTGATGATGTGCTGGTGAAAAATCATTCTCACCCCCTTCATTTCCAGCCACAGTTTGCTGGTCATGGTGTCGCCGCTGCGTAGCGGAGTCTTGAAGTCGGCCTCAATGTGGCTCATCACAGGCACGATGCCTTCCTCGCCCATTCTCTTGAACGAGAAACCGCAGTCTTCACAAAAGCAGTGGCGGGTGTATTCCAAATAGTGGAGATAGTTGGCATTGTTGACGATGCCTTCTGCGTCGAGCTCGTAGTCGCGAACTTTTATATCTATTGAATAAACGTATTTTTCCATTATTTTGCGTTATAAAGTTCAAAGTTACACATTTTTTTGCTTATTCCCATTCTCTTTACTAATTTTGAGGTCAAAACCAATGCTATATGAATGTAAAAAAGATACTTCTCATGGCTTTAGCAGCATTTGCTGTTGAGGCATTTGCTTGCACTTCGGCTATTGTGTCGGGAAAACTCACCGCCAATGGTCGCCCTCTTTTGTGGAAAAATCGCGACACCAACGACCAGAACAACAGGGTGAAGCGTTTTGCCGCCCATAAGGGCTGTTACGAATTTGTGGCGCTGTTTGATGCTCGCGACAAGCGTGACACCGCCGCTTGGATTGGCTATAACGAAAAGGGATTCGCCATCATGAACACGGCTTCCTACAATCTCAACAACGACAAAGTGAAGGAGATGGACAAGGAAGGAGTGGTGATGCGTATGGCACTTGAGCGATGCGCCACCGTTGATGAGTTTGAGCAACTCTTGAAGTCGATTCCGCAGCCAAGAGGCGTGGAGGCCAACTTTGGCGTGATTGATGCCGATGGCAATGGAGCATATTTCGAGACTGGAAACTACACTTTGGTGAAATACGACCTGAAAGATGCTCCTGATGGCATTTTGATGCGCACCAACTATTCATATAGTGGCCGTGTTGACGATGGCGCTGGATATGTGCGTGAAGCCAATGAGAAAAAACTGCTCGCACCACACATTATGCGCCACGACTTCACTCCTGCCGTGTTTACGGAAGAAGTGTCGCGCACTTTTTATCACAGCGTGCTTGATAAGGACTTCACAAATTCTGACACAGAATGGGTGGTGGACCAGGATTTCATTCCACGACGCATTTCCACTGCCACCACAGTGATTGAGGGCGTGCTGCCCGGTGAAAATCCGCTGCTCACCACCATGTGGATGGGTTTGGGTTATCCACCATGTGCAGATATCTTCCCGGTGTGGCTTTGGGAAAATGGCGTGCCTGAATGTTTGGTGGGCAAAGGCAAGGACAATCATTCTCCACAATGCGATATAGTGAAACAGCGTGAAAATGAGGTGTTCCCAATTAAGCGTGGCAATGGAAAGCATTATGTGAATTTACAGAAGCTTTACAACAAGCAAGGCACAGGCTATTGCCAAATCCTGATTCCTCAAAACATGGACACTTATCGCAAAGGCTACGAGGAACTGGCTAAACGCAGAGCCAAGTTTGCCGCAAAAAAGAAATAATCACAACGCAGAAAAATCACTCTGAATAATTTGAAATTGTCAATTTCTTGCAAAATCACAAGTGGGGAATATGCAAAAGCTGTGTTTTCTCACTTCTTTTCCGATAATTGGATTTTCTTCTTGTTTCCGTTATTGGTGTGTGGGTGTCTGTCTGTTCACGACATTCGCATTTTGATAGTATCACTGATGGTGCTGTTTGTGGTTGTGCCCTTTATCATGATTCTGCTGTATTTTAATTATATGCTCACCAATTCAATGGTGTGGTCGATTTCAGAGAAAACGATTTCGTTGACCACCGATGGGACTCTCGTGCTGGAATTTGAAAATCCAAAACTTCGCACCGTAACGGTGAATAAGGGTGATGTAAAAAAAATCCATACCCACAAGCGCAAAATACTCTTGCAAATAGAATCGAGTAAATACCGCTTTCTCGTCATCCCAGAATCCTGCTTCAAATCAGAAGCAGAAAAGCAAACCCTACTTTCAAGCATCCTCTAACCCAACCATTAGGTTAAGTTAAAAAGTCTTGCGCTAAGGAATCGCCCAATTTACATACAAATTGTAGGGACATGCCTTTGGCATGTTTCAATCGCTACCTCTATTTGTCTAAAAAAATAACGAGGTCTTGTCGTCGCGACAAAACCCCGAAGATGTAATTTATTTGCCTTGATTTGTATTGATGTCTTTGTTTATACTTGGGTAATCCAGAATTCGGTATATGGCTTTGGCATTTGCTTAGCCTCTTTTACCAATTCTTGATAGTTGTCACCACGATTGAAATAAATCATGTAATACCCATTCTTCTTGATTACGTTGGCTGGGTTGATGTCCTTATTCTCTTGGAAATATTGGGCAACCTGGCTCTGCTTTTTCAGCGAACAGATAATGATGGCGTAGTGGCCGTTTGAGTTTGCTTCTTTCTTCTCGCTGGCTGCTTCTACTTGCTTTTGCAGACTGATTTCCTCGGTTTTCACCACCTTGTGCTTTGGCATGGTGGGTGTAGGCACATTCAGCGTTGCCAATTGGTGGGTGGGTTTATCGACGATGATAGGAGTGGAGAGCGCAAACGTGAGACAAACCAGCATCACGATAGATGCCGCAATTTGCACAGCCTTGTGGCTGAACCAATTTCTTCTGCCAATATTGATTTCAGGCTCGCTGTAAGTTTCGCTCACGGTTTCTTCGGTAGCCACCTGTGCATTTCGTTCTGCCAAAGTGGGGAACGAGAATGATTGAAGTCCGAAGAAGTCATCGTTAGCAAGTTCGTGATGGAATGGAATGAATTCAATATGGCCTTCAGCGTTGCTGATGAAAAAGCCCAGTCTGCCAAAAGGCACTTCCGAGCCGTCGCTCAATGCTTGGCGGCAGATGGTGGTGCTTTTCTCAATTTGCTTCAAAGCCTCTGCGTAAGGAATCGACGCTTTTTTGGCAATAGAGTTGGCCAACAACCCATCGTTGTGATTGATTGATGCATTGAAACTGATGCTGCGTTTGGGCGATGTGAATGTGGAATTCTGTGCGCAGTTATTGCTACTGGTGTATTGGGCAATAAATGCGCCAAAGCCAGGAACAACTACACAATCGTTACTCAACATCAAATATTCTATGTGCTCAATCATTGAAATCATACTACAAAATTACTCCTTTTTGGGCGTAATTCAAAATTATTTTTTCGATATTTCTGCGCTTATTTCAGCATCTCTTTCGCCAATTTCGGGTCAACTCCATGGTCGATAGCTAATTGAATATCTTTTTTCGATTCATCATTTTCGTAGCGCATTTTTTTCAATTTTGCGCGCAACAGGTAAAGATAGCCGTCGTCGGGGGTGATTTGAATGGCGCTGTTGATGTCGTCGGCTGCTTCACTCAGTTTGTTCGTCATTAAATAGCAGTCGGCTCTGTTCGCCAAAAGCGTCACCGATGGCGAGGCTTTAATCACTTCCGAGAAATGGCTCGCCGCCTTTGCGTAATTGCCGGTGGCTTTACAAAGGAATGCCTTGCCTTCATTTGAGAGCAGGGAATTGGGGTGGTATCGCAAAATCTCATCAAATTGGCGTTCGGCTTCCTTGAAATCGTTTTTCTCCAGATAAATCATACCGATATTATAGCGCGCCTCCTCGTTGTCGGGCTCGATGGCTATGATTTTTTTGTAGTCGCTCATCGCATTGTCCACTTGGTTCGCCTCTATATATAATGAGGCGCGATTGTTGAGTAGCGTGATGGCGTTTGGAGTCATGTCGATGGCAAGGGTATAGTTCTTGATTGCATCTTCAAGTTTTCCTTGATATCTTTGGATAGTGGCAAGGTTTGAAATCAGCAGGGAGTTGTTGGGGTTACCTGGCTCGCTCTTAATGGATTTGCGTATGAAATCTTCAGCTTTACTCCAATTCTTTTCATCAATGCAATTTTGTGCCGAATCAAGGTAAGCGTAATAGATGGTGGTGGTGTCGATGCTCACTTTTGTGGCACCTTGTGCCGAGAATTGTGTTTGCTTTTTGGGCATGGGTTTCTCTTGCTTCGCTATCTTTGTGTTTTGCTCGTTGAGCGATGAAATCACTTGGGCGTTGGTGCCGATTGGCGCGCTCACCAGTAAGAAAAGCGTGAGGAATAATATGATTTTTTCTGTCTTCATTTTCGTTTGTTTTCGCAAAGTTAATTCTATTTATTTTATTATTTTGCCGATTTTACGATATTTAGTTAAATTTGCGTATTGATAATAAAATTTGATTATGCTTTCACACTTATTGTTACAAGTTCCGCAGGTGGTTGATTCGGCGAAGGTGGCTAAAATGCAAGCCATCCTCAACCCCGATTCACTTATACAAAAAGCTCCAACCAATATTTCGGAGCTTGAGGCATTTCCTTGGACCGAAATTTTACAGGGTTTGGTTTCGAAGGTGGTGACATTCTGTTTCCACTTGGTGATTGCCGTACTGGTGTTCTATGCAGGCAAGTTTGTGATAGGCAAACTCCATGCCATACTTAAAGTTTTTCTTCAACGTCGCAACATTGAACCTTCACTTGCAACATTCCTGTTGAGTTTGTTGAAAATCACGCTAATGTTCATCTTGGTTGTTTCAGTGGTTGGCATCATCGGAATCGAAACAAGCTCGTTTATCGCCCTCTTTGCTTCGGCAGGTGTGGCTGTAGGTATGGCACTGAGTGGAACGCTTCAAAACTTCGCAGGCGGCGTGCTGATTTTGCTCCTCAAACCCTTCAAAGTGGGCGACTATATAGTGTTTGGCAGCAACATGGGTGTGGTGAGAGAAATACAAATTTTCCACACCATCATCACCACCAACAGCAATGAGCGGATAGTGATTCCGAATGGTGGCTTGTCCACAGGTGTGATCAATAATTTTTCGTCTGAAAAGTATCGCAGAGTGGAATGGAAAGTGTCGATTGCCTATGGTTCCGACATAGATAAGGCAAGAAAAGTGATTTTGGGGATTTTGGCAGATGACGAGCGCATTATCCATGAGCCTGATGCCAATATTTGCCCTGTTGCCACTGCTCCTTTTGTGGCTGTGAGTGAATTGGGTGGCAGCGATGTGGTGCTTGTGGTGCGTGCATGGGTGGATAATTCCGTGTATTGGGATGTGAAGTTTGCCATAGGCGAAGAAATATATAAGCGTCTTCCAAAGGAAGGGCTCGAATTCCCATTCCCACAATTAGATGTGAATATCAAAAAATAATATCCTGATTTTGTTGCATTTTATTGCTTTTTGCCGTATATTTGCGTAAAATATGCGGAATGGTGCCGTGCGTTATTCTGTTGTGGACTTCCAATAATAGGTAACCTCTTAATTATAAACTATTTCAGCCATTTCATCTGATTCCATTTGAGGTCTCTGTTTTCGACTGGCACTCATGATAAGGAATCGGTTTTTTGCCGAATGAAAAAACTATTTCGGCATGATATTTTTATATACACCCTTCAACGCTCGTTGCGTTGCCCCAGTTGCCAATAAAAATGACAACATAAATGATAAGTAAATGGAATTACTTACCTCTAACATCCGAAGAAAGCAAGATAGAAGCCCAGCTGGCGACACGGTTCCCCAACTGCGCTCCTATAGCCCGTCTTTTGGTGCAACGTGGTATAAAAACTCGGGAGCAAGTCCGGGAGTTTTTCTATCCGTCGTTGAGCCAATTGCACGATCCATTCCTGATGAGGGACATGGACAAGGCTGTTGCCCGTCTGAATGATGCCTTAGGGGCAAAAGAAAAGATAATGGTGTATGGCGACTACGATGTCGATGGCACTACGGCTGTGGCCCTGGTGTACCGTTATCTACTTAACTTCTACTCAAACGTGGAGTACTATGTGCCCACGCGCGACGATGAGGGTTATGGCATATCCATAAAAAGCGTGGATTATGCTCACAGTATTGGCGTAAAGTTGATTATTATTCTCGACTGCGGTATTAAGGCGATTGAAGAAATTGCCTATGCCAAGTCGCTGGGTATCGATTTCATTGTGTGTGACCACCATGTGCCCGACGATGTTTTGCCCGATGCTGTGGCTATCCTTAACCCCAAACTCAAAGACGACAAATATCCGTTCAAGGAATTGAGCGGCTGCTGTGTAGGCTTCAAGTTTATGCAAGGTTTTGCCATCAGCAATGGCATGGACAATATGTATGGGCTTGAGAGTCTGCTGGATTTGTGCGCTGTAAGTATTGCTGCCGATATTGTGCCAATCGTGGGCGAAAACCGTGTGCTGGCTTACTATGGTTTGAAGCGATTGAACTCGAATCCAAATGTGGGTTTCCGAAGCATCATCAAGCTCTGCGGCTTGTCGAACAAGGAAATCACCATTTCCGACATCATCTTCAAGATTGGTCCTCGCATCAATGCGTCGGGACGTATGGAGTCGGGCACGGAGTCGGTGAAGCTGCTTGTGACCAAAAGCAGTTCGGAAGCCTACGAAATCAGCAAGCGCATTGACCAGTATAACAAAGACCGCAAAGAGCTTGACCGCCGTAGCACGGAAGAGGCTAATGTGATTATCGAAAATCACAAAAAGCAAATCCAAGGCAAGAAGCCGATTGTTATTTACGACGAGAACTGGCATAAGGGTATTATCGGCATTGTGGCATCGCGCTTGGCAGAATTGCATTTCCGACCATCGGTGGTGCTTACTTATGATGCCGATGGCATTGCTATTGGTTCTTCACGCTCTGTGAACGGTTTCGACATCTATAAGGCGATTAATGAAAACCGCGACCTACTCGAAACTTTCGGTGGTCACACCAATGCAGTGGGCCTTTCGATGAAAGTGGAGAATATTGGGGAATTCCGTCGCCGCCTCACCGAATACGTGGAGTCGCATATCGAACTTGAGCAGGTTACGCCTCAAATCAATTTGGATTGTGAGCTCGATTTCGACCAGATTAATCCTGAATTGCTCAAAACGTTGCGCCTGTTCAACCCATTTGGCCCTGACAACACAAAACCTGTGTTCTTCACCCGTAATGTATTTGATTTCGGTACCAGCAAAATTGTTGGTCGCAAAATGGAGCATATCAAGTTTGAGCTGGTAGATAGTAAGAGCAATAAGATTATGAATGGCATTGGCTTTAATATGTCGGAATATTTCGACTATATTAAGCAGCGCAAGCCTTTCGACATCTGCTACACCATCGAAGAAAACAAGCGTAGAGGCGCTACCACGGTTCAACTGCTGATTAAAGCTATCAGAATTCACGACCAAGAAGCGGTTGGTGATGAGAAGCCCGCATGAGATACTGAAAAAATATTGGGGGTACGATAGTTTTCGCCCCCTTCAAGAAGATATCATTCAGTCGGTTCTGGCAGGGAATGATACGTTGGGGCTTATGCCTACAGGTGGTGGAAAGAGTATTACTTTCCAAGTGCCCGGTATGATTCTCGATGGACTCACTTTGGTGGTTACGCCCATCATCTCATTGATGAAAGACCAGGTGGATAACCTGTTGGAGCGTCGCATCAAAGCCTGCTACCTTTATGCTGGACTGTCGTTTTCCGAAACCAAGAAAGTGTTTGAGAAATGTCGCTTTGGGAAGTATAAGTTTTTATACGTTTCCCCAGAGCGCCTTTGCTCTAAATCGTTCGTCGACCAACTTCGGTTGATGAATTTGAGTATGATAGTTGTCGATGAGGCGCATTGTATCTCACAATGGGGCTACGATTTTCGCCCGTCATTCCTTCAAATTGCCTCAATCCGGCAATATTTCCCCGACACGCCAGTGCTTGCTCTTACCGCCACTGCTACCGAAGTGGTGGTTGATGATATTGTCAAGCAACTGGAGTTCAGGAAGCCCGCTATTTTCAAAAAGAGTTTTGCGCGCGACAATTTATCCTATGTGGTTCGCCCCACTGATGAGAAAATCAGGGAACTGGTTCACATTCTCAAATCCGTTTCTGGCTCAGCCATTGTATATGTGCGAAGCCGCAAGCGCACCAAAGAAATTGCCGACCAACTTATCAGATTTGGTATCAGTGCCGATTTCTACCATGCTGGACTCTATGTGGAAGATAAGGCGGATAAGCAAAACAAATGGAAATCGGGCGAGATTCGTGTGATTGTTGCCACTAATGCTTTTGGCATGGGCATTGACAAACCTGATGTCCGTGTGGTGGTGCACGTGGATATTCCCAATTCTCTTGAGGAATACTATCAAGAGGCTGGCCGTGCTGGCCGCGATGGCAAACGCTCGTATGCTGTGTTGCTCACGGGGCATAACGATGAACGAACGCTTCGCCGTCACATCACCGACTCATATCCCGAACGCGATTTCATCAAAATGGTGTATGAAATGCTCTGCAACCATTTGCATGTGGCGTTGGGCGAGGGCTATCAGCATCAGTACGAGTTTAATTTCGAACTATTTTGCCGCACTTTCAAATTTCCGATTCTTCCCACCCATAGTGCACTCAAACTACTCACGCAAGCAGGCTACATTGAGTATATCGAGGAAATGGACCATCAGTCGAGGGTGATGATTCTTGCCACCAAGGAAGAATTATACCACATTCACACTTCAAATGCAGATGTTGACAAGGTGCTTCAAGCATTGTTGCGCACCTACACTGGTCTGTTTTCCGACTATGTTTTCATCAACGAGTCGGTGCTCTCGTTCCGCTACGGTCTTACCGACCAGCAAATTTACGATGCGCTGATTGAATTGACGCGCCTGCGCATTCTGCATTACATACCCCGAAAGCGCACGGCGTATATCGTGATCACCACTTCGCGTGAAGAGCCAAAGTATGTGCAAATTCCCTTGACCATCTACGAACACCAACGTGAACGAATGGAGCAACGCATCGAGTCGGTCATCGGTTACGCCTTTGGATCGTCGGTTTGCCGCGAGAAAATTCTTTTGTCATATTTTGGCGAAAACATCCATGACAACTGCGGAAATTGCGATGTTTGTATTGCTGAAAAACAAAAATCGAGCTACACTCAAGAAGATGTGAGAAGCGGCATTTTGTATATGGCACAGCTGAAACCACGCAATATTGAAGAGTTTGTCAGCACCCTTGCATTCTCGAAAGACGACATTATGGACAATCTCTCATTTTTGGTAGATGAGGGTTTTCTAAAGTTTGATGCCGACACCGACACCTATTTCAATCCTGTGCCACTACAATAATAACAAATCGGCCATTAGGAGCCCTAATGACCGATTTGAGAAAATAGTTGGTTTTATCGCTTATCGGGATTTCCCTCATACCAGTTGATGAACGCCTGGTTCACCATCTTGTTTCCGCCAGGAGTGGGGTAGTTGCCTGAAAAATACCAGTCGCCCGGGTGATTGGGAATAGCGTTGTGCAATCCTTCGATTGATTGGTAAACGAGCTTCACCTCAGCCTTGATTTCCGGTCCGGTAATCATTTCTGCTATTTTGTCGGAAATTTCCTCGTCGGCAAACGGAGCATAAATTTCTTTCACATAGTTCACCACATCCTCTTTCTTCCAATCCTCCTGTGCTTTGCATTTTTTATAGGTGCTGGTAATCAACTCGCCCATTCCACGTTCTTGAATTAAGGCGATTGCTGCTCGGAAAGCGCAAAATTCCGCCATTCTCGACATGTCGATACCGTAATAGTCGGGGTATCGCACTTGTGGAGAAGAAGAAACTACCACAATTCTTTTCGGGTGCAAGCGGTCGAGAATCCTGACGATGGATTGCTTTAGTGTGGTGCCACGCACGATGCTGTCGTCGATGATAACCAAATTATCAACATCGTTTTTCACCTGTCCGTAGGTCACATCATACACATGCGCTGCCAGTTCGTTTCTCGATTTACCCTCGGCAATGAAGGTGCGCAATTTGATGTCTTTAATCGCAATTTTCTCTTTCCTTACTCGCTTATTGAGTATTTCCTTGATTTTATCGGGGAAACCTGGTGCGTGGCTATCCAGTTTGAGGATTTCCTTGCATTGCAACTCTTTTTCGTATTCATCTACGCCTTCACACATGCCGATGTATGCCACTTCAGCCGTGTTTGGAATGAACGAAAGGATAGTGTTGTCTAAGTCGTAATCTACGGCTTTTAGGATTTTTTCGGTCAGATTTTTGCCAAGCAACTTGCGCTCCTTGTAGATGTCGGCATCGCTGCCACGCGAGAAATAAATTCTTTCAAATGAACATTTTTGATTGTCAAGTTTTGGCAAAATCTGCTTGATGGTCACTTTTCCATGCTTGCTGACCATAATCGCCTCGCCTGGTTCAAGTTCTTTGATGTCGCCAATCCTTACGTTCATGGCAGTTTGAATCACTGGGCGTTCGGAAGCCGCTACAAACACTTCATCGTCTAAATAATAGAAGCATGGGCGTATGCCATTGGGGTCGCGAAGGATGAAAATATCGCCACTGCCATCTGCACCGCAAATCACAAAACCACCGTCCCAAGTTTTGGAAGGTTCTTTAATCACATTTGCAATGTCGATGTTGTCCTCAATCTTGTTGGTCAGCGCCACGCCGTCGAATCCTTCTGCCTTGAATTTGTCGTAGAGGCGCTGGTTTTCCTTATCGAGATAATAGCCAATTTGCTCCAGCAAAATCACAGTATCGCTATAGATTCGTGGGTGCTGGCCTTCCTCCACCACTTTAGAGAACACTTCCTCCACGTTGGTGATGTTGAAATTTCCACAAAGTAGCAGATTGCGTGATTTCCAGTTGTTGCGTCTCAGGAATGGGTGCACATAGCTGATGCCATGCTTGCCCGTGGTGCTGTAGCGAAGATGCCCCATGTAAATCTCACCGAGAAATGGCAGATTATTGGTGTCCTCGTTTGATTCTTGCGCAGCTATTATTCTTTTTCTTGCATTGTCGAAGATTTCGCTAATAGCACCTGAGCCTAATCCTCTTTCTCTGTAAACATATTCGTTGCCAGGGCGTGCTTTCAAGTTCACGCAACCGATACCAGCGCCTTCCTGACCACGATTGTGCTGCTTCTCCATCAGAAGGTAAAGTTTGTTTAGCCCGTATTGGGAAGTGCCATACTTTTCCTCATAATAGTTGAGTGGTTTCAGCAATCGCACCATTGCTATGCCACACTCATGTTTCAGTATTTCCATGCTTAAAAAAGAAAAATAACCTTGCGGCAAATGCTTACCGCAAGGCATATATGATTATGTAATATTATCTGATAAATAAGAGTTCACGATATTTTGGCAGTGGCCACATTTCATCGTCAACCATCAGTTCAAGTTTGTCGATGTGGTATCTGATGCTTTCGAGGTATGGCACCACAGTGTCATGGTAGGCAATTGCCTTTTCGCGTTGGCTTTCAATCTTGTTGGCTACCTTTCTTGCCTCGATCATCTCTTGCACCTTGTCTTTGATGAATTGCATGTGCTCTGCCATGTTTTCAATCATTGTCATATCTTGTGCCGCAATCTTTTCGCCTTTTTCGTGTGGGAACAGGCTCTTGATTTTATACACATTGTCGAGCAACATATTCTGGTACTTTGTTGCCACAGGAATGATGTGGTTCAATGCCATATCGCCAAAGCATCTCGATTCAATTTGCACTTTTTTGGTGTAGGTTTCCCATTTCACCTCGTTGCGTGCTTCAAGTTCCACCTTGGTGAACACGCCCACTTTTTGGAACATGTTCACTGTCTTTTCGTCAAGATACCTGTCAAAAATCAATGGAACAGATGTTTCGCAGTCCAAACCGCGGCGTTTTGCCTCCTCTTTCCACTCTTCGCTATATCCATTACCATCAAAATGAATGGCTTTAGATTCCTCAATCAGTTTCTTGTTTTCGGCAAGAATGGCATCAAACACCGCTTCACCCTTTGCCACACGGGCATCTACTGCTTCTTTAAATTCCATTAATTGCTCTGCCAAGGCTGAATTTACAGCAATCATTGCGCTTGCGCAGTTGGCAGATGAACCCACGGCGCGGAATTCGAATCTATTGCCAGTAAATGCGAATGGCGATGTGCGGTTACGGTCGGTGTTGTCGAGAAGCAACTGTGGAATCTGGCTCATATTTAAAGAAAGACCAGATTTTCCGCTCACATTCAAGCGGTCTTCCTTGTCGGCGTTCACCAGCGATTCAAGAATGCTGCTGATTTGCTCGCCCATGAAAATTGAGATAATTGCAGGTGGTGCCTCGTTTGCGCCCAAGCGGTGTGCGTTGGTGGCTGATGAGATTGACGCCTTGATCAGACCGTTGTATTTATATACGGTGCTCATCACATTACTCATAAAGGTGATGAACTGTAAGTTTTCTTTTGCTGTTTTACCAGGCTTGAAAAGCAGCACGCCAGTGTCGGTGCTCAAACTCCAGTTGTTGTGCTTGCCGCTGCCGTTGATGCCGGCAAATGGCTTTTCGTGAAGCAGCACGCGGAAGTGGTGGCGACGTGCAACTTGTGCCATCACCTTCATCAAAAGGAGGTTGTGGTCGTTTGCCAAGTTTGATTCCTCGAAAATTGGAGCCAACTCAAACTGGTTAGGAGCAACCTCATTGTGTCGGGTTTTTGCAGGGATTCCGAGTTTGTGGCACTCAATTTCCAAATCAAGCATAAATTCTTCCACACGCATTGGAATGGCACCGAAATAGTGGTCTTCAAGTTGTTGGTTCTTGGCACTTTCATGTCCCATCAGCGTGCGGCCTGTCATGATTAAGTCGGGGCGTGCAGCAAACAGGGCTTCATCTACCAAGAAGTATTCCTGTTCCCAACCGAGGTTGGAAGTCACATGTTTTACGTTTTCGTCAAAATATTGTGCTACGGCTGTAGCAGCTTTGTCAACGCTGTTCAGTGCTCTCAGCAGCGGTGTCTTATAGTCGAGTGATTCACCTGAGTATGAGATGAAAATTGTAGGAATGCACAAGGTGTTGTCGTGGATAAAGGCTGGCGATGAAATGTCCCATGCCGAATAGCCACGTGCCTCGAAAGTGTTGCGAATGCCACCATTTGGGAAACTTGAGGCGTCAGGCTCTTGCTGAATGAGCAACTTGCCGCTAAATTCTTCAATCACTCCTGATTTACCGTCGTGTTCAATGAATGAGTCGTGCTTTTCGGCTGTGCCGTCGGTGAGTGGGTGAAACCAGTGTGTGTAGTGTGTACACCCTTTCTCCATAGCCCATTTCTGAAGACCTGCAGCCACGCTGTCGGCTACCGTAATGTCGAGAGGCTTCTTGTTGTCGATGGCGTAGGTGAGAGCGTCGAACGTCTTCTTTGGTAAATACTTGAACATGGCTTTTCTGTTAAACACATACATGCCATAATACTCAGAAGGAGCTTCCTTCGGAATGTCCACGGTCACTGGTTCTCTGTTGAATGCCAGTTCCACTTCTTTGAATCTCAAATGTGACATAACTCTTACTATTTACAAAACTAACTATTATTAACGAAAAAAGGCTCTTATTGTGGATAAGAGTCTTCTGTGCGTAAGTGCATTATTATGATGTGCGAGGCGAATTTTAGAGAGTTGTTTTTAATCTTTATTCCTTCAGCGATGGAATAAAGTGTTGGGAACTTGGTTCCTGAAATATAACAATCAAGTATCTTCACCCTACATTAAATTTCTTTGCAAAAGTAGCAATATTTTTTCTAATTCAACAAATAATTGTGCGTTTTTTATGTGTTTTTATTATTTTTCTATCGCCATTATTCAATGATGACTTCTTCGATTTTGCCGCTATCATCTTTATTTTCAATAGACTGCACGTTTTCCTTTTTCGTCGGATTTGAAAAACTGATCAGATTGAAATATCTTTTCCAGTCGAAAGCCCAAGGGTCGGATTTGCGTGATGGGGCGATGTCGCTATGTCCATAAATGTATTTGATATCGTGGCGGCTTTGAATATCTTCGGTGAGCATAGCAAGTGCTTCGTATTGCGCTTCAGTTGGGCCGCTGATCGGGCTGTTGATGATTTCAATGCCTATCGACGATTTGTTGAGCGAGTGACGGCTTGGGTCGGAGGGCAATGTGCTTTCGCCTGCGTGGAAAGCGATGTCGCTCTCTTCGGCTAATTTGTAGATTTCGCCATCTCTCGCAATCAGATAATGTGCGCCCACGCTGTAGCGGTTGTAGAGGTTAATCACTCCATCCACGTTGAAGGTGTCGGTGCCTAATGCGTGTGATGAATGAACCACGATGATGTCAATCTCCCTCTCGTAATCCACCTTCATGCTGCCTCGTGTCAGCTTTTGGGTGTAGTCGGTGTATTTTAGCGTGTCGCAAGTGGCTAATTCGCAAGTTTCTGCAGTGTCCTCTATGATTTCTGTCTTTGCCGTGTCAAGGTGGATATAACTTTGCCCACTTGTGATTTCCACAGGTAGAGGACTGTCGGCTTTTGCTGCGATTTTTTTGCTTCCGCAGCTTGTCAGGAGAATCAGCGCTATTGGTAATATGTAGTAAAGCGAGTGTTTCATTTTGCTAATGAGCGAAAATATGCTATTGCTTCATCAAGTTTGATATATTGTCGGTCATCGTTTTTGATAGATATGATGTGCTCGTTCAGGTCGCAACGCAAATACAATGTGCCGCTCTTTCCACGATATACGGTGTATTGAATATTTGCAGCCATTGGACAGAGGAAGTAGTCCTGCACGCTGTTTTTGAGTTTGCTCCAATCTTTGCCTTTAAATTCCGTTCCTGTCATCTTCATCAGCGACATGAAAGGCATCACAGTCTCTTGATGTGCAAAGTAGGTAGCGATGTTAGCCTCCGCTTTTCCTTGTTTTGTGGCAGTGAGCATGCTAATAATATCGCGCAACAGGGGTTTAGACTGGTTGGCAGGAGCGTCCGATAGCGTGTTTTTGCAGTGCATAAAATACTGGCGCAAGTTGAAGCACGACCATAGTTGCTCGTATTCTTGTTCGGAGAAATAGGGCTGCCAATCGTTTGTCATACCCATCGCCTCCATATTGGCGATGTTGTAGTATTCGATGATTGACAATTCTTGCAACTCTCGTTTTGTGGCAGGGTAGTTTTTGCCCAAAAGTCGTGTTACGGTATTTGGGGCAGTTTTTGCCACATATTTATTGTAGATGTCCATATAGGGCTTCTTTTTCATATAGGCTTTGTAGGTGGGGTCGGCATCGAATGGGCGCATGAGAGGGTCAAACTCCTTTCCTGCGAAGGTGTAGCTACTTATGCCTGGAACCTGTGTGCTGATTTCGTGCGTGAACGAGTACATGCTCATGATGGCTCTTGGTGAGTGGCTGGCAATCGAAACCATTCTCGCATTCTCAAACAGTGGAGCGCATCTTTTCACTGTGCGTCGGGCTATGCCTCTTTGCTCGCTCATGCCGATTGAGTCTAAAGCGCCCCATCTGCCCACAGAGCGAATGATGATGTTTTCCACCAGGCGTTTGAACTGCATACCCAGTGGCGTTAAAGTTTTCAGCGAGTCGGCTTTGTTCAGTGCTTTCAGCATAGTGCTGGCGGAATATGGACCAGCTGGAAATCGGGAGCCGTGGCGGCCGATATGAATCAGATACACAGGTGTTAAGCTGTCGGGTGCTGCTGTTTGCTCGGTCGTTTTAGGATAGGGGCGAAGGCTGCCTTGGCATTGCTCAGGTGTGATTTTTCCGTTTGCACAAAGGAATAGGCAAACAGCAACGAGTGAAAATATTATGCGTTTCATTTAATTCCGATTACGAAAATTGTCTTAACTTTACAAACTAAATACAAAGTTAATGAAAAATATAGAAGAGATAAAGAGTTTGTTGTTCAATAGTGACTCCGATGCGGTGATTAAAGCTACCGATGAATATTTGGCAAGCCCAGCCGATGACGAAGTGATGGCAGAGGTATATTATCTTAGGGGCAATGCATTTCGTCAGAAAGGCGATTGGAAAATGGCGATGAACGCCTATCTGAGTGCTATTGACCTGAATCCCGACAGTCCGGCCGTAGAGTCGTATCGCGCGGCGCAGCAAGTGCTCAGTTTCTACCACACCGACTATTACAATCCCTAATCGGCACGCTCCGTATCGGTGAGGTATGTGAATCTATTGAAATTCTTGAATCCAAGTTCTTTGAGAAAGGCGATGCTTTTCTCTTGGTCGTCGGCAGTGTTGAAGCCGGGAATTAGCGGCACTCGGATAGTGATTTTGTCGGCTAAGTTTTGCTGGGCTAAGAATTTTAGATTCTCAATCACTTGTTGGTTTGATTTGCTGGTGTAGCTTTCGTAGATGGAGTTATTGATGTCCTTGATGTCGATGTAATAGTGGTCGATTACACCGAGCAGTCGTCGGACGAAACTTTGCTCCACATTCAATGCCGTTTCGATTGATATACGCCAGTTTGAGGGACAAATCCGTTTAAATTCCTCAATAAATTCGGCACGCAACATGGGCTCGCCACCTCCAAAAGTGATTCCTCCATTTGTGGCTTGAAAATACAAATCGTCAACTTTCACCCTTTCAAATAATGCTTCGGGGGTGAATTTTTTATATTTCTCCACTCCAGAAAGCGAATGAGGATTGAGGCAGTATTTACACTTTAAAGTGCAGGAATGAAATGCCACAAGTGTGCAAACGCCTTCTCCATCAACATTTATGGAGTGCCTAACGATGCCGATGATTGGGGCTGCGGTGGGCATTATAGCGTCACGTGCTTGGCGTTGATTTTTTCATTCACAAAAATACTACCCATTTCGCTGAACTTTTCTGCGTCTTCGGTGGTGAAGTATTCGCAAGTGCCACCTTTTGAGCATCTTTGTTCCATTTCGGGGTGTCGGTGGAGGTAGTCTTTCAAACTTTCTGCTACAATTCCGCCTTGCTCGATAATGTGAACGCTCTTAGGCATATATTTCTTGATTTTATTCACGAGCAGAGGGTAGTGGGTGCAACCTAAAATCACCGTGTCGATTTCGCGGCATTGGCTTAAAAGTGCTTCAATGTCCTTCTTCACGAAGTAGTCGGCACCTGGACCGTCGCTTTCCTTGTTTTCCACAAGCGGCACCCACATGGGGCAAGCGTGGCCATACACCTTAAATGATGGTTGCATTTTCGAGATTTCTATATCGTAGCTCTCGCTCTGAATGGTGGCTGGCGTGCCAAAGATGCCGATGTGGCCGTTCTTGCTGATTTCGCCCACTTTTTCCACCGTTGGACGAATCACACCAAGCACTCTGCGCGAGTTGTCGATAATTGGCAAATCGTGTTGCTGTATCGTGCGAAGTGCTTTGGCTGAAGCCGTGTTGCAAGCGAGAATCACAAGCGAACACCCTTGCTCAAAGAGGTGTTGAACGGCTTGCAGCGTGTATTCATACACAAGTGTGAAAGAGCGTGAACCATAGGGCGCACGGGCATTGTCGCCAAGAAAAATATAATCGTATTCAGGCAAAACCTTTCTAATTTCACGCAAAAT
This sequence comes from Bacteroidales bacterium, assembly GCA_004557565.1. GTDB lineage: Bacteria > Bacteroidota > Bacteroidia > Bacteroidales > Muribaculaceae > Sodaliphilus. The sequence goes on along the minus strand of SFGS01000011.1, from coordinate 13,348 downwards.
CGAAAGACCGCCAAAGCCCGAATCAAATACACCGATTGGAGCAGGCTGATTTGTGAGTTTGATTTTGTTCATATTCATTTATGCGTTGAAATTGTTGATAATCTTTGATATTTCCACAGCATCTTCTACTGTGATAGGGTGCGCGATTGGGAGGCTCACCACTTCATTTGCGAGCTTTTCAGTCACAGGCAATTTGCTATCGCGAAGTTCATAATAGCAGGGTTGCAGGTGCGGAGGTGTGGCATAATGAATGTCGGTCTGCACACCTTTGTCTGCCAAATATTCCCGGAATTGGTCACGCTTTTCCACTCTCACCACATATTGGTGCCACACTTGCACCATGTCATGGAAAATGTGTGGAACGATTACCAATGGGTTGCAGATATGCTGATTGTAAGTTTTAGCAATGATGTTTCTTCTTTCTGTTTCATTGTCTAAAACCGACAATTTCACCCTAAGCATCGCGGCTTGCATTTCATCAATGCGGCAGTTGTAACCCTTGTAGATGTTGTGGTATCGTCTGTCGGAACCGTAGTTTGCGACTGCTTTTACGATTTTTGCTAATTGCTCATCGTTGGTGATAACTGCTCCTGCATCGCCCAATCCGCCGAGATTTTTGGTGGGGTAGAAGCTGATGCCAGAGGCGTGGCCTAAACCACCGGTGGCAAAAGTGCCATTAAGTCCGCGCGTTGATGCTTTCGCACCAATGGCTTGTGCATTGTCTTCAATAATGAGCAAATTTCTTTCTTGTGCCAGTTGCTTGAGCGTTTCCGACCAGCAGGCAGTACCGTAGAGATGCACTGGCAGTATGGCTTTCACTTTATCGTCGAGCAGTCCATTAATTTTCTCAGGATTGAGATTCATTGTGAGTTCCGATGGCTCGCAAAGCACAGGCTCAAGACCGTTGTCGCTCACGGCCAATACGCTCGCAATGAAGGTGTTGGCTGGGACTATCACCTTGTCGCCCTCGTGGAGCAATCCCATTTCTTTATAGGCACGAAATATAAGTTTCAGAGCATCAAGTCCATTGCTTACAGCCACACAATATTTCGCTTCGCATTTAGACGCTACTTCTTGCTCAAGCAGGTGTGTTTCTTCGCCATGCAGGTATCTGCCTGATTCAATCACCCTGCACGCTGCTTTTTTCAGCTCATCTTCAATGGGTTTGTTGGCTAAACCTAAATCAAGAAAAGGATATGTTTTCATTTATTGATTTTATTTTTTGTTTTGCTCTTTTGAATTGAGCAAAAGGAATTCGTCATAATTTCTGATGTAGTCGCTCTCATCATAATGCTCGCTGGCAATAACAGCACAAACCGAACCCGATGAAAAGTTGTCGAGCGTTCGCCATATCCCTGGCACTATAAGAAGTGCCTCGTAGGGGCGGTTAAGCGTTATCGACTTCGACTCTCTGCCATCTGTGATATTAACAGTAAAGCTGCCGCTAATAGCCACAATAAGTTGATATAAAGCCTTATGGGCATGGCCACCACGCTCTTCACCTCCAGGAATGTCGTAGAGGTAGTACACCCGCTTGATTTTAAACGGCACTTCGTTGTGCTCTTCCACCACGGTTAAATTTCCGTTTTCGTGGTGATGCCTTTCGAGTGTGATGATTTTGCACGCATGAATGGAAGCGTTCAAATATTTGCAGGTGTCAGTCATTATTGCTCAATAAAGCCTTGTATTCGTTAAAATCTTCAATATAGTCGGTAGGGTCGTAGAGTTCGCTCGATAGAACAAACACCACTGAATTGGTGGAGAAATTGTCGATGCTGCGCCACATCATTGCCGGCACATACAGTCCGTAGTATGAGCGTGACATGTGGTATCGCTTTTCCTCTTTGCCATCGTTAAGAACCACATCAAAACTTCCAGAGAGGGCAACAATAAATTCTTCCTGCTTTTTGAATGCGTGGCCGAAACGACTCATTCCACCTGGCACATCATATATCCAGTAGGTGCGTTTGATATCGAATGGCACATCGGCATTACCCTCTATCACAGATAAGTTACCTCTTGGGTCGCATATCTTTGAAAGCTCTATGATTCGTGGCTCTTTACAAACCATTTTCTGCAAGATTGATGAGATATTGACCGTAGCGGTTCTTTTTCAGTGGCATAGCAAGCTCTAAGAGTTGCGTCTTATTAATCCATCCCTTTCTGAACGAGATTTCTTCAAGCGATGCCACTTGCACACCCTGTTGGTTCTCAATAGTTTGAATGAAATTCGATGCGTCAATCATCGATTCTGCAGTGCCTGTGTCGAGCCATGCGAAACCTCTACCCAAAGTTTGCACATGCACGCGCTGCTGCTGGAGAAACTCTTGGTTCACAGTGGTGATTTCAAGTTCACCTCTTGCCGATGGCTTGATATTTTTTGCCACTTTCACCACGTCGTTGGGGTAGAAGTAAAGTCCTGTCACAGCATATTTCGATTCTGGGTTGGCTGGCTTTTCCACAATCTTTGTGGCGTTGCCGTCGGCATCAAACGATACTACACCGAATCTCTCTGGGTCGATTACAGGATAAGCAAACAGTGTGCATTTGTTTTCGTTGTATGTGCGTTCCGAGGCATCGGTCAGCATTTTTGTGAAACTTTGTCCGTAGAAAATGTTGTCGCCCAATACTAAGCAAACATTGTCGTCGCCTACAAATTCTTCGCCAATAATGAATGCCTGAGCCAAGCCGTCGGGACTTGGCTGCTCCGCATACTGAAATTCTACGCCTAAATCTTTGCCATCGCCAAGCAGGCGCTTGAAAAGAGGCAAATCGTGTGGAGTGGAAATGATGAGAATTTCTCTAATCCCTGCCAGCATCAGCACTGATATGGGATAATATATCATAGGCTTGTCGTAAATCGGAACAAGCTGTTTTGAGATTCCTTTTGTGATGGGGTAGAGACGTGTGCCCGAACCGCCTGCTAATACGATACCTTTCATGTTGATGTTGAATTAACGGTTTCCGTACATTTGTTCGTAATATTTTTGATAATCACCGCTGGTTACGCTTTCCACCCAGTCTTGGTGGTCGAGATTCCATCTCACGGTTTTCTCAATGCCCACTGTGAATGGTGTTTCTGGATACCAGCCCAGCTCAATCGCAATTTTAGTTGGGTCGATGGCGTATCTCATGTCGTGGCCAGGGCGGTCGGCAACGTAGGTGATCAAGTCGTCGTTGATTAGGTTCAAATCCACTTTCAAGAGTTTTTGATATTGTGGCTCTTCACGCATGATTTTTGCAATGATTGCAATCACCTGTTTCACAATGTTGATGTTGCTTTCCTCGTTAAAGCCACCAATGTTATACACTTCGCCCACTCTGCCTTTGCGAAGCACCATGTCGATGCCTTTGCAGTGGTCTTCCACATACAGCCAGTCGCGCACGTTCAGGCCTTTGCCATAAACTGGCAACTTTTTACCCTCAAGAATATTTTTGATAATCAGTGGAATCAACTTTTCTGGGAAGTGGTATGGACCGTAGTTGTTGCTGCATCGTGTGATGCTGATAGGCAGTCCGTAGGTTTCGTGATATGCCACCACAAGCATGTCGGCACTGGTTTTTGAAGCCGAATATGGTGAACGTGGCGATAGGGGAGTTTCTTCTGTAAAGAACTTTTTGCCAAATGTCTTCAGGTTGTCGCGTCCCTCAATCACTTTCTTCACATCATCATCAACGTGCAATGGCTGTGCCTCTTCAAAATCCTTCTCCAAACTGCCATACACCTCGTCGGTAGAAATTTGTAGATATTTCACACCATCTTTATAAATGGGGCTTCCCATTTCATCCTTTCCAACATACCAAGCCTCTCTTGCGCATTGAAGCATGTTTTGAGTGCCTATAATGTTGGTTTCGAGGAAAAGCTTTGGGTTGGTGATGCTTCTATCCACATGACTTTCGGCGGCGAAATTCACCACATAGTCAATATCGTTGTTTGCGAAAACAGATTTGATGGTTTCGTAGTCGGCAATATCGCTTTTCACGAAAGAAACATTGTCTAATTCAATTTCATCTTTTATCGACGCAAGATTACCTGCATAAGTTAATGCGTCAACGATGATAATCTGAATATCTTTGCCATATTTCTTCAAAAGATATTTCACGAAATTTGAACCGATAAAACCGGCTGCACCTGTCACGAGATATGTCTTCATATTATTTTGCAATTTTTTCTATCTTACAAATTTAGTAAATTCTTTTGAGTTGTCCTATTTTTGAGCTCTCATTAATCACTGAATAATTTCCAATTCATGTGTATAAAAAATAACAAAGGCGACTCAATGAGCCGCCTTTGCATTTATGATGCTAATTTGTAGTAAATTAGTCTGCGTTGAGGTTTACACGCTTCATGTCGATTGCTGCGAGATCCTTGTTGAATTTCTTCAAGTAGTTAGCAACAGTCATCTTTTCAACGCCATCAGCGTCTACTTCTTGTTCCATGAGTACGTTTTCAGCGAAGAACTTGTTCAAACGACCATTAGCAATGTTTTGAATCATTTGCTCTGGCATGTTTGCCTTCTTGGCTTCAGCAGTTTCTTCCTTGATTTGCTTAGCCTTTGCGAGGTCTTCTTCTGTCATGTAACCCTTGCGAAGAGCTTCATCCATGTGTTCTTCGGTTTCGCAGTAGTAAGCGTTGAAACCAGCTTTCTTCAAAGCGTTGTCAACAGCCTTCTTTACTTGCTCTGCCTTAGTCTTTTCAACAGCGATGTTGTATTCTTCGTCAATCTTTGCTTGGTCAATTTGGTCGCGGGTTGCAACGATTGGGTTCATTGAAGCCACTTGCATAGCGATAGTCTTTGCTACTTCTTCGTCGAGTTCGTTGTTGAACGCTACGATAGTAGAAAGCTTCTTGTTGAAGTGGTTGTAAGCAACAGTTGCTACGCCTTCAACTACAGCGTATTCGCCCATTTCCATCTTTTCACCGGTTACACCAGAGAGAACCTTGATTTGTTCTTCTACTGTTGAATCGTAGAGTGGGAGAGCAAGAACTTCTGCTACAGTCTTTGCACCTGCTGCGATAGCTGCGTCCAAAGTGTCGTTAACGAGGGCAGCAAACTTTTCGTTGTTTGCCACTGGCTCGGTTTCACACTTGATTGAAATCACGGCTGCGAATTTGCCATTAGCTTTTGCCAATGCACGGCCTTCAGCAGCGTCGCGGTCGGCACGCTTAGCTGCGATAGCTTGGCCACGCTTACGAACGATTTCAATTGCTTTTTGCAAATCGCCTTCAGCTTCTGCCAATGCTTTCTTGCAGTCAACCATACCGGCGCTGGTGATTTTGCGCAACTTCTTGATATCTTCAATACTAACTGCCATAATAGTCAATTATTTTAATAAGTTTGTGTTTGATCAATTAAATTATTCAGCTGCTGGAGCTTCTTCTGCCTTAGGAGCTTCTTCTGCTACGGCTTTGCGACGTACGCGTTGGCGACGTGGCTTTGCTTCGCCTTCAGCTTCTTCTTCAGCATCCTTGTTGTCAACCTTTTCAACTTTGCGTTCTTCGAGACCTTCGTTGATTGCTTCGCAAACGGTAGCGAGAATCAAGTCGATTGACTTAGATGCATCGTCGTTAGCAGGAATCATGAAGTCGATGTTTGCAGGGTTGCTGTTGGTGTCAACGATACCGAATACTGGAATACCAAGACGGTTAGCTTCTTCTACAGCAATGTGTTCCTTCATCACGTCGACTACGAATACTGCTGATGGAAGGCGGTTCAAGTCAGCGATAGAACCGAGGTTCTTTTCAAGTTTAGCACGTTGGCGAGTAACTTGAAGTCTTTCGCGCTTTGAAAGGTTGTCGAATGTTCCGTCCTTGATCATCTTGTCGATAGCGGCCATCTTTTTCACAGCCTTGCGGATGGTTGGGAAGTTGGTGAGCATACCGCCTGGCCAGCGTTCGATAACGTATGGCATACCAACGGCTGAAGCGCGGTCAGCAACCACTTGCTTTGCTTGCTTCTTAGTAGCAACGAAAAGAACTTTCTTGCCTGATTTAGCGATGTTCTTAAGAGCTGCAGCTGCTTCTTCGAGCTTAGCTTGAGTCTTATACAAGTCGATGATGTGAATGCCATTGCGCTCCATGAAGATGTAAGGAGCCATAGCTGGATTCCATTTGCGTTTGAGGTGACCGAAGTGGCAAGTAGCCTCCAATAATTGGTCAAAACTTGGTGTTTGCATTGTTTGTTTTGTAATTTGTTTACGTTCTACTTAATCAATCCCATAGTAGCCTCCCTTTTCACAAGGGCGAGAGTCTATGAGATTTGGATACTAAACTCTCTTTTTTGTTGTAGAGAAATAGTTGAGCGAATCGTAAAATCGATAATATAATAATGTATATATTCGATTAACGCTTGCTGAACTGGAATCTCTTACGTGCCTTAGGTTGACCTGGTTTCTTACGTTCAACGGCACGTGGGTCACGGGTCATGAAGCCTTCCTTGCGGAGTGCTGGCTTGTCTTCAGCGTTGATCTTAACAAGTGCGCGTGCAATTGCAAGACGGAGCGCTTCAGCCTGGCCCTTGTAACCACCACCTTTGAGGTTCACCTTGATGTTGTACTTTTCAGTTGCTTCAAGGGTGTTGAGTGGTTGCTTAACAATGAATTGAAGAATTGGAGATGGGAAATATTCTTCAAGTGCAATTTTGTTGATTGTAATTTCGCCATTACCTTCGCCTACGAATACGCGAGCGACTGCTGCTTTACGACGACCTACTGCATTAATTTTTTCCATACTTCCAATTGATTATTTGAGTTTGTTAATGTCGATTACCTTTGGTTGCTGAGCTTCGTGTGGGTGTTCAGAACCGTTATAAATGTGCACGTTCTTGAGGATTTGAGCACCAAGACGATTCTTAGGGAGCATACCCTTGATAACATGCAAGAACAGTGGGTGCATACCTGGAGTCAAACCCTTGCGTTCTGATTTCTTTTGGAGAATTTCAGGAGTTGCATAGCGTTGACCACCTGGGTAACCAGTGTAAGAAATGTAGATACGTTCAGTCCACTTCTTACCGGTCATTTTCACCTTGTCGGCATTGATGATAATAACATTATCGCCACAATCAACGTGTGGAGTATAGCATGGTTTGTACTTGCCACGCAAAATTTTAGCAACTTTTGCACATAAGCGGCCAAGCACTTGGTCGGTAGCGTCGATTACTACCCATTCTTTTTTTACTTCTTCAGCCTTAACTGAATTTGTCTTGTAACTTAAAGTGTTCACTTTTAAAAAATCCTGATTAATTTGTTAATTAAAAATTCGTAGGCGTAGGTTGAACACGGCCAAATGCTCTGCCTTTTCCCTTGAATAAATAAATTCGGACATAATCGGACTGCAAAGTTACAAATTATTGAGCAAATAACAAAAAATCAGCCCTGTATGGGAGGGCTGATTTCTCGAAGATTTATTTTGAAAATAAATAATTAACAAAGTTTAACCTTTTGATAGTCCGGTTGTGCTACTTTTTTAGGTCAACTATCACAATTTCTATATTGGCATCACCTGTTTCGCCTTCGCTTTGTGCCATTCTGATGAGCGTGCTGCCGTCTTGACGGGTGATCAGTCCTGCATTGTTTGGTCGCGCTTCTGTTCCGATAAACTTTGGGGCAATTTCTCTCAAAAATCTGTCGGCATCGTCCAATCCGAAGAAGTTTTTGGTGAGAAGAATTGATTTGAGTTTACTGTTTTCAAATTCGAGTTTGGCAGCGTCGAACTCATAACCGTATAACCAAATCTTTTCTGCAATCACAAAGTTACCTTCAGTCCGTGGCTCAATCTGCTCCTTTTTAAGCAGGCTTTTGATTGAGTCAGCGCAAGCCGATTGCTCCGTCTTTCCTATTTCGCAGCCCCAGTAGGTGCGGTTCAGGTTTTCACCGTATGTGGCGAAGATTGTGGCTAATGCCACTATTGCAAAGATAATGTGCTTCATCTTTTACTCTCTAAATGATGCAATATATAATAATGTGTGCAATATATAATAATGTGTGATGCTTTGCTTATGGTTCGCGACCTTCAATGATGGCTTCGGTGTCTTTGGCAATCATATATTCTTCGTCGGTAGGGATAACTACCACCTTTACTGCACTATTTGGAGTGCTGATGATGCCTTCGTCGCCGTTGTTTGCATCGTTGGCTGCGTCGTCAATTTCTACGCCCATAAATCGGAGTGGGTTGCACACGTTTGCGCGGGTGCTTGATTGGTGTTCGCCCACGCCGCCAGTGAACACGATGATGTCAACACCGCCCATTTCTGCTGCGAATGCGCCTACATATTTAGTGATGCGTTGCTCATACATTTCAAGTGAGAGGATAGCTTTTTCGTTGCCTTGTTTAGCCGCGGCTGTGATTTCGCGCATATCAGAAGATACGCCACTTATACCAGCCAGACCGCTCTCCTTGTTCACCATATTTAGCATGTCCTTGCTGCTGAGATTGTGCTTGTCCATCAAGAAAATCAGTGCGCCTGGGTCCACATCGCCACAGCGAGTACCCATCATCAGGCCCTCGGTTGGAGTCAAGCCCATACTGGTGTCGATGCTCTTGCCGTCTTTCACGGCAGTGATGCTGCCGCCATTACCTACGTGGCAGGTGATGATTTTCTTGCCTTTTGGTTCTACGCCAAGGAATTCGCATACGCGTTGTGACACATAGCGGTGGCTGGTGCCATGGAAGCCGTAGCGGCGAACACCGTCCTCTGCATAGTATTTATATGGAAGGGCATACATATAGGATTTTGCTGGCATAGTTTGGTGGAACGCAGTGTCGAACACGCCCACTTGTGGCACTTCGGGGAGCACTTCGTTGATGGCGTCGATGCCTGCCATGTTCACAGGATTGTGGAGTGGGGCAATGCCGTAGCATTCCTTGATTTTTGCAATCACCTCATCGTTGATGAGCACGCTCTTGTTGAACTTTTCACCACCATGCACCACGCGGTGACCTACTGCGTCAATTTCCTTGAAGTCCTTAATGCAACCGTATTCTTTGCTGGTGAGGTTGTCGAGAATCGACTTGATGGCTCCTACATGGTCGTTGATATCAAGGTCTTGTTGGATTTTTTCATTGCCGAATTTGAATTTGATGAAAGCGTCGGGTAAACCGATTTTTTCTATACCGCCTTCGGCAAGCACCTTGTTGGCCTTGATTTCAATGAGTTTGTATTTTACAGAACTACTTCCGCAATTCAATACTAAAATATTCATAGCTGATTATATAAAAATTATTACTTTCTGTTGATGGCTTGGTTGCTTGTGATCAATAAGGTTTTGTAAATTTCATCAGCGTTGCAACCGCGTGACAAGTCATTTACAGGGGCAGCCAATCCTTGAAGAATTGGACCTACCGCAGTGGCACCACCAAGTCGTTGAACGAGCTTGTAGGCGATGTTGCCAACTTCCAGATTTGGGAATACCAAAACTGTTGCCTTGCCAGCCACTGGACTACCAGGGGCTTTCAACTGAGCCACTGAATCTACAATTGCGGCATCTGCTTGGAGCTCGCCGTCAATCACGATGCTTGGGTCGAGGGCTTTTGCTTTTGCTGTTGCGTTCACAATTTTAGTAACCTTGTCGTGTTGAGCACTTCCCTTGGTTGAAAAACTCAACATTGCCACGCGTGGGGTGATGCCTGCCAAGTTCTGGGCGGTTCTTGCTGTCAGCACAGCGGTTTGTGCCAGTTCGTCTTCAGTTGGGTCGGGCATAACGGCGCAGTCGGCAAATACCAACATACCCTTTTCTCCGTATTTTTTAGCAATTTCCTCTGGGAGCACAATGATGAATGCGCCCGACACGCTGTTCACACCGGGAGCAGTCTTGAGTACTTGGAATGCAGGGCGCAACACATCGCTTGTTGCGTGAATGGCACCCGACACCATGCCGTCGGCTTCGCCAGCCTTTACCAGCAAGCAACCGAGATATAATGGGTTCTTTGCTTTTGCTCTGGCATCTTCAATGGTGATGCCTTTGCTCTTTCTGAGTTCGTAAAACAGTTGGGCGTATTTTTCCGTTTCCTCGCTGTTTTCGTTGTCAACGAAAGTCGCTTTACAGATGTTTGGCAAATTCATCTCGTTGGCTTTGGCGATGATTTCGTCTTTTTTGCCAATGAAGGTGATTTTACCTGTACCTTCGGCAAGCATTCTGTCTGCCGCTATCATATTTCGCTCTTCTGTACTTTCGGGGAGCACGAGTCTTTGAGGGTTAGCAATACCTTCTTTCTTTAATTTTTCAAATAATGGTTCCATTTATCTTATGAATATGATGGTATTTATTTTATGCAAAATTACTAATAAATCGCCAATATTTGAAATTTTCTATGTGCGATTTTTTTATGTATTCATTTTCTTAGGTTTAACTATGTTTTTCATGGCATTTTTCTGCTTTTTTCATCAAATATTGGCAATTTGTCTTGTAAAAAAATGTTATAAAATTTGCTGGTTACGAATATTTGTGCTTATTTTGGGAAACTTACATGAAAACCTGTTATGGCAAGGAAGAAATTTGTAATAGAATATGACTTTGAGAAGGTGCCATTGTCTCTGTTATGGCAGTTTCTTTATACCAACTCTGGTCTCGAAACTTGGTATGCCGATGAAGTGACGAACGACGGCAAAAATTACACTATCGTATGGGACGATGAGCCGCACGATGCGTTGCTGCTCTCCGCTCGGCAAAATTCACATGTGCGTTTCCACTGGAAGGATGATGCCGACGAGCCCACATTCTTCGAGATGCGTATTTTGGTTTCGGAACTGACCCACGGTCGCACTTTGAAAATTACCGATTTCGCCTCCAACGACGACGAGGTAGAGGAATTTAAAGAATTGTGGAATAATTCGGTGGATATGCTCAAACGCAATCTTGGCATTTAGTCGTCTCTTTCTATCTTCAATACCTTTCGTTTTGGGTTTTGCACTATTACTATGTCAATTCTTTGTGCCTTTTTTCGTGAGTGAACGAAATAATTACTAAATTTGCAGTCAATTTTAATTGATTCAAAAATTCATGTTAGGAATAAAGAGACTAAATACATTCATGTTGCAGACTTTTCTACCACAGTTCTGCATGACTTTCGTTATAGTTGTCTTTATTCTCTTAATGCAATTCCTTTTCCGTTATATCAACGACCTGGTGGGACGTGGGTTGGAAATCCATGTGCTGGCAGAACTGTTTTTCTATGCGGCGTTGTCGTTTATCCCCATGGCGTTGCCTTTGGCTATACTGCTTGCCTCGCTGATGACTTTTGGTAATCTCGGTGAGCACGTTGAACTCACTGCGCTCAAGTCGGCTGGCATTTCGCTGGTAAGGGTGATGAAATCGTTGATTATCTTCATTGTCTTGGTCGCCATTGGCGCTTTTTTCTTCCAAAACGATGTTTTGCCCAAAACTCAGGTGAAAATGTACACGCTGCTTTTCTCGGCAAGGCAAACGCAGCTCTCGTTGGATATTTCTAAAGGCACCATCAATAGTCAGATTCCAGGCTATAATGTTTATGTGAAGGATAAAAACAAGGAAACAGGAATGCTCTACGATGTAATTATCTATGGCGTTGACCAGCCTTCGTCTTACCCTCGCATCGTCACTGCCGACTCTGGTTCGTTGAGCACCACAAAAGATGAAAAGCACATTGTGCTAAAGCTTTATCATGGCAACTGGTATGAGGATTTAAAGCAGGGCAATAGTGGATTTGGCAAGGAAATGTATCGTCGCGAATCGTACCACGATAAGGTGATTATGATTCCGTACGACGCCACCTTCAAGCGTCTCGACGATAATAGCATGAAGTCGCAATACATTGGTAAAAATATTTCAGAACTGGTTCATACTATTGATTCTGTGCAACTCCGAGTCGATTCTGTGGGTTCTTCGATTGCCACAGAGTTGAAAGCGGCTCCTATCTGCGGTGTTCAAGCTTACCAACTGTCGTATGACGATTCAGTTCCAAAACTTACGGCTATTCCTGACGTGAAGATGGACAAGCCACTCGACTTCGACTCGATTTACAATTCTATGTCCACTATGGAGCGTTTGGCGGTCGTGAATTCCGCGATGAACACCGCTCGTTCCACTGTTCAAAATGCCGAGTTTCGGTCATATTCTATTAATGAGGATAATATGCAAATTCGCCGTCACGGCATTGAGTTGCAAAAGAAGTTCACACTTTCGCTGGCATGTCTTATCTTCTTCTTTATTGGTGCTCCGCTGGGTGCTATTATCCGAAAAGGTGGTTTGGGATTGCCTATTGTGATTTCGATTATCCTGTTCGTGTTCTACTATATCATCGACAACACAGGCTATAAGATGGCGCGTGATGGTTATTGGCCAGTTTGGGAAGGCGTTTGGCTCAGTTCTGCAGCACTTTTGCCGCTTGGCGTTTTCCTGACCTATAAGGCGGTGAACGACTCTGCTGTGTTCGATTTGGACTCTTACCTCATATTGTTCCGCAGATTTTTCGGAGGCGTAAATACTCGTCACCTTGAAAAGAAAGAAGTGGTTGTTGATACCGTAGAAGATGATGTGGCAATTTCCAAGATGGAGCATTTGAAGGATCTTTCGGGCGAAGTTCTTCAACTTTTCCGTCGCCGTCCTTCCTATGTGCAGTTCTTCAAAAGTATGCCATATAACGAAAATTTGGAATTGGCACACACCACGCTTGAGGAATCGGTTCAGTATCTTGGCAATTCACAGAATCAGCTTATCATTAATAAGGCGATGGACTTCCCATACATTTCAAATTCGTGGATATATCGACTGATTAGTAATGAGAGTGCAAACAAGATTTGTTTTTATGGGCTACCGCTGGGTGCTTTGGTTTATTTCTACTCGTTCCACCAAAGAAAGAAAGTTTGTGGTGAACTTGAAAAGGTGATAGTGGTAGCACAGCATGTTATCGACATCTTCAACGGCGTTGACGATAACCACCAAGCACATTAATATAATAAAAGAATTTTATCTAAGAAATAATAAGCGCGTGCAACTTCTCTGGCATCGCGCTTTTTTATTCTACACCCGCCCAAATTGCCATTGCCACGCCTCACTTCCTTATCCTATCTTCGCCCCCAGAATGCCCAAAACGCAATATCCACCCTCCAAAATCTAATTTCTAACCCCTAATTTCTAATTTCCACCCTCCAAAATCTAATTCCCACGCTCTCTAAAATCTAATTTCTAACCTCTAATTTCTAATTTCCACCCTCTAAAATCTAATTTCTAACCTCTAATTTCTAATTTCTGAACTGGTGTTTCAGGTGTTTCGGGTGATTCGCTGAAAAAGCCCGATTTGGCGTATGGCTCAAAAAATGGTCAAAAAAAAGTGAAAATTTTTCTTTCAGATTTTCAGTGAGTTATAAAAAAG
>SFGS01000083.1 GCA_004557565.1 Bacteroidales bacterium | reverse complement strand
TGTGTGGTTGGCGGCATGGAAACTCGTTTCCAATGACGCAAAGCGCACAGTCGCACCGCCAAATGCGAAGCATTCCACGTTGCCCCAAGGCTGTTTTTTAGGTTTTTGTTTTTGATTCCACCCACGATTCGGCAACAATGCAGAATCTATCCCCAGTAATTTTCCACTGAGGCGTTTAAATGCTTCGCCTATTAAAACATGTTATGCAGAGCGAAATTGTTGCTAAGATTGCACCTACAGCACACACGCCCATCCATCCTTCGTGTGTCCAAGCCAATCCAGCACAATAGGTGCCAAAAGATCCGCCTATAAAATAGGTTGTCATGAATATTGTGTTAGCTCTGTTAGATGCTTGAGGTATCTCCTGAATGCACCCACTTTGATTGCTCAGTTGCAGACACTGCAGACCTACATCCACCAAAATGATTGCTACAACAAGCCCCATGAAAGTGTCACCAAATAGATAGGCCACACTCCATGCCACGAGTTGCAAGCAAGCCCCATAAATACTCATATTTCTTATGCCCCATTGATTCACAAGTTTGCCTACACCGCTTGCCGCCAATGCTCCAGCTATGCCGCACATACCTAATGTGCCGACCATCTCGCTACCTGAAAAGAATGGAGCTTGTGCCAACCTAAATGCGAGGCACGACCATATAGCCATCATACTACCAAAACTGAAAGCGGCACGGACAGCATAGAGGCGTATGCGCCCATTGTTCTTCACAATATTAAAAACGCTGACCATCAGACCCTTGTATGTGCCCACATAGTTGCTTTTTATTTGTGGCATTATCTTGAGTGTAAGAAACATACACAGAATCATCACAAGAGCTGCTATGAAAAACATTTCACGCCACCCCAACCATTCACCTACAAAACCGCTTACCACTCTCGATGCGAGAATGCCAGTTAGCAACCCAGATAGAACGATGCCCATATTTCTACTTTTGTGCTTCTCCTCTGAATATTGACCGGCTATAGGAATGAAGAATTGTGGAATTACAGAACATGCACCAAGCAGAAGAGAGGCTCCCCAAACAATCCACACCTTGTGGGCAACGGCAATGATAATCGCCATGATGGCGGCCACCGTCATGTTTGCAACGATTATGCGTCGGCGTGAGTAGAGGTCGCCAATAGGAATAAGGAAACATAAACCAAGCGCATAGCCTATTTGTGTGACAACGGTAATGAGATTTGCCTCATGCTGACTCACTCCCATGTCGTGACGAATCATTTCTAAAAGAGGCTGGTTGTAATAGCAGTTAGCTACGGTTAACCCCGCAATAATAGCCATCGCAAGCAACAAACTGCGCTCTATTCCTTCATTCTCCTTCAGTTGTTTCATTTTTTTGTATTACGCCGAATGGCTTAATGGGCTTGCCCATGTTAATTCGTCTTTGTGAATCGAGGATTATTTTGATTCTTTCACCTTGAAAGTTACGGTACGGTTGTAGATATAGTTGGCTATGGTGTAAACCACCATAGATGCGAGCATCACGATGTTCTGACCTGCGTTTGGAATCCAGTCGAGTGTGTAGTTCTTCATATCGAACACTTCAAGCATCAAACCACTCACGCCCATCTGAAGACCGTAGCAAACGAGAAAACCAATCACAAACAGCAGAGCCTCACGTTTGAGGTTCTGTTTTGTTTTAAACACCCAGTTTCTGTTCCACACGAAGCTGTTGAGCACGCCGAGCACATAGCCCACAGCATTTGCGGGCACATAGGCAACGCTCAGGAGCGTGTTGAGCACATAGAATGCCACGGCGGTGATAATGGTGTTGCTTGCGCCTATCACGCCGTATTTCAGAAGCTGTATCGCTGTTTTCTTGCTTTCTTCTTTAGTGACTTTGACCTTCATAGCTTTTTTGAGAGTGTGGTTTATTCATTCTCGTCGTCGTGGAGTATGGGGAATGAAAGATTATGCTTCACGGCAAAGAAGCGAAGAATGATGATGAATATTGCACATGACATGAGTTGGGAGATGGTGTTGCCACCAATCACGCCCACCAGCCAATATATGATGCCACCGCCAATACATGCTGTGGCGTAAATCTCTTTGCGGAACACAAGCGGCTCCTCGTTGATAAACACATCGCGCATCACACCGCCCATTGCGCCTGTGATGGTGCCCATGATGATAGCCACCCACATCGGGAAACCGAGCATGAGCGACTTGTAGATGCCTACATCCACAAACAGTCCCAGTCCTATGGCATCGAAGATATAGAATGTGCCTTCAATTTTCACTAACTTTCTCTGCATAACCACCACCAGGATAAAGCCAACAAATGTGGCGATGCAATACCAGGGGTCGAGCATCCAGAAGGGATGGCATTTCAGAAACACATCACGCATCGTACCACCACCAATGGCTGTGATAAATCCAACTGTGTAAGCTCCGAACCAGTCAAATTTTTTGACAGCTGCTAAGCGCACACCACTTATGGCATAGAATAGCGTTGCGGCAATTTCGAGGAAATACTCGAATGTTCCTACCATGTCTTCTACATTAATCGGCACTATTATTTCTTCTTTTTATAGTTATAATTCAATTTATATGATTTGCCACGATTTGGCAAATATGCTTATTTCACTGGTTGAAGCCCTAATTCCGCTGCTTTTTTCAGCATGTATTCGTAGGCTTCTTCCCGATTGTTCTGTATCATCCCGTCGAGTATGGCATCTTTTATAGCATCTTTAATGATACCCACAGGGCGAGAGGGGGTGAGGCCGTAAATGTCCATGATTTCAGTACCGTCGATAGGTGGCTGAAAATTACACAGACGGTCTTTTTCCTCAATGTCGATAAGCTTTTGCTTCACGAGCTGATAGTTGTCTTTGTAGCGCTTCACCTTGCTCTCGTTTTTAGAGGTGATGTCGGCGTTGCAGAGCAGCATCAGGTCGTCGATGTCGTCGCCGGCGTCAAATAGCAGTCGTCGCACAGCCGAATCCGTAACGATGTCTTCCACCAGGGCGATAGGACGCATGTGCAGTTCCACCAGCTTTTGCACATATTTCATGTGCTCGTTGAGTGGCAATCGCATTTTGCTGAAAATGCGCGGAATCATCTTTGCTCCTATAAAGTTGTGGTTGTGGAAAGTCCAGCCCACTTGGTCGTCCCAGCGTTTACATGCTGGCTTGCCGATGTCGTGCAGCAGTGCACCCCATCTCAGCCATTCGTTTTGGCTCTGCGAAGCCACATTGTCGAGCACCTGCATGGTGTGCATGAAATTGTCTTTATGCGCTCTGCCGTTCATCGTGTCTACGCCTTGCATGGCGGCAAGTTCTGGGAAGATGTAGGGGAGTAAGCCACATTCGCTAAGCAGCATAAAGCCGCGCGAAGGATTGTCGGTGCGCATGATTTTCATCAGTTCCTCGGCAATGCGCTCGCGGGTGATGATTTTTATGCGTTCGGCATTTCGGGCGATGGCGTTCATCGTTTCGGGATAGATGTCGAATCCCAAGCGTGTGGCAAAGCGCACCGCGCGCATCATGCGCAAAGGGTCGTCGCTGAAGGTGATGTCGGGGTCGAGCGGTGTTCGGATAAGTCGGCGCTCAATGTCGCCCACTCCGTCGAATGGGTCGAGTAGCTCGCCGTAATTGTTGGCGTTCACGCTAATGGCCATGGCGTTGATGGTGAAATCGCGGCGGCATTGGTCGTCGTGCAGCGTGCCGTCTTCCACAATTGGATTGCGGCTGTTGCGCTGATACGATTCCCTTCTTGCTCCCACAAACTCCAGTTCCATGCCTTTCGTCTTAACTTGCGCTGTGCCGTAGGTTTTAAACACCGCCAGCGAGGCTTTGCGTCTGCCAATCTTTTCTGCAACAGCTTTCGCCACCTCAATTCCGCTCCCCACGGTCACGAAATCAAGGTCGTCAGATGGCTTTTTCAAAATGATGTCGCGCACGAAGCCACCCACCACATAGCATTCGCGATGCAGCGAGTCGGCCACTTCACCCACCAAGTGGAGGATAGGGCGTGCCATCTCTTTTTCAATGTTTTGTAAGTCGATATCCATCTCCCTTTTTTTGTTACAGTATGCAAAATTAATGCTTTTTTGCCATTCATCCTTGTTTGGGTGGCGTTTTTTCGTTGAATATCGTTCGTTTATATGCATATTTTTGCTCCATTGTTCTATAAAAATGTTCTAATCGTCCTTTTTTGCGATGGGCGTGTAAACTTTTTTAAACTCGCTTGGTCATAGAGGCGCATACTTACAGAAAGCAATGCAATTTAATTTAAAACAAATATAAGATCAACTAAAAATTAGAAACAATGAAAAAAATCGTTTTGTTAGCAATCGCTACAATCATGGGTGCTTCTGCATCGTTCGCACAATTAAGTTTTGGTGTTAAGGGTGGTTTCTCTGCCACTAATTTCTGGGGTGAGGACATCAACCATGGTATCAAGCCAAGTTATCAAGCAGGTTTGCTGATGGAATACAAGTTCACCGATAAGTTTGCTATCTCTCCTGAAGTGCTTTTCACTTCACAGGGCGGTAAGATTTCAAGCACCTCCGAACTCCTTGGCATCAAGGCTGATGGTGATATGACTTTCAACACCAACTATATCAACGTGCCAGTGATGCTCAAATACTATGTGGCTCCATGCTTCTCTATCGACTTCGGTCCACAAGTGGGCTTCAATGTTTACAGCAAGACCACTGCATCAGGCTCTATCGCTGGTATTGATGCAGGCAGCAAGACCGCTGATTTGAAAGATAACACCAACGCTGTAGATTTCGGTTTAGGCTTGGGCGGCACATTCAATGTTACCGACAACTTGTTTGTTCAAGCACGCTACACTATGGGATTCACCAAGGTGTTCGACGGTGACCAGGACATCAAAAACGGTAACATATTTGTGGGCTTGGGTTATAAATTCTAAAACCGATTTCCCTAAAATAGAAACCTAATCATTTTCAATTATTCATGAATGGTGGTCATTTTGGCCACCATTTGTTTTATGGCATCTTAGTTTTTGCTACTTTTGTAGAAAATAACACAGAACGACAATGAAAAAGCAAATACTTGTTATGGCTATGGCGTTGATGCTTTCGTTTGGGGCAATGGCGCAAGGTAAACTTCAGTTTAAGGCATTCGATGGCACAATCACCGGCGGTGTGAAGTTCGCAATGAATTTGCCACACTTTTGGGGCGGCTCGCTTCCTCATGGTTTCCGCAATGGTGGTCAGGTGGGTTTGTTTGCCGAATATCGCTTCAATAAGCCCGAATTGAGCAAGTGGAGCATCGCACTAGAACTGGTGTTCAGTTCGCAAGGCGGCAAATTCAAGGTCAGCCAAGCCGTGGCGAAAGTGATGGGCGAAAAGTTTGAGTTTCAAGGCATGGCTGCTGCGCTCGATAAGGAACTGGTGATCACCTCAAACTATATCAACATTCCAATTATGGTGAAATACCGCCTGTCGCCATTCTTCAGCGTGGAAGCAGGTCCGCAAGTGGGCTTCAATGTGTATAACAAAATCAAAATCGACGGCGTTGACGGCAATTTAGACCTCGACCGAGTGAGCCACACCGTGGATTTGGGACTTGGAGCCGGTGCCACATACTACCTCACCGACTATGTGATGTTTCATGTGCGCTACAACATGGACTTCCTCAACTCCTACAAGTATATCGACGACAAAAACGGCAATATCCAAATCGGTGCCTCTTACCGCTTCTGATTCTAATCACCACACACCCACTATAAATCAGTCCACCGCCTCAGAGTAAGACGGTGGACTGTTCTTTTTTTTTGCACACACAATTATCTGGTTATTTCAATATTAAATGAAAAAGCACAATGAATAGGGCTGAAATAAATGAAATATTTTTTATTTTTGTAGTTGGAACAATAAAAGGACATAAACATTAAATATAAGTATGAAGGCAATTTTAGTAGCAATGGCAACTGTGCTCGTGTCACTGAGTATGGGCGCACAACAGAACATTTCGTTTCGTGAGGGTAAATTGGTTTCCCCACAAGTAAACAACGACCGCACCGTTACATTCCGTGTGAATGCCCCTAAGGCAAAGAGCGTGAAGGTATTGGCTGACTGGGAGCAAAATGGCGGTCAAGGCGTTATGAAGAAAGACAAAGACGGAATTTGGGAATATACCACTCCACAACTCCTTTCTGAAATGTACACCTATCGTTTTGATGTTGATGGTGTTGTAAGCATCGACCCTGTCAATCCATTCACTCGCCGCGATGTGGGCAATGTGTTCAGCATTTTCTACGTTGGTGGTGGCGTTGCCGATGAATATCAGGTGAAGGACGTTGACCATGGGCAGGTGCGTACTGTATGGTATCACTCCAACACAGCAAATGCCGACCGTCGTATGAATGTGTATCTGCCAGCAGGATATGGCAAGACCGACAATAAATATCCCGTGTTCTACCTTCTCCATGGTAGCGGTGGCGACGAGAACGCATGGCTTGAATTAGGCAACATTTCACGCATCATGGACAACCTCATTGCAGAGGGCAAGTGCGAACCAATGATTGTCGTGATGCCTAACGGCAACTTTGGCAAACAGGCTGCTGCTGGCGAGACTTCTGAAAATCTCAGCTACAAGCCTGTGATGACCAATTTCCTTGCGCACTATAAGGACGGACTTTTCGAACTGGCTTTCCCAGAAATCGTGAATTATGTAGATGCCACATTCAACACCATTCCCGACAAGGCTCACCGTGCTATCGCAGGACTTTCAATGGGCGGTATGCACACGCTTATGATTACTGCCAACTATCCAGATATGTTCAACTACATCGGTCTCTACTCTTCCGGCGTTGATTTTACGCTGATAGAAAAGGGTGAAGTGCCTGCTTATGCCAACTTTGACGGCAAACTTGCTAAGCTTGCGCAGACTAATCCAAAGCTCTACTGGATTGCTTGTGGCAGTGCCGACGGACTGATGCAGGCAAACAGGCAACTGATGGAGCGTATGACTAAAAACGGTTTGAAATACACATTCCACGAAAGTTCACGCGGCCATCTTTGGAGCAATTGGCGTCAGTACTCACTCATGTTTATTCCACAGCTTTTCAAATAATCTTTTAGAAGTTATTAGAAAGTGGCAAGGCGAAATCATTCACCTTGCCACATTTTTATTGTATTTCAAGAAGTTGCTCGTTTGCTGCTGTGTTAATTCGGTTTAGAGGAAAAATACTGGGGGACTGAAACAAAAACATAAAAAACAGCCTTTTAGCGATGCCAGTGCTTCGCACTTGTCGTTAGTGCTGTGGCATGTCTGATTTCAAGCCGAGGCTTGAATTAGCCACACCACATCACCAACGCCGCCCTCCCCAGCGAGGGCGGTGGCATCGCCAAAAGGATAAAAACCTCTCGCCTTCGGCGAAAAACCAAAACCCGGTAGGGACGTGATATTTCACGTCCGCCCATAATTGTAATATCCTATTGAATATCAATTATTTGACAAGGACGTGCAAACCAAAGGGACGGTTCTTTTGGTTTGCGACCTAACAATAAATCACAATTTTCAGGGGTTTTTCGCCGTGAAACGGCGAGCGGTTTTTATCCTTGGGGCAATGTGGTGAGCCCTCGTAAGAGGGTGGCGGAGGGATTGTGTGGTTGGCGG